>JAOTVU010000108.1 GCA_029863385.1 Acidimicrobiia bacterium
GCCGGGGGAGCCGGGGATCGTGCCGGGGTTGCTCGACCGGGTCGAACCGCTCCATCAGGTCATCCAGGTCGACGCCTTCGTGCCCGGCTGCCCGCCGCCGGCCGACCGGATCATCGCCGCGATCGAGGCGCTGCTGGCCGGCGAGCGTCCGGCACGTACGGGGGAGTCGATTCGATGGGGATGAACGCTCGGACTTCGGGCGGTGGAACCACGGGAGGATCGTCATGACGAGAATCACGATCGACCCGGTGACCCGGATCGAGGGCCACGCCAAGATCACGCTGGCGCTCGGCGACGACGGGCAACTCGAATCGGCCCGGTTCCACGTCACCGAGTTCCGGGCCTTCGAGGCCTTCTGCCGGGGGCGTCCGGTGTGGGAGATGCCGAGTCTGACGGCTCGGACGTGCGGCATCTGCCCGGTCAGCCATCTGCTGGCCTCGTCGAAGACCGGCGACGCCATCATGGGGGTACAGATCCCACCGACGGCGGAGATGCTGCGCCGCGTCGTCAACCTCGGCCAGATCATTCAGAGCCACGCCCTCAGCTTCTTTCACCTCAGCTCGCCCGACCTGTTGCTGGGGTGGGACAGCGACCCGGCGGCCCGCAACGTGTTCGGGCTGATGGCGGCCGAACCGGAGCTGGCCCGGCGGGGCATCCGGCTCCGCAGCTTCGGTCAATCGGTGATCGAGGCGATCGCCGGCCGGAAGGTCCACGCCCCCGGCATCGTGCCCGGCGGCGTCGCCCACCCGATGACCGCCGAGACAAGGGAGACGCTTCGGGCCGGTCTCGACGAAGCCCGGGAAACCGCCGCCGACACCCTGGCGATGTTCGTGGAGATGCTGGGTCGGTTCGAGCGTGAGATCCGCGCCTTCGGCAACTTCGGAAGCCTGCATCTCGGGCTGGGCAACGACGCCGGCACCTGGGAGCACTACAACGGGCACCTCCGGTTCGTCGACGCGGAGGGCGAGACGGTGGCCGACCACATCGATCCCGCCGACTACCGCCAGTGGATCGGCGAGGCGGCCCGGTTCGACTCGTATCTGAAGTCGCCCTACTTCAAACCACTGGTCGACGGTGACGGTGAAGGCGCCGGGTCGAAGGGCGATCTGCTGGCCGGGGTCTACCGGGTTGGACCGCTGGCCCGACTGAACGTGTGCACCACCATGGGTGCGCCGCTGGCCGACGAAGCCCTGAGCCTGTACCGGGAGCGGGCCGGAGGCACGGCCAACTCGTCGTTCTTCTACCACTGGGCCCGGCTGATCGAGATCCTGGCCGCCACCGAACTCATGGGTGAGCTGCTGGCCGACGACGCCATCGAGCACGATGTGGTCCGGGCGAGGGCGGGGATCAACCAGCGTCATGGAGTCGGCTGCTCCGAGGCGCCCCGGGGAACCCTGTTCCACGAGTACACCGTCGATGAACATGGGCTGTTGACCGATGTGAACATGATCATCGCCACCGGGCAGAACAATCTGGGCATGAACGAGACCATCCGCCAGATCGCGACCGAGTGGATCGACGGTCCGGACATTCCCGAGCCGGTGCTCAATCGCATCGAGGCCGGGATCCGGGCCTTCGATCCCTGTCTGAGCTGCTCCACCCATGCGATGGGCCAGATGCCGCTCGACGTGACGTTGGTCGACAGCGGGGGTGCGGTGGTGGCCCGGCGGAAGCGAAGCTGATCGAGGCCTCCCGGTGCAGGCGTTCCTGGTGATCGGCTACGGCAATGAGCTGCGGGGTGACGACGGCGCCGGTCGAGTGGTGGCCGACCGGATCGAGGCGATGGCCCTGGAGGGGGTGACGGTGCGATCGGTCACCCAGCTCGTACCGGAACTGGCGCTGGACCTGGTCGCCACGGACCGGGTGCTGTTCGTCGACGCCGATGTGACCGTGTCGGAACCGGTGCTGCGAAGGTTGGACGGTTGTCACTCCGATGACACCGATCCCGGCGCCCTGACCCACCACGTGACCCCGGAGGTGCTGGTCGGGTTGACGGTCGCGCTCGAGGCGCAGGCGCCGGACGTGGTGGAACTGTTGTCGCTGCCGGCCGCCTCGCTTGAACTCGGCTCACCGCTCTCGCCGGCCACGGTCCGGGCCGTGGACCGTGGGGTGGCGCTGATCGTCGAACACATCTCGGCCGCCCGTCAGGGCGAGACGACGAAGCGCTGATGGGTCCCCTCTGGGACAACGGTCTCTCCGGCGTGGACGCTGGTGTTGAACACCAGGCGGCGGTCCAGCTCGGCCGGCTCCCAGTTGACCCGCTCGCGCCAAGCGCTGCCGCCGGAGGTGGAATCCGCCATGCGCCGGATCGAGACCGGCCCCAGGCTGCCGAAGGGCCTTTTGACCCTTCCGGGGCGTCAAGCACCGGCGGACGATTGAAGAGTCGAATACGCGGCGTCCGGGCGCAGCACGATCGGAGGCATGACGATGGATGGTCTCGGACTCACCGGCAGGCTGGCCCGGACGGCGGCCCGCCGACCGTGGCTCACTCTCGTGGCATGGTTGGTGCTGGTTGTCGGTGCCGTTGTGGCCATCTCGGGCTTGGGGAACGTCCTCACCCAGGAACAGGAGATCCTGGTGGAGATCGAGGCCCAGCGGGCCCAGGACCTGATCGATCAGGCTCACCGCGACGCCGGTGCCGACACCGCCATCCAGGAGTACGTCCTCGTGATGAGCGAGACGGACGGCACCTTCGACGACCCGGCACTTCTGGGCCGGGTCGAGCAGTTGGCGGCCGAGTTGAGGACCACCGAACACGTCGCCTCGGTGATCGCCCCGACCGACGGCGTGCCGGGCCTCATCTCGGAGGACGGTCGGGTCGCGCTCATCCGGGTTTCGCTCGACACCGAGGACTGGGCGGAGGCCGCGGAACGGGCTGAACCTCTGGTCGCGGTGACACGGTCCGCCGGGGAGGCCGGCGACGTCGACGTCGTCGCCATCGGAACCGGCAGCATCAACATCGCCTTCAACGAGCTGGCCGAGCAGACGTTGCAGCGGGGCGAGACCCTGGGCGCACCGATCGCTCTGGTCGTGTTGGTTCTGGTGTTCGGCGCCGTCGTGGCCGCCATGCTCCCCCTGGCGCTGGCCGCGCTGTCGATCGTGGTCGCCCTCGGGATGACGGTGCTGGTGGGCCAGTTCACGGACCTCAACTTCTTCATCGTCAACATGATCACGATGATCGGCCTGGCCGTCGGGATCGACTACTCCCTGTTCGTGGTACAACGCTTCCGGGAGGAACGGCTGACGGGGCGCAGCGTCCTCGACGCGGTGTCGGTGGCCGGCGACACCGCAACCCGGGCTGTGGCATTCTCCGGAATGACCGTCGTGATCGCGCTCCTGGGGCTGATGCTGATGCCGGACACGGTGATGCGCAGCCTCGGCGCCGGGGCCATTCTGGCCGTACTCGCCGCCGTGGCGGCCGCGCTGACCCTGCTGCCGGCGCTGTTGGCCCTCCTGGGTGATCGTGTCAACCGGCTGCGGGTGCCGTTCAGCCATCAGGCCACGACGGATGCCCACACCTTCTGGCGGCGTATCACCCGGGTGGTCACGGCGCGACCGATCGTCAGCGCGCTGCTGGCCGCCGGCCTGCTCCTGGCCGCTGCCGCTCCCTATCTGACGATCGAGATCGGCAGCAACTCCATCGCGTCGCTCCCCGAGGACTCCGATGTTCGCACCGGGTTCGAGACGCTCAATCGGGAGTTCCTCGGAGGCGTGCTCAACACGCCGATCGTCGTGTCGGCCGGCGACGTCTCCGACCCCGATATCACGGCCGCCACCCAGAGCCTGGTCGCCGCCCTCGAGAGCGACAGCTCGTATGGAACGGTGACGGTCACCCCGGCACCGGGCGATGAGATCCTGCTGATCGAGGCGACGACCCTTGTCGACCCGTCGACCTCGGAGGGGCGGACGGCGATCACCCGGCTGCGGGACGATCAGATTCCCGATGCCTTCGCCGGTACCGATGCCGAGGTGCTGGTCGGTGGCGACGCCGCGTTCATGACCGACTACGTGCAGGTCATCAACAGCCGAACACCGGCGATCTTCGCCTTCGTCCTCGGGCTGAGCTTCCTCCTCTTGTTGCTCGCCTTCCGCTCGATCGTGGTCCCGCTGAAGGCGATCGTGATGAACCTGCTTTCGGTCGGCGCTGCGTACGGGCTCATCGTGCTCGTGTTCCAGCATGGTGTCGGCGCCTCGTTGTTCGGCTTCCAGCAAACCGACGTCATCGAATCATGGATCCCGCTGTTCCTGTTCACCGTGCTGTTCGGACTCAGCATGGACTACCACGTCTTCCTGCTCAGCCGGATCAAGGAACGCTACGACCACTCCCGGGACAACTCGGAGTCGGTGGCATTCGGGCTCTCGGTGACGGGATCGATCATCACCGGCGCGGCGCTCATCATGGTGGCGGTTTTCGGTGGGTTCGCGGCCGGGGATCTCGTGATGTTCCAGCAGATGGGATTCGGACTCGGCGTCGCGGTGATTCTCGACGCAACCATCGTCCGTTCGGTCCTCGTTCCGGCGACGATGGAACTGCTCGGCGACCGCAACTGGTACTTCCCCCGCTGGCTGGAGTGGCTGCCCGAGATCCACGTCGAAGGCATGGCATCAACGCAACCCGCCCCGGCCGACGTCACCGTCGAGTCGTTGTCATCCGACCCGGCCGCCGCCCCTACCGGGTCGGAATCATCCCGCCCGACGTCGCCCCAACCTCTCGAGGAATCGACCACGACGTGACGTTGGTCGACAGCGGGGGTGCGATGGTGGCCCGGCGGAGGCGAAGCTGATCGAGGCCTCCGGGTGCCTGCGTTTCTGGTGATCGGCTGAACGATTGTCGTCGACCGTGCCGTGATGATGATCGTCGACCGTATCTCGACCTTGGCGGGCGAAGCGGGATCCTGAGAGCGCCGAGCTCGATACTCCTCAGCCATGGAGGACCTAGGCCTCTACGAGGTCGGTCCGACCACGTCGTAGGGTACGCGTCGCTGGCATCTCACCCGATTACCGCCAAAACCCGGACCGACACATGCTGCATCGTGACGAACCCCATACCACCGGCATCGCCGGTCGGCTCAACTGGCTCCGGGCAGGCGTGCTTGGAGCCAACGACGGCATCATCTCCACGGCCGGGCTGGTGATCGGCGTCGCAGCTGCGACGACGGACTCCACGGAGATCGCAACCGCAGGACTTGCCGGCCTCGTCGCAGGCGCCGTCTCGATGGCCCTCGGTGAATACGTCTCGGTCAGCACCCAACGCGACACCGAACGGGCCCTGATCGACAAGGAACGCGGCGAGCTCGCTTCGATGCCCGAAGCCGAACACGAGGAGCTCGTCGGCCTGCTGCGTGACCGTGGTCTCGGGGAAGACACCGCCATCACGGCTGCCACCGAGCTGGCCGACCACGACGTTCTGGGAGCTCACCTCAACATCGAGCTCGGTATCGATGAGTCCCAGATCGCCAACCCGTGGACCGCCGCCGGCTCATCGGCCCTGGCGTTCGCGCTCGGTGCTGCATTGCCGCTTGTGGCCATCTTGGTCCCACCCGCATCGTGGCGGATCGCCGTTGCCTTCGTGGCCGTGTTGATCGCCCTCGCCGTCACCGGGGCCTGGAGCGCTCACATCGGCCAGTCCAGCAAACGGTCAGCCATCGTCCGTCTTGTGGTCGGCGGGGCGCTGGCGATGGCGGTCACCTATGTCATCGGCCAACTGATCGGCAACACGGTTCTATAGCACGGGCTCGGTGAAGTCGCTGGCCAGGAGGAGCAACATGAAGCCGACCGAATCGATACAGCAGGCGAACGTCGAGTTGGTGGCACGAGTCGGGCGTCTCATCAGCACCGACTTCGCCAACGCCGACCAACATCTCTTCGCCGACGACTTCGTCTTCCACTTCTTCAATCCGCACCTCCCCGAATTGGCAGGCGACCACCATGGACTCGACGGCCTCGCCAGTCTCTTCGAGCGCCTCGAAGAGGAAAGCGATGTCGGCTTCCACAACGAGGGCCACTCACTGACCCCGTACGGTGACGAGTTGGTCGTGGCCTACGCGACCAACACCGTCGGGTTCGGGGGTATTGCCCTCGACGTCGACGCAATCGTCGTGTGGCGGGTGGTCGACGGTCGGGTGCAGGAGGCTTGGGACATCCCGGCGATCAACACGGTGCGCCCGCACCGGGTTGAGAAGGAATGACAACACCGCGTACCGCTGCTGCAGGGCGAGCGGCAGCGGCCCGCCTCCGGGACGGTCGGCTCCTTGGTGCCGAAAATCGACGGCCGGGGATCGGGCGGCTGGGTATGGTCGAGCCATGACGCTCAGCGCTGAAAGCTTCCGGCGAGTGCACACTGCGTTCATCGAGGGCGACATCAAAGCGCTTCGCCGCGAGCTTGCGGCGCTGGGCGATTTCCCGAACACGTCACCGGACGTGACGATCGGGCCACCGCTCGTCTACGCCATCTACCACAGCCCGCTGGCGTTCGTTCGTGAGCTGCTCGATGCCGGTGCCGACCCGACGGTCGAAGACGGTGACGGCTTCCCGCCCGTCATCGCAGCCCTGACCTGTGCGACCTCCGCGCCGGGTGCTCCTGCCCGAGACGACGTGCACGAGCTGGTGGAGCTGCTGTTCGAACGCGGCGCCGACCCGAACCAGCACGGCATCAACGACGACACGCCGTTACACATCGCGACCGCGCTCGGAGACCTGTCGCTGGTCGACCTTCTGCTCCGCCACGGCGCCGACCCGAACGAGATCACCCGTATCGACGAGGTCGAGACGCCGCTCGAGCTGGCCGAACGGGCCGGCCAGGCAGCGATCGCGGCGCGGCTCCGGCCGTTGACGACTCGGGTGGACTGGGAGCACGCAGCCCGCAATGGCGAACTGCAGGTCCTGCGCCGAATGCTTCGTGACGGACACGACATCGACGCCACCGACGGCTACGGCATGACGGCGCTCATGCGGGCTGCGCACAACGGTCACAAAGATGTCGTGGAATGGCTCATCGCCAAGGGCGCCGATCTCGACCACACGTCGAAGTTTCACCTCAGTGCGTTGATGCTGGCCGTGATCGCCAAGCACGGAAAGGTCGCCCGTGTGCTCGTGCGGGCCGGTGCCGCTCGGACGACAACCGGCACGGGAGCCCCCGGTTTTGCCGGCAAGACCGCGGCCGACCTCGCCGATGAAGCCGGCAATCCACGACTGGCTGCCTACATCCGCAACCATGACTGATTCGAACCCGCCGGTCGTCACCCAGACGTGACGAGCAACATCTTCCGCGTCGCTGCGGCGAGATGGGCGCGCACCGATCGCCACGACAATCGAAGCAGTCGTTGGCAGGCTGGTCGTTCTCTGGTGGAGTTGTTCATGTTGGCCGGGGATGTGACCGATGAAGAAGTCATGGCGAAGCCCACCACTCGAACGGACAAGGCTGCCCCGACGGACGGTGCGCCGGCGGAAGGCCCGGACTTCCACGAGCCCCTGCCCCGTCTGACCACGAAGGTTTTCACCGACCTGGCCATCTGGATGACGGGACTCGGCCTTCTCATGGGCCTTGTGTTCCCATTTTTCGTCATGGCCTTCGGCGTCCCGTCCACGTACGTGCTGTCGGCGAAGTTCTTCTTCGCCACCATCGGTGCCGGACTCGTCGTCGGGGCCACCAACCACTTCCTGTCCCGAGCAGTGGTCGGCTCCCGTCTGCGGTTCATGTGCTCGAAGATGTCCAGGGTCGAGTCCATACTGCGTGGCGCCATGTTGGCCGACGACGACGTTGAGTGTACGCCGGAGAAGTGCATGATCACCGTCGACTCCCACGACGAACTCGGTGATGCGGCGGCTTCGTTCAATCAGCTCGTCGAGGCCCTGGCCGAATCACAGCGGGCCTCTCAGGTGGCCGGCAACTTCGCCACCACGCTCGCATCGCACATCGAGCTGACACCGCTCGTCGAAGCGGCACTCAACGTGCTGCACGATGCCGGCCACCTCTCGGCATCCGCTCTTTGCATCCTGCGCGACGGCGAGCTTGCCACCGTTTCGTCCGCCGGCATTGCCGAGCCCGACGGACTTGCACAAAGCGAGTTCGTGCAGCGGTCGTATCGAACGCTCGAGACGGTGAAGGTGGAGTTGCCGAGTGACATTCAACTCGACGGCGGGATCGTGCGATTCCGTCCCCGCACGGTCGTCGCCTTCCCTCTGCACGTTCGCCTCGTACCGATCGGTGTCGTCGTGCTTGCCTCGACGGCGCCCATCGACGATCGCCAGGACCTCCTGATCCAGCAGCTGCTCCCCAATTTCGCCGTCGCCTTGAACAATGCGCTCAGCCACGAGCGGCTGCAACGGGTTGCCGCCATCGATACCCTCACCGGGTTGTACAACCGGCGTTTCGGGCTCGAACGCTTGAGCCAGGAATTCAGCCGGTCAGTCCGGTCGGGCGAACCGCTCGGCGTCATTTTGTTCGACATCGACCATTTCAAGTCCGTCAACGACACCCACGGTCATCAGGTCGGCGATGACGTGCTGAGACTGATCTCCGAGAACGCGAAAGGCGTACTCCGTGAGGGCGACACGCTGATGCGATACGGCGGCGAGGAGTTCCTGGCGGTGCTGCCGGGTGCCGGTGAAGCCGACCTGCGAACTGTTGGCGAACGGATGCGGCGGGTCGTCGAATCGAGTGTGGTGTTCGAATCGACCTCGGAGGTGCGGGTCACCATCAGCCTCGGCGGTGTGTCATTTCCCAGCGCCGACGTCGTCGACCTCGACGACCTGATACGCAAGGCCGACGCCGCACTGTACAGCGCCAAGCTGGCCGGTCGTAATCGGCTGATTCTGGTCGAGGCCTGACCGTCCCCGACCGGGTGGGCCGGGAGGTCGGCCGGCTTTCAGCTGAGACGTAGGTGACCCTCGTAGTCGAAGGAGATGCTGGTGACGGTGCCGTCGTCGTCAGTGGTCAGGATGTCCTTGAAGTCGAGGCGACCTTCGATGCCGGCAAAGTCGCCGTTGCCGGTACCGCTGACGATCTTGTGCTGGCACCGTCCGTTCATCTGGTTGCCGACGCCGGGCAACCCGTCCCAGCGGCTGGTGATGAAGGCCTTGAGTTCAAAGGAACCGCACCGGTCTCCGTGACATCCGATGAAAATCTCGGTGGAGTTCACCTGGAGTTGTCCGCCGGCGTTGAAACGCTCCTCTTGGCGGATGCCGTAGAGGCAGCCGACGAGTGAGCCCGAGCCGTCGGGCATGGCGAGCACGTAGTCGACTGGTCCGGTGGCCGATGGATCGCAGGTGTCGGGGGCTGCGGGCCAGGGGACAGCTTCGCCTTCGACCTGGATCGCACCTGATGCGGTGGCCGAGGCCGTCGGGGCCAGGAGCAGGAGACAAACGGCCAGGCGAACGCGATTGCGCGTAGCAGCAGGATCCGGGGCTTCGAGGGAGTAGTGGTGTTCATGATTTGTCCTTCCATGATTGTTTCGAGAGCTTGATCATCGAAGTTGCAGGAGCCGATCGATGACGCGTCCGCGGACGCGTCGTCTTTGTGATGTTCGACGGTCGTGTCCAGCCAACGCCGTCGGCGTCCCTCGGTGTCACACCTCGTCGTTATGCTTGGTCGAGCGAGCTCGACCAAGCCCCTCGCCTCGTTCCTCCGGGCGGTCCGACCAACCATTCCTTCGTGAACCGGACCGATCGATGCCCACCCCACGTCGCTCACCACTCCTCGCCGCATCCGGCTTTGTCGCCGATCGGGCCACGCGTCCGCGGACGCGTGCGTTGCTGGCCACGATTCGGCGGCTCTCCCGCGACCAACACCAGGTCGTCCAGGTGGCGGCGGAGTTCGCCGACTCCGATGAATGGGCGGCTGCCGGGTCACCGACCGCCGCGCATTGGATCGCACAGGCCGCCGACATCGAGGTCAGCACCGCCCGGGAGTGGATCCGGGTCGGGCGATGCCTCCGCTCTCTGCCCGCGACCGCAGACGCGTTTGCCAGGGGCGTCGTGAGCTACAGCAAGGTTCGGACCCTCACCCGATTCGCAACCGCAGACAACGAGGTCGAGCTGTTGGCTCTGGCCGAGCAAACTCCCGCTGGACACCTCGGGCGAGCCATCGCCGCCTGGGTGGAGCGAACGAGCAGCACCGAACAACTCGAACGCCACCAACACAGCAGCCGGTCGTGCTCCTGGCGAACCGAACCCGACGGTATGGTCACCTTCACCGTACGGCTGGCGCCGTTGACGGCCGGCGTGCTCGTCGCTCGACCGGAACAGGCTGTTATGACAACAACTGCTCGACCCGAGGAATCCGGCCACTGGCCGACACTGGCCCAACAGTACGCCGACGCTGTTGGAGCACTGGCCGAGACAGGTTCGGACCGCGGAAGCGGCGGTCCAGCCGGTCGGTTCGAGGTGGTGCTGCACGTGCGTGGCGACGGATGCACCCTCGACGACGGCAGCCCGATCCCGGGCTCGGTCGTGGAACGGGTTGCACCGACCGGATTCCTCCGGGCGCTGATCCACGACGCAGAGGGTCGGCCCATCAACGCATCGTCTCGGAGGCGGCACCCGACCATCAGACAGAGACGGGTGGTGAAAGAACGCGACCAGCATTGGGTCGACTGCGGCGCTTCATCGCTCCTGGAATACGACCACGTCCCCGACTACGTCGTCAGCAGAAGGACTGTTGTGCACGAACTGCAACTCCGTTGCGCTCCGTGCCATGCGAAGCGGCACGAGGAGATCTGATCGAACCGCCGGTTGGTTGGGATCACGTCGAGTCGCGTTGTCGGTGAAGCCACCGGGGGCCGCTCCACGCTATGGCCAACGCGCCGATGGGTGCGGTGACGAGAATGGCCAAGACCGCAATGGTGACGATCTGTGTGCCGTAGATCTCGGCCTGTGGACCGGCCTCGTTTCGTCGGGCCAGGTCGAGGGCCAGTGCACCGATTGCCGCCTGCACCGTGGCCTTCGGGATCCATGCCAGCGCCACGAACAGGCGCTCTCGAGTGTTGAAGTGATTCGCTGACGCCGAGAGGTAGGTGACGACGAGGCGGACCGCGAGGCCGATGACGAGGATGACAAGGCCACCGTTTATATAGCTTGGCTCCACGGCGCTCAGTACCACGGCTGCGCCGATCAATCCGAACAGGATGGGTTGCGCCACTGCCCAGACCCAGCTCATTCCCTTGGCGACCGCCACAGTTGCGCCTCGCCACCGCCGGGCGCTCACCGCACCCATCGTCATGGCAGCGAGGCTTCCGCCACCGGCGAATCCCATGGCCCAACCGCCGAGAACGGCGACGAGGCCCAGTGCGGAGAGGGCTCCGAACCGAACCCATGCCGGAGCTCGTGCGACCGTCCAGCAGAGCAATCCGGCCAGAACGCCGGTGACGAGACCGAGGCCGAGCTCGAGCGGAGCTCGGACCAGGCTCTCGATCACCGTTGCCTCCCCACTGTCGGCGAACACCAGACTCAGCGTCGCACCGAAACCGGTGATCGAGACCACATCGTCGAATGTCGCGGCGGCCAGGACCATCGTCGGGATTCCCTTGACAATCCCGTACCCCCTCTGTTGAAGGTCAAGAAGACTCGGCACCACGACCGCCGGGGAGACGGCAGCCACAACGAACCCGAGAAGCAGTCCCCACAGCAGTGGCAGATCCAGTACCAGCTTTGCCGCAATCGCCACGGTGAAAGCCTCGCTGAGGTTGGGGAGGAAGGCCAGTCGAACCAAACTGGCGCGTAGTGCCACGAGCGCGTCCAGGTCCATCCCGAGGCCGGCTCGGAGGAGGATCACCGTCAGCGCGAGCAAGCGGAGCACGAGCGACCAGCTGTCGGGCAGAGCTTCCAGGAGATCGCCGGGAACATTTCGCACTGCAACACCGGCAAGCAACATGCCAAGAAGCGCCGGCATACGTAGACGGCTGGCAACGAAGCCCCCGAGGACTGCAAGGGCCAGGAGCATCCCCAACGCTCCGATTCCATCGACTGTTGCCACTCTCGTCTCGCTTGTTCGTGACCGACCGCGCCGACACAAGCATCAACTTGACCACGGCATCGATTGGAGAGTAAACCCGCCCGCTGCCGGAGTGCAAGGTGACGTGCTGATTCACCGCAGATCGAGACGCCGGAGCTCTTGACAAGTGGTTCTTTGCGAATGCACAATGGTGAGATCAGTTTGGGTTCCAAACTGATAGCGGGAAGATCTGGGGGGATCGTTGACTACCTATGAATACCGGTGCAGTTTGCACGGCGTGTTCGCTGTGAATCTACCCATGGGCCACGCCTCGGGTTCGACGCCGTGTACGACGTGTCGACGGGAGGCAGTTCGCTTGTACTCGGCGCCGATGATTCGGCGGGCGCCGGCCGATCGGATGGCTCTGATCGACAAGGCCGAAAAGAGTCGCGACGAACCGGACGTGGTTTCGTCGCTCCCACCCCGGCATCCAAGCAAACGGACTCCCATGGCACCGCCAAATCCGGCATTGCAGAGGCTGCCGCGACCCTGATCAGATTCGACTGATACGGGGCTGTATATCTTGGAAAACAACTGCGCCATACGGTGCTTCATTTGTCGTGTTCGCTCGCAAGCTCTGAGAGAAGAGGAAATGAGAAAATGGGAAGTGTTGGACTGCTCTACGTTGGCGCGATTCTATTCCTTAACGGTGTCATGCTGTTGGGATGGGTCGACGGCAAATCGGCCGCGCCGCTCAACCTCTTCGTCGGCCTGCTTCAAGTCGTTACACCCACGTACCTGATCTTCACAGCCGGCGGAGACCAGAACGCGATCCTTGGGGCATCGGGTCTCTACCTCTTCGGGTTCACCTACCTGTACGTGGCCATGAACCTGTTCTTCGATCTCGACGGCACCGGACTCGGGTACTTCTCGGGATTCGTGGCCGGGTGTGCGATCGTCTTCGCCGGTCTCAACTTCTTCCGGGAAGGCTTCGGCGACAACGGGTTCGGAGTCATCTGGCTTCACTGGGCGTTTCTCTGGGCTCTGTTCTTCGTGGTTCTCGGGCTCAGGATGGAGAACCTCGGGCGCTACACCGGTGGGGTCTGCGCCATCCAGGGAATCGTGACCGGCGCCATCCCTGCGTTCTTGTTGCTCACCGACAACTGGGGAGACAACATCGATGCCGCGGCCATTGCCCTTGCCGTCGGAGGGGTCGTTGTGTTCGGCGCACTCTGGCCCGTCCTGCGGGAGTCGAGTCCCGCATCGTCGGCTGCAGCGGTGACCTAGACGCCTGAGGGCGAGGAGTTTTTCGGGCGACGGTGTTCGAATCCCCGAACACGGTTCTTTTCAAACCATGTCAACCATCACAGATTCACCGTTACCGATAGGAGTTTCCCATGCCACAAGTCGTCTACCCCCTTGACTCCACGAAGAGGTTCACCGACCAACAGTACGTTGGCCACAACCGATGGCACCCCGACATCCCGGCCAACGTCACGGTGCGCCCCGGTGACGTCTTCCGCGTGGACTGTCGCGAATGGTTCGACGGAGCGATCGTCAACGACGACTCGGCTGACGACATTCTCAACGCCCCGCTCAGCACCGTCCATGTCCTCAGCGGACCCATTGCGGTGGAGGGAGCCGAACCCGGCGATCTCCTCATCGTCGACATTCTCGATGTGGGACCGATCCCCCAGGAGGATACGGGGCCTCTCGCCGGCCAGGGCTGGGGCTACACCGGGGTCTTCGCCAAGAAGAACGGTGGTGGCTTCCTGACCGATCAGTTCCCCGACGCCTACAAGGTCATCTGGGACTTCCGGGGCCAGACCGCCACCTCACGGCACGTCCCCGGCGTCTCGTTCACGGGCATCATCCACCCCGGTCTGATGGGCACCGCCCCATCGGCTGAACTGCTGGCCCGATGGACGGCACGGGAAACAGCGCTGATCGCGACCGATCCCGATCGCGTCCCCCCGCTCGCCTTGCCCCCGCTGCCGCAGGATGCCATTCTGGGGACACTCTCAGGTGCCGAGTACGATCGCGTCGCCGCGGAGGCCGCTCGCACGGCGCCACCTCGTGAGAACGGCGGAAATCAGGACATCAAGAACTTCACCAAGGGGACACGCGTCTTCTACCCTGTCTTCGTGCCCGGGGCCAAGCTCTCGATGGGCGATCTGCACTTCTCGCAGGGCGACGGGGAGATCACGTTCTGCGGTGCCATCGAAATGGGTGGGTTCCTGGACCTCCATGTCGATCTCATCAAAGGCGGCATGGATACCTATGGCGTATCCGAGAATGCGATCTTCATGCCGGGCAATGTCGACCCGCAGTACAGCCAGTGGCTGGCGTTCTCCGGCACCTCGGTGACGCTCGACGGTGAGCAGCGCTATCTGGATTCCCACCTGTCCTACCAGCGGGCCTGCCTCCACGCCATCGACTACCTGCAGAAGTTCGGCTATAGCGACATCCAGGCCTACATGATCCTCGGAGCCGCCCCGATCGAGGGCAGACTCTCCGGAGTCGTCGATATCCCCAACTCCTGCTCGACCGTCTACATACCGACGGCCATCTTCGACTTCTCGGTGGCACCGTCGGCAGACGGGCCGCACCAGGTCGATCCCGGCATGGGCGTCCCGATGTCTGCGGGCTAGAGACCGTCCAAGCGGGTCGGCTCAGGTCACCAATCCCTTCACTCCAACCGGCGAAGGCAATGTCGGGTACCTGAGCCGACCCAACGGCGGAAACAGTCGCACGAGGCCCGTTTCCGTGTCGCAGCAAGATCCGGGTCCCGACGATGCTCGGGACCCGGATCGCGTCGTCGCGTATCGCGACAACGTTGCGCCGCGGAAAGCGCAGATCAGGACCTTGACCCCTACCGCAATCGGATGTGGGGGAGAAGTATGGGTTTGGGTCTGTCAAGAAGTGTCGCGCCGTGGCCCTATCGCGGAAACCCGAGCGGTACCGCCTCGGTGTTCTCGACGGGTCGGTTTCAGGCGAGCCAAGGAAGGCGGCGATCGATACCGGCCAAACGTCGCGCCGGCTCCCACAGAAAGAGACACGACATGAAGATCACCCGGTTGATCGTCGCAGTGTCACTGGTGGCGGTCCTGCTCGCCGGCTGTGGCGACGAAACCGACGAGTCGGCAACCTCCACCAGCGCGGCCACGTCGATCAGCGACGAAAGCACGAGCTCCTCGACAGCGTCATCGACAGTGTCATTGACATCGACCACTGCGAGCAGCGACCAGTCCACGAACAGCGACCAGTCCACCACCAGCGTCCAGTCCACGACCGCCGGCCAATCGACGACGACCGGGGAGGTCACGACGATCGCCGAGTTCGGCCTCAGCCTCCGGCTCCCGCCGGGTTGGGTGCAAGATCCCGACTACGGCGAGTGGGCCTTCTTCGGCGACGACGGCTTCCTGGTGCTCACGGTCATGAGCGCTCCGGATGGGGTTGATGCGGTGGCCCGCAACGAGGCCGATCACGTGCTCCAGCCCTATGGGGCCGACCCGACGATCGAGCCGTACTCGGTTGATGGCCGAGACGCTCGCCTGATCGTCCCGTTGGACGACTCTCCCGCTGTCGTCGAGGGATACCGTCAGTCGGCCGTGATCGCCGCAATGACGGCGCCCGACTCGTATCTGGCGTTGTTCGGCGACCCGGCCAATCTCGACGGGATCGCCTCGACCCTCCGCTGGCAGTCCTGATCACTGGGCGACGCGTCCGCGGACGCGTCGCCTTGCCAGGTTCGCGGGTCCTGTCCAGCCAACGCCGTCGGCGTCCTTCGGTGTCACACCTCATCGTTATGCTTGGTCGAGCGAACTCGACCAAGCCCCTCGCTTCGTTCCACCGGGCGGTCCGATGAACCAGTCCTCTCCTGAATCGGCCCGATAATGCCTACTGCACGCCGCTCATCGCACACCTAACCGCATCTGGCTTTGTCGTTGATCGGACCACGCGTCCGCGGACGCGTGCGCTGCTGGCCACGATTCGGCGACTCTCCCGCAACCAACATCAGGTCGTCCAGGTGGCCGCGAAGTTCGCCGACTCCGATGAGTGGATTGCTGCGGGATCACCGACCGCTGCGCATTGGATCGCCCAAGCTGCAACGCATCGTCTCGGAGGCGCCACCCGACGGTCAGACAGAAGCGGCTGGTAAAGGAACGAGACCGGCACTGCGTCGACTGCGGCGCTTGTTCGCTACTGGAATACGATCACGTCCCCCGACTAGGCCACCAGCGGAAGAACGATTGTGCAAGAACTTCAGCTCCGTTGCGCTCCATGCCACACGAAGCGGCATGAGCCCCCGGTGAGGAAAGTCAGCGCGCTTGATTCTGGATCCGCTCCCTGGACGTCAGCTCCACCCAGATTTGCCTCACGGCGACACTCGTTGTGTCGGCGGTCGACCGTGGGATTCCCCACTGTTGGATTGCTCCACCGACCGTTCGTTCGGCGGCTGACGTGTTGGTCAACTAGCTTTTTGGGGCGGGGAGGAGGAACTGCGATGGAGTTCGACTCAGGAACAGTCGTTGTCGTGACTGGCGCCGCGAGTGGGATCGGACGAGCGTTATCCGAAGCGTTCACGAAGGCCGGCTGTCAGGTCGTCCTCGCCGATGTTCAGGACGATGCGCTGGCAGCAGCTGAGCAGGAACTGCAGGTGCACGGGACCGAAACGCTCGCTGTTCGTACCGATGTCAGCAAGTTGGAAGAGGTCGAAGCGCTTGCCGCTGCAGCGACCGATCGGTTCGGAAAGGTCAACGTCGTCTGCAACAACGCCGGTGTTGCCGCCCAGGGCGATCCGTGGATCGGTCCTCTCGAGGCATGGGAGTGGACGATGGGCGTCAACTTCTGGGGTGTGGTGTTCGGGGTCCGGACCTTCCTTCCCCGACTTGTCGCCGCAGGCGGGGGACACATCGTGAATACAGCCTCGATTGCCGGACTCATGCCAGGCTTCTCCCCTCCCTACGACGCCAGCAAACACGCCGTCGTGGCCATCACCGAAGACCTCTACAACAACATGCAGGCGGCCCAACTGCCCATAGGCGTCAGCTGCCTCTGCCCTGGATGGGTCCGAACCGGCATCCTTGAGGCCGACCGCAATTGGCCAACCGACCTCGGTGCGCCCCCTACATCAGACGCCGCTCAAGAAGTCACGAGGGGCCATGTTCGCCGAGCCATCGATGAAGGTATGCAACCGGCAGCGGTGGCCGACTTGGTGCTCGACGCGGTCAGAGCCGATCGATTCTGGGTGTTTCCTCACAACGATTTCTTGGAACTGGCGATGGATCGGTTTCATCGCATCGGCGAGGCCCAGAATCCTCAGCCCGCGGACGAAGTCCCCGGGATGCCGTCACGGTCCGAGATTCTTGCGGAGGTCATGGCAGCCATGGCCCAAGCGGCTCTCGACTGAGGCTCCGAAGGTCGCACGGCCTCGTCGAGCCGCCTGAGGGGCCGCGTTTGAACGCAACAGGATGTTGGGACGCGACGCAGCGCCCGAGTGGTCGACCCGGGCGCTGCATCGATCTGGGTGTCTTGTTACCTCGCGCTTTGCGCAGGTTGTGTTACCAGGTGACTCCGGCATTGGTGATGGGTTGTGTCTGGTTCATGGTTCTCAGCTCCAGCCGTTGCCTGACCAGGTTGCGCCGGACCAGGTTGCGCCTGACCATGTGGCGCCGGACCAGGTGCCGCCCGA
>JAOTVU010000266.1 GCA_029863385.1 Acidimicrobiia bacterium
AGTCACGGACCCGGTTCGCTTGATCGTCGATTCGTCGGCCCTGCTGTGCCGGTACCTGCCCGATCGGCGTCAGCCCTCCATCGACGGGTGGATCTCGACGGCCGACCAGGTGGTGGTCACGGCGCTGGCCCGCACCGAGATCGAACTGGGAATCCACCAGGCCGTCGGTGTCGCACTGCCGGGTGATGCGTCGCACCCGTCCGCCCGACTCGTTGTCGACTGGGACCGGCTCTGGGTGGTACCGATCGATCGGCGCTGCCTGCGTCGAGCAGGCGACCTGGGACGTGCCTACGGGCTCAACCTGGTGAACGCACTCCATCTCGCCGCGTTCGACACGGTCCCGCGACCGGCGACACTGCTCACCATCGATGATCGCCAGTTCGCCGTGGCCGCCGATCTCGGCTTCGACATCGTCGATGTGAGCGCAGCCGGCGGTTCGGCCCATCAGCTACTCCGCTCGGACTGACACCGGTCGCAGCGCCGCCTCCGGATCGGTATCTACAGCTTCGGAGCGATGGCATCACCCGGCAGCGGCCCGTCGGGATAGAGCATCGACTGGAACCGTCGCATCCCGACCAGCCACCGCTCGATGTCGTCGCCCTTGCGGCGAACGTACTCGGCCACCTCGGGGTGGGGGAGTACCCAGAACCGACCCTCGGCGATCGCCTCCAGACACATGCGGGCCACGTCGTCGGCCTCGAGCACCCCGTCGCCGCCGGCGACGCCGGAATCGAGGTCGTCGCCCATCGCCCGGTTCTCGACGTTGGGACTGTTGGCCAGGATGTTGGTGCGTACCGCCTGCGGGCACAGGACCGACACGCCGATGCCCTGGTGGTGGTGGGTGATCGACAGCCACTCGGCCAGGGCGACGGCCGCGTGTTTGGTGATCGTGTAGCCGACCGAGCCGATCTGACTGAGGAGCCCGGCGGCCGATGCCGTGTTCAGGAGGTGGCCCTCGCCGCGGGCGATCATGGATGGGAGCACGGCCCGGGCGGCATAGATGTGGGCCATGACGTGGACATCCCACATGCGGTTGAGGATCTCGTTCGACTCCTCGATCCCGGCCGCCGTGACGAACCCGGCATTGGAGCAGAAGAGATCGATCGGCCCGTGGGACTGTTCGGTCCGGTCGACGAGATTCCGGATTGCCGTCTCGTCGGACACGTCGAGCCTGACGCCCGTGCCGCCGACCGCGGTGGCGACCCGTTCCGCCTCCTCGCCGTGGAGGTCGGCCACCACGACGTGGCGGGCGCCGGCCCCCTTGGCCGCCACGGCCAGCGCCTCCCCGATTCCCGATCCGCCGCCGGTGACGACCACTACCCGATCCATCATGTCCATGGGTGGGAACGATAGAGGCCGGTGAGCGATCAGGCCATCCCGTGCCGATTTCGCGACGAGCGGGGCGGACGGTACCGTTCTGATCATGCGAGCTGTCGTCGTCGGAGGTGGAATCGCCGGGGTGTCGGCCGCCCACGCCCTCTCCCGGAAATCGGTGGACGGGGTTTCGATCGAGGTCACCCTGGTCGAGGCGGAGAAGGTTCTTGCCCACCACACGACGGGTCGGTCGGCGGCCCAGTTGATCCTCAACTACGGCGCCGGTCCCATCCGGGCGTTGACCCGGGCCAGTCTCGACTTTCTCCATCATCCCCCGGATCGGCTGGTCGACCACCCGATCCTCGAGCCCCGGGATGTGCTGACCGTGGCCGCCGCCGAACAGGGCGAATCGGTCGAGCGGTACCTGACCGAAGGACGGGCCGCGAACCCGGAGATCCGTGAGATAACGGTGGCCGAGGCTCGGGAGCTTTTCCCGCCCCTTCGCCTCGACCGGGTGGCCCGGGCAATCCTCGAACCGGACTCCTATGACATCGATGTCGCCGGGCTGCACCAGGCCTTCGTACGCGGCCTCCGGGCAAACGGCGGCACGATTCGCCTGTCGGCGCCCGTCGTCGGATTGGAGCGTCGCTCGACTGATTGGGTGGTGACCCTCGCCGACGGGGAGCGGCTGACGGTCGATGTCGTGGTCAATGCGGCCGGGGCATGGGGGGACGTGGTGGCCGAGCGAGCCGGCATCCCGCCCGTTGATCTGCAGCCGATGCGGCGAACCGCTTTCATGACACCGAGCCGCTACGGCGACTCGAGCGGGTGGCCGCTGGTGGCCGACGTCGATCACAACTGGTACGTCAAGCCCGATGGGCGGCGGTTCCTGTGCTCGCCGGCCGACGAGCAGCCGAGCGAACCGTGTGACGCCAAGCCCGAGGAGATCGACGTGGCCATGGCCATCGACCGGATCAACGCCGCGACGACGCTCGACATCCGCCACGTGGCCTCGAGTTGGGCCGGTCTGCGGACCTTCACGGCCGACCGATCGATGGTCATCGGCCCGGAACCGGCGGAGCCGTCGTTCATCTGGTGTGTCGGCCAGGGTGGGACCGGGATCCAGACCTCGCCGGCGGCCGGGCACCTCGTGGCCGACCTCGTCGCCGACGGCGCACCAGGCGCAAACTTCGACGGCGTCGAACTGGATCTTGCCGGCCTGCTTCCCGACCGTTTCCGTCTGTCGCCCCACCATCCACAGGTGTGACGAATGGGTGGACGAAAAAGGCGACACAGGCCCCGAGGATGTGCAACAATCTCGGGTACCAAGAGGAAGGAGGTGGTCCAACTTGCACGAGAAACGTATTGGGACCTTGGAGGTGGCTGGCCGCTAGTTCGGGCAGCTGGACCGCTTGCGAATCGCAACCAGTCCACCGTCAACCCATCGAGTCGGCGAGGTCCCCGTCGACAACCGAAACCGTCGTGCCGCCCCATGGGCGGCGTGTCGGAACCGGACCATTCGATGTGTTGATCCAGCACCAAGAAGTGGTTGACACCGGGGAGTAGGACACGTCCGCTGCCCGGTGTCGCCGTTTTCGGTGTCCTCCGCTCCATCGGGCTCAGGGGCCGCGCGCCCGTGGTACCGTATGAGCCGATGAAACGACCGGGCAATTTCGAACACTTTCGCTGGGTTGGCGACAAGCGCACCCAGATCGTTTACGACGTCGACGCCATGACCGATCCCGAGCCCATCAACGAGCTGATGGAGGCCGGAACATTCATCTGTTTCGGTCCTGACACCCTGGCCGAGGCCAGAAACCGCGGCTATCGGCCATTCAATGGCACCGGACACGACTGAGGCCGAAGCCGAGTCGGTCCTGACCTCGATCACCGTGCGGTCGAGCGGCGGAGCCGAACTCGCAGGCACGATGGTGAGGGGCGCCCGTTCCGACAATCGGCGCGGCGTCAACTCGGTGCTAGTTCTCCACGGATTCCCCAACGCCGACGTCGAGGCGAAGACGGTCGGGATCGACATGCCGGAGCTGTGCCAGCGGATCAACACCGAACTCGGGTGGAACGCGATGACCATACGTTTTCGGGGTTGCGGGCGCTCGACCGGTGATTTCAGCCTGGCTCGATGGGTCGACGACGCAACGGCCGCCTGCCGCCAGCTTCGGGCCGAAACCCAACCGGACAATCTCTGGGTCGTCGGGTTCGGCACCGGTGGCTCCGTGGGGCTGGTGGCGGCCGTGGAACTTCCCGACGTGTCGGGAGTCGCCGTGCTTGGATCTCCGGCGGATTTCGACGATTGGGCCGCCAATCCCGAACGTCTGCTCAGCTATTCGAGAGAGATCGGCGTGATCACCTCACCCGATTTCCCGACCAACCGGCAACGCTGGGAGGCCGAGTTGCGAGAGGTGCGAGCGGTGGAAGCCGCCGAGAGGTTCCCTCCCCGCCCCCTTCTCGTCCTGCACGGCTACGAGGACGAGGCCGTACCCCATTTCGACGCCCGTATGCTGGCCGACGCCCACGGCGACGCCGACCTCCGCTTCATACGCGGCGCCAGCCATCATCTCCGCCACGATCCACGGGCTATCTCGATCCTGCTCGGTTGGCTCGACCGCCAGTCTCTGTCCGAACGCTGAGCGTCGTTCCACCCGGCGGACCTCAGCCGCGCCAGGGTGCGGGGCGGTCGGGGTCGAGCCCGTAGTGGGCGATGGCCTCGGACAACACACTGCGCTCGACCTCGCCGTCGCGGGCCAGTTCGTGGAGGACGGTGAGCGC
>JAOTVU010000005.1 GCA_029863385.1 Acidimicrobiia bacterium
CGGGGGGCTACCGCCCGGCAGCTCGGTCGCCATTCCCTCCACGCTGCTCAAAGGGTTCCCGGACGCCGATACCGACGAATCCGACGACCCCGACCCGAGGTTGCAGCCCGACAGGCTGGCCGACGTTGCAACCACCCGGGAGGTGAGTTTCCTCGCCCCTTCCGGTCCACCGGCAGCACTTGCCGACGACATCGTGCCGGCGGCGACCACCGACGAGCGCCCACTCCACCCCGACCACGAGGACCGTCCCGGTCGCTCGCCGCAGGTCGATCTCGACCGAGCCGAGCAAACGCCGGCAGGCGAGAGGCGGCGCGCGGTTCACCCGGTCTCAGAGTCTTCACCTTCGGACGGGAGCGGGCTCAACGCCGAAGGCGACGGGGCCGATTCGCCCGAGCGGCCGGAAAACATCCCGGACATGTCCCCCCGGCTGAGGGACCTGGTGGCCGGTCTGTCGGAACAGGATTTGGAATCGTCGGGGGCGTCGGCCGAGAACCCGTTCCTGAAACGCAGCCGTGTCGTCAGCGAGCCCGACGCCGTCCCGGATTTCTCCACCGACCCGTTCGCCGGCCAGGAGCGGTTCGGCCCGGAAGCCGCAACCGACGAGGCGACGGATCGCGGGCCCATACCGGCACCGGTCTCGCCGTCGTCGCCATCACTGGTCGACGCAACCGCACCGGCCGAACCAGCGCCTCCGAGTGCTCCAGCTCAACCCGAACCTCAGCCCGATCCCCACGCCGGCGCGCCGGAAGAGCCGGCGCGTGCCTATCCGGAACCGGGCCCGGAGGCGCACCCTTGGCCCAGTCCAGACCAGCACCCGGCGGATACAGCGCCCATTGATGCGGCGCACCTTGATCCGCAACCCGCCGATCCGGAACCCATTGATGCGGCGCCCGTTGACGCAGTGCACATTGATCCGCAACCCGCTGATCCGGAACCCGTCGATCCGGGATCCGCCGTCGCCGCCCAACCGGTCGCAGGGGCTGAAACTCCGATTCCCGAACGTCCGGCTCCCACAAGCCTGGATAACGAACGTCCGGCTCCCGCAAGCCTGGATCTCGAATCCCTACAGCCGGAACCGATGGTCGCCGCCACGCCGGCCGAAGATCTGGAGCCGCCGGACGCTGAATCGCCGCACCCGGAAACGTCGGATGCCGAACCGCTCGTCGCCGCCACGCCGGCCGAGGAACCCGAAGCCGAGAAACCCGAGCTCCCGACCGCGGAGGCGCCGCCGAGTCGCCCGCAGGTTGCCGCCTACACCCCGGAGGAGCGTCACCCCCTGGCCGCCTTCGCCGACTCCGATCGGCACCCGCTGGCCGCCTTCGCCCGGCAGGCCACCCCGGCGCCATCCTCCCAGGAGCCCCCGGCCATCGATGACGTCTTCCCGAGCGAAGCGGCGATCGCCGATGGCGGTCCTGCCCAGTTCGAACCCACCGACATCGAACCCGGCGAGGACGGCCTGCCGGCCGCCACCGACCCCCAGTCGATCGATGACCTGCTCCCGCCTGAAGCCCTGGAAGCAGCGGAAGGGGAACCGGAGAAACCGGAGGAATCATGGGAGCCCTGGGAGCCCGGGGACTTCACCGAGGAGTTCACGACGGCCGCCTGGTCGACTCCCGCCGAAGTCGCCGAGAACGCCGACCTCGGCCCGGGTTGGGAGCTCATCGAGGATCCCGACACCGGCGACGACCCCGGCGACGACCCCGACCTCCTCCTGGACGCCGACATGACCGAAGATCCCGGTCCCGCCAAGGAGTGGGAGTTCACCCACGAGCCCGACGTCGGCGGCGATGCCGGCCTCGCCGAGGAGTGGGAGTTCGCCCAACTTCCCCCGCTCACCCAGGGACTCGATGTCAACGAAGAACCAGACGTCCCGCAGGATCCCGCAGTTCCTCCCGTCTTCCTGGCGGGATCGAACTCGCAGGACTTTGACGAGAAGCCGACGCCGTGGGGTGCCAGCGACGGCGATCCAGGTCTCGAGGAAAACGCACGGAGGCAGCCGGCCGACACGGACGCCCGCGGATCATGGATTCCACCGGCGCTTCGAGGCATCGCCTCGGATGCGGAAGAGGCGGCCGAGAACCTACCCCGCCGCCGTCGCTGAGCCAATCCTGTTCATCGCTTCACGCAGCCGACGGCCGGCTCAGGAAACGAGGTGCAGGTACTCGTCGCGCCCGGGCCCGGTCGATACGAGGGACACGGGAACGCCGACCTGATCGGCGATGAAGGCGAGATACCTGATCGCTTCGGACGGAAGGTCCTCCGGGCGTCGAACCGTCGAAAGATCCGTCTTCCAGCCGGGAAACTCCTGGTACACCGGTTTGGCCCGATGCAGCTCCGACTGGTGGTAGGGCAGCTTGTCGACCCGCTGACCGTCGATCTCATAGCCGACGCAGATCTTCACTACATCGAAGGTGTCGAGCACGTCGATCTTCGTGATGGCGAGGTCGGTGAGGCTGTTGACCCGTACTGCGTGCCGCAACATCACGGCGTCGAACCAGCCGGGCCGGCGGCGACGGCCGGTGTTGGTACCGAACTCACGGCCGATGTCGACCATCCGGTTGCCGTAGTCGTCGAAAAGCTCCGTGGGAAACGGCCCGGCTCCGACGCGGGTGACGTAGGCCTTGGCCACACCGAGTACCCGGTCGATGTGGCGGGGGCCGACGCCGGTCCCGGTGCAGGCACCGCCGGCGGTCGGGTTCGACGAGGTCACGAACGGATAGGTGCCGTGATCGAGGTCGAGGAACGTCGCTTGCGCTCCCTCGAACAGCACCTGCTGGCCGGCTTCGAGACCCTCGTGGATGAGATCGGTGGTGTCGGCGATGTAGGGCTTCAGCGGGTCGAGGCACTCGGACAGCACCTTGTCGGCGAGGGCATCCGGATCGACCGGGAGGCGGTTGAAGACCTTGGTCAGCACCTTGTTGGTGTGAATCAGCGCGGCCCGGAGTTTCTCCCGGAAGATCATCTCGTCGAGCAGATCCTGCACCCGAAGACCGAGGCGCATCGCCTTGTCGGCGTAGGCCGGGCCGATGCCCCGTTTGGTGGTTCCGAGTTTTGCCTTGCCCAGGTGGCGTTCGTGCAGGGCGTCGAGCTGCTGATGATACGGCAGGATCAGGTGGGCGTTGCCCGAAACCCGGAGGCGGGAGCAGCTGACGCCCCGCCGGGCCAGCATGTCGATTTCAGCCAGTAGCACGAACGGGTCGACGACGACGCCGTTGCCGATGACCGGCACGATGTGGTCGTAGAGCACGCCGCTCGGCACGAGCTGCAGGGCGAAGGTCTCGTCGTCGACCACCAGCGTGTGCCCGGCATTGTGACCGCCCTGGTATCGCACGACCATCGACATCTCCTTCGACAGGAGATCGGTGAATTTACCCTTACCCTCGTCACCCCACTGGGTTCCGACCACGATTGTTGCTGGCACTGTTCGATGGTACCGCGAATAGCCGTGGACCTGCAGAGTGAGCTTCCGGCTGCGGGCAGGCGCAGTCCATACTGAATGCGTGTCGTCCGCCCCGCTCGTTTCCATCAACCCCGAATCGTTCCGGGCCGACCCCTACCCCACCCTGGCTCGTATGCGAGCCGAGACACCGATCTGTTTCGTGCCCGAGCTTGGGGCCACCCTGCTGACGAGGCGCGATGACATCCACACCTGTGAAAAGAACGTGGCGGTGTTCTCCTCCGATCAGCCCGGCGGCCTGATGAACGTGCTGATGGGCCGCAACATGATGCGCAAGGACGGCGACGAGCATCGCCGCGAACGGTTCGTCTACTACCCGGCCATCTCACCGTCGAAAGTGAAGTCGTACTGGTCGGCCGAGTTCGCCCGCCTGACGGATGTCGTCATCGGCCGGCTGTCGGGTCGTCGCAACGCCGATCTGGTGACCGACTACGCCACGGCGCTCAGCGGGGAGGCGCTGAAGATCCTCACCGGGCTCACCACCATCACCCATGCCGATATGGATGCCTGGAGCCAGACCATGATCGATGGCATCGCCAACTACGGCGGCGACCCGGCGATCGAAGCCCGCTGCCACCGGGCCACGGCGGCCATCGACGCCGCCATCGACGAGCGGCTGCCCGAGGTCGAGGCCCGCCCCGACGCCAGCCTGCTGTCGGTCATGGTCGCATCGGGCATGCCGCTCGACCAGGTGCGGGCCAACATCAAACTCACGATCTCCGGAGGACAGAACGAACCCCGCGACGCCATCGCCGGGGCGGTGTGGGCGCTCCTCACCCATCCCGATCAGCTCGCTCTTGCGCTCGACGGGATGGTCTCCTGGCAACAGGTGTTCGAGGAGTACTGCCGGTGGATCGCACCGATCGGTATGTCACCCCGCCGGATCGCCACCGACTTCGTGTTCGAGCCCGACGACGGGCCACCGGTGCGGTTCGAAGCCGAGGAGCGGGTGTTCCTGATGTTCGGCTCCGCCAACCGCGACGAGCGTCACTTCGATCACGCCGACCTCTTCGACGTCACACGTGACACCGGCCCGTCGCTCACATTCGGGGCCGGGCCGCACTTCTGCGCCGGCGCCGCCGCATCCCGTAGCCTCGTCGGCGACCACGCCCTTCCCGGCCTGTTCGAGCGACTGGGCACGCCGTCCCTCGACCCCCGGGCCGAACCGGTCCGCTTCGGCGGTTGGGCGTTCCGCGGCCCGCTGTCGGTTCCCGTCCGCTGGGACCGAACGTGATGTGAACCTGACCACCGGGAAACCGGATCAGCCGCCGTCGCACGTCGCTCGACGACGCCGAGCCACCACAGGATCAGGCTGCCTCGTCGCTCAATGTCGGTGTGTTCGGAGGAGCGGCAAGCAGGGAGAGGCCGACACCGAGCATCACCGCCAGGACGATCTGGCCCACCCAGAGTTCGGGCGGCCACCTGATCGTCCAGGCGATGTGGATGACCAGCGTCGACACGGTCCACAGCGCCAGTGGCACGACCACGCCGATCCACCGGATCGCAGCGCGGCGATCAGCCTCAAAGCTCCGCACGAGTAGGTCGGCCGCGAGACCTGCGGCTACGACGGCAACGACCTGCCACCACAACTCGAAGGCGTCCAAGCCGGCCATGGCCAGTCCGTGCACCGCACCGATTGCGATGAATGTGCCGAACGGCGGTGTCCAGCGGCGCAGGAGGAACATCATCGGTACCACGACGATGATCGTCGTGGTCACGGTCGACAGGACACCGAGAGCAACGGGGGGCTCGTTGACGTTCGGTACGTAGCGTTGCGACATCGGCCAGTTCGTGAGGCCGTTGGCGTACATGAAGAAGAAGGCCACAGCGGTGACGACTAGCGACGTCGACACGGTCACGGGCAGGAACGACCCGAACCGCTCGGCCGCCGCCGACCCCGGTACCCGCCAGTGCGCCCGGATCGGGGCCGTTGCCGACAGCATCATGCCGCTGAGCATGAGCAGATGAGTTGGCGACAGCAGTGCGTCGATACTGGTCTCGATCCCGAAGACGGTGTGCCAGATCCCATCGCCCACTCCCCCGACCGCGAACATCGCCAGTCCGACGACCGCCAGCTCGTAACCGCTCGGGATGGCGTCGACGATCGACGGGACCGACGGGCGCCGCCGGTACACCATCCAGGCCAGCCACGCCGCCCCACCGGTGAAGCCGCTGTAGAACGCGGCGTGCCACGGGGTGAAGAACGACTCGAGCTCCGGCTGGTTCCGGTGGGCCCACCCGTCGAGGCTCAAACCGACCAGCAGCCAGAGACCGAAGAACACGTACACCAGGTGCTCGCCCGGGCTCGCGTCGATGGCGGTCGATCGGGATTCGGCGGTCGCGGTGGCGGGAAGCCGCTCGGCCAAGGTCATGACCAAGTATGACCCATCGACGTTCTGTGCGCCGCACGCCCGGGAACCCGGGCCGTGAACGCACGAAACGATCGGACCGAACAAAACGTGCGCCCCACGCCCGGTAACCCGGCCGTGGAACATCCGGCGGGTGCCGGCACACAGGTCAGTGGTCGTTCGATCCGGTTCCGTCGAGACGGGTCAAACCGTCGAGGATCAGGTCGAGCACCAGCTCGAAACTCGAGCCGGTGTCGCCCGCAAGATGTTGCTCGACGTGGGCGACGGTGTAGGGGAACCGCTCGGCGTCGACCCCGGCCAGGAACTCACGGGCCAGCTCGTCGAGATCGTCGGACTCGTCGAAGTTCGACATCATCTCTTGTTCCTGGAGCGTGTAGCCGACGACGTGGTTGACCACGGCGTGGAAACCGTAGTGGGCGACATCGCTCGCCAGACCGGCCTCGTCGAAGAGGCGCAGCAGCACCTCCATGAAGTGGAGTCGGGCCGGACCTGGCATGACCCGTTGCCAGAGTGGGGCAGCCCACGGGTGGGCGACGAGCGCGCCACGGGCCGACACGGCGACGGCGCGGATCATCGCCATCGACTCCCCGCCGACGGCTCGTCGGTGTTGTCCGCCGTCCCAACCACCATGACGGCTGTCACCGCCCGAACCTACGGAACCGAAGATGTTCTGGCCGTCGAGGAGATCCCGGTCCCGAACCCCGGCGACGGTGAGGTCCTGATTCAGGTTGCCGCGTCGTCGCTCAACGCCCTCGACTGGCACTTCGTTACGGGCACGCCCTATTTCCTACGTCTCATGGCCGGACTTGTCCGGCCGAAGCGCAGCGTGCCCGGCGCAGACGTGGCCGGCACGGTGGTCGCCGTCGGTTCATCGGTGAACGACATCGCCGTCGGCGATCGGGTCTTCGGGGAGACCGACGGCGGGGGCTGTGGCCAGTACGCGGCCACGAAGGCGTCGACGTTGGCCCTCCTGCCCGACGGCGTGACGTTCGAGGCTGCCGCCGCCACCCCGGTCGCCGGGTTGACGGCGCTCCAGGCCCTTCGCACCCACGCCGACGTCCGACCCGGCGACTCGGTCCTCATCAACGGAGCGGCCGGTGGCGTCGGCACCTTCGCCGTGCAGATCGCCAAGGCGCTGGGAGCCACGGTGACGGCGGTGTGCAGCGGCCGCAACGTCGAGATGGTCGGGGCCCTCGGCGCCGACCGGGTGATCGACTACACCACCGAAGACCTCGCCGCCGGCGGCGACCGCTACGACGTGATGATGGACAACGTCGGCAACCGGACCACCGCCGAGTGCCGACGCGTTCTGGCCCCATCCGCCCGCTACGTCATCGTCAGCGGCCCGAAGGAGAACCGCTGGCTGGGACCGGTGCCGCTGATCGTCCGCCGGGCCCTGGCCTTCCGGCGGACCGACCACTCCTTCCACCAGTTCACCGCCTCCCCGAACCGGGCCGACCTCGAGCTGTTGGCGGCGATGCTGGCCGACGGCCGCATCGTCCCCCAGATCGACCGTGTCGTCGGCCTCGACGGCGTGGCTGCCGGTCTCGCCGAGATCGGCTCGGCCCACGCCCGGGCCAAGATCGTCGTCCGCCCCGCCTGATCCTTCGCCCACCCCCCAACCCCACCCCGAGCTTTTGCGACTCCACGACCCGGTAGAGGGTCGTCGATCCACAAAACGTCGGCCCAGACGGGTCGTCGACCCGGAAAACCTCGGCCTGGGCGGGTCGGTATTCCGGAAAGCCGGGGCGGGACCGGTGCCGCACATCGGCCTGTCAGCGTTCACCGGCCCTTGCCGAGTGGGCGCAACCGCGGGATCATCGATGCCATGCCCGACATCTCCCCGGAACCACTGGTCAAGTCGTATGCCACCGTGTTGGGCAAACGGATGGCCTATCACGAGTCGGGCGCCGGTCCGACCGTGGTGTTTCTCCACGGCAACCCGACATCCTCGTACCTGTGGCGCAACGTCGTTCCACACGTCTCGGATCGGGCCCGCTGCATCGTTCCCGATCTGATCGGCCAGGGTGACTCGGACAAACTCGACGACACCGGACCCGACTCCTACCGCTTCGTCGAGCATCGCCGATACCTCGACGGACTGCTCGATCAACTCGACCTCGGCGACGAGGTCACCTTCGTCGTCCACGATTGGGGATCGGCGCTCGGCTTCGACTGGGCGAACCGGCATCGGGACAGGGTCGCCGGTCTGGCCTTCATGGAGGCCATCGTCCGCCCGGTGACATGGGACGACTGGCCCGAGGCGGCCCGAGGCATCTTCGAGGGCTTCCGCTCGCCCGCCGGCGAGAAGATGATCATCGAGAAGAACCTGTTCGTCGAGGCCGTGCTGCCCGGCTCGATCCTGCGGGATCTCACCCCGGCCGAGCACGACGAGTACCGGCGCCCGTTCGTCGAACCGGAGCACCGCCGGCCGACGCTGACCTGGCCTCGGGAGATCCCGATCGACGGCGAACCGGCCGACGTCCATGAAATCGTGGCCGATTACGCCGAGTGGCTGTCCACCTCCGATGTTCCGAAGCTGTTCGTCAACGCCGACCCCGGCGCCATCCTCACCGGCGCCCAGCGCGAGTTCTGTCGATCGTGGCCGAACCTCACCGAGGTCACCGTCAAGGGCAGCCACTTCATCCAGGAGGACAGCCCGCATGAGATCGGGGCGGCCGTGGCCGACTGGCTGCCGACGGCGTGAACGGCGGGCAGCGTGTCGTCTCCGCCGTGCGGGCGGCGCTGGCGGCCCGCACGACGGCGGCCGTCGTCGATGCCCTGACGAGCGTCGAGCCGGAGGAGCTTCGGCGCTACCTCCACGCCGATCTGATCGACACCACCAACGCCCGGACGTTGACCGTCGGACTGCCCGCATCGCCCGGAGCGGCCTCGGGTCGAATCGCCCTCAGCGCCGAGGATGCGCTGGACCGGGTCGACGCCGGTCAGGCCGTGATCATCGTCCGGCCCGAGACCGCGCCCGATGACGTCCTCGGCATGCAGGTCTCCGCAGGCATCGTCACGGCCCGGGGCGGGCTGAGCAGCCACGCCGCCGTGGTGGCCCGGGGTTGGGGTATCCCGGCCGTGGTCGGAGCGGCCGAGATCCGCTTCGGCGACGACCGGGTCACGATCGGATCGACGGTCCTCCACCCCGGTGACGAGCTGACGGTCGACGGGACGACCGGTTCGGTCTACATCGGCTCGCTCGACACCGCCGACCATGAAGCCCCACCGGAGTTGAGCCGGTTGCTGCGATGGGCCGACGCCGTGGCCGATGGACGGGTTCAGGTCCGGGTCAACGCCGACAGCGGTGCCGACGCCCGGCGGGGACGCGAACTCGGTGCCCGCGGCATCGGGCTGTGCCGGACCGAGCACATGTTCTTGACGCCGGAACGGCTGCCGGTGGTTCGCCGCTTCATCCTGGCCGCCGATCCGGAGACCGAGTCGGTCGCGTTGACCGAGCTCGAGGAGGCGCAGATTCAGGATTTCACCGAGATCCTGTCGGCCATGGACGGGCTCCCGGTGACGGTCCGCCTGCTCGACCCGCCGCTGCACGAGTTCCTGCCCGATCTCACCGACCTCATCGCCCGGGAGGCCAGGGGCGAGCTGAGCCGCTACGAGGAGGCCGAGCTGGTCGGGGCCCGACGGCTGCACGAGACGAACCCGATGATCGGCACCCGCGGCGTGCGTCTGGGGATGATGCGCAATGGCCTCTACCAGATGCAGGTTCGAGCCGTCTGCCAGGCGGCCGCCGCTCTGCTGGGATCCGGAAGGCGACCGATCGTGGAGATCATGATCCCGATGGTGGTCGACGAGAGCGAGCTGCGCATCGCCCGCAGCTGGGTGAGCGATGCGCTCACCGAGATCGGCCATCCCGAGCTCGGCGTCGACACGATAAGAGTCGGGGCCATGATCGAAACACCCCGCGCCGCACTCACTGCCGCCGCAATGGCCGAACACGCCGACTTCTTCTCGTTCGGCACCAACGACCTCACCCAGCTGACCTACGCCTTCAGCCGCGACGACGTCGCGGCCCGCCTGCTACCCACCTACCAGCGGCTGGGGATCCTCGACCACAACCCGTTCGCCGTGCTCGACACCCGGGGGGTCGGGCAGCTGGTGGCATCAGCCTGTGCGGCGGCCCGGACGACCAGGCCGACGATCAAGCTCGGAGCCTGCGGAGAACATGCCGGCCATCCCGGATCGGTCGACTTCCTCATTCGACAAGGCCTCGACTCGGTCAGCTGCTCCCCGTTTCGGGTTCCGATGACCAGGCTGGCGGTGGCTCAGGCGTTGCTGGCCTCGGGCCGCGTCGTCCCCGACGATCTGTCCTTCGCCTTCGAGGTCGACGCCGACCGGACCGGGCATGTCGACGACGAGGCCACCGGAGCCGATGACGGCGGTGGAACGCCCGGCCCGGGCATCGACGAGGCGCTGGTACTCCACGTGTTGCGGGTCCGGGGCTTCCTGACCCCGGACGGGTTCGAAGCCAGCCTCGGGACCATGCCGGCCGACATCCTGTCGACCCTGATCGCGACCGGCCACGTCCGCCACCTCGAAGCCCGGGACATGTACAGCCTCCTGCCCGAGGGCCGGGAACGGCACGAGGCGCTGCTTCCGAGCTATACCGGCGACGAGCTGACGGCCGCCCTCGCCGAGTCCTACGGCCGGTTCCTGGCCCACAACCGCGCCTTCAAGGAGCTGTGCACCAACTGGCAACTCCGTAACGGGGAACCCAACGAGCACAGCGACGCGGCCTATGACCGGTCGTGCATCGACGCCCTGGTCGCTCTGAACGACGAGGCCCGACCGGCACTGCGGTCCATGGCCGAACAACTCCCCCGCCTGACCCGCTACATCGAACGGCTCGACGACGCGGCGACCGCCGTGGCGAATGGCGAGACCAAACGGTTCACGGGCGTGATGTGCGAATCGTTCCACGACGTCTGGATGGAACTCCACGAGGATCTGATCGTGCTGCAGGGCATCGATCGGGTGGAGGAGGGCAGCTTCTGACATCGGCGATCTGACCGGATGGAGCCTCGAGTCCGTGCCGGAAGCCGAGCATCGTCACCTGTTGTCGGTTCAGCGATTCCTCAGCGGGGATAGATGCCGGCCATGACCACGAAGCCGTCGATTTCCTTGACCCGGTCGGTCCAGCGCCGGATGGCCGGGTACGGGGTGAGTGAGATGGCACCCTGCGGGGCCAGCATGGCGTCGGGGAAGACGGCGAGATCGGCGATCGTGGGGTGATCGCCGGCGACCAGCCAGTCCCGGCCCTCCCGCTCCCCAAGCCACAGATGCCGATCGAGGTGGCGGAACAGATCGTGGGCTCCGCGCCGGCAGGCGTCGATGTCGAATTCGTAACCGAGGGTGTCATGAAGGCGGGCCGCCGAGGCCGTATTGGTGGTGCCCTCGGCGAACGCCATCCACGACGCCACCTGTCCGAGGCGCTGCGGGTCGGCCACCGGATACCAGCGGCCGCTGTCGTCGTGGCGAGCGGACAGGTAGATGGAGATGGCCGTGGCATCCCACAGGATGTAGCCGTTGTCGTCGAGCACGGGGATGTGGCCGAGCGGGTTGATCCGGCGGAAGTCGTCGCTCTTGTGCTGCTTCCCCGGGTGGAAGTCGACGGGGATGCGCTCGTAGTCGAGGCCGAGGATCGACAGCAGGAGCCGTTGCTTGTAACAGTTCACCGACAGCTCATAGTCGTACAGCTTCATGCCACTCATCGTTACAGCTCCAGCACCAGGCGCTCGGTCTCGGCTCGCGACACACAGACGGCGATCCGATCCTGGGTGGCCTTCTGTGTTTCCGACAGGTAGACGTCCTGGTGGTCGGCCCGCCCGTCGAGCAACGGCACCACACAGGTTCCGCACGCCCCCTGCTCACACGACGCCTCGACGGCCACCCCGTTGGCCCGCAGCACGTCGAGGATCGTCACACCGGCCGGCACGGCGAGGGTGCGGGCCGAGCGGCTCAGCGCGATCTCGAATGTGGAGTCGAGAGCGATCTCGTTGGGATTCTGGAAGTACTCGAAGTGCACGGTGTCGTCGGGCCAGCCGGCCGACTCGGCGACGGACCGGACGGCGTCGAGCATGGGACCCGGGCCGCAGGCGTAGACCTGACGGCCGAAGCCGGGCTCGGCCAGCAGCGAGGCCAGGACTTCGCCGGTGGCACTCGGGTCGAGGCCCTGGTGGACGACGGCCCGGGAGCCGAGCGTTTCGATCAGCTCGGCGAAGGCCACGTGATCCGGACCTCGAACGAAGTAGTGGAGCTCGAAACCGGCTCCCATCGAGGCGAGCGCCTGGGCCATGGCCAGCAGTGGGGTGATGCCTATGCCGCCCGCCACGAGGAGGGTGTGGTCGGCATCACGGCGGAGCGGGAAGGTGTTACGGGGGCGGGAGATCGACAGGCGATCGCCGACGTCGACCGAATCGTGCATCGCAGCCGAGCCGCCCCGCGACTCGGGCTCCCGCTTCACACCGATCCGGTAGACGGTGTCGCCGGGGCCGTTGGTCAGCGAATACGGCCGCAGCAGTCCCTCGGTCATGTGGACGTCGATGTGAGCCCCGGGCTGGGGGGCCGGCAACGCCCGGGTGCCGTCGATCGGAGCGAACTCGAAGGCCATGATGCCTTCGGCCGTCTCCCATTTGGACGCCACCTCGACTTCGAGCAGATCAGTCGACACCGTGGGCCCTTGGGCCACAACCTGACCGTAGCCCGCAACCGGGCCGGCGGATCGGTCGTCGCCGCCGTCGTCACCGCGGTCCACAGGCGACCCCACACCGGACGCCGATTCAGACTCACGACGGCGGGCGAAGGCCGCCAACACCTCGGCGGCCACATCCAACCTCGAGACGTCGATCCCGGTCACCGGAGCGCCGACCGCGACGGGACGGACGATGGTAACGGCGGGATCCACCGGCTGCAGCACGACTTCGACGTCGACTCCAGCCGCATCGGACAACTTCATACGCAGGTCATCGAGTTGGGCGGCGATCGTGCCGCCTCCGACGTTCACCGTCATCGCCCACAACGGCAGCGCGTCCACCTCGCCGAGAGTGAGCGGGAACGGCTCGGCCGACGCTCCGAGGGCTCCCGAGCCCCGCGCCCCGTCGAGGGTGGTCCAAACCAGACCGGCCTGCTCGTGAACGGGCAGGACGGCGGTGCACATCGATTGGGCCGGCGCGTTGTCGGGGTGGGCCGGGATGTAGGTGCAGCTCCCGGCAACCGACGCGTAGCGCCAACCGTGGTATCGGCACACCAGTTCGGCCCCGGTGTTGGTGCCGAGCGAGAGCCGAACCCCCCGGTGGAGGCAGCGATCAGGCCAGACGTTGACGGTGCCGTTTTCGTCTCGCCAGATCACCAGGTCGGATCCCCACAGCCGCCCGGCCACCACATGTCCGGCCACCGCGTCGTCGGACGCGGCAACGGGGTACCACCCCCGGTTCTTGGTGTGATCGACGGCGGGCAGTGCCACCGTCACCCCGCCACCAGCGATTCATCGGAGCGAATGACCCCGAACTGCAGACCGAGTTCGGTGAGGTGGCGGCGGTAGGCGATCGACGACTTGTCGGCCCGGATCGGGGTCTCAGCCCTCGGGTCGAGCGGGAGCCTCTTCGGCAGCTGGTTCTCGAGGATCGACTTGTCCTGGCCGAAGATCAGCTGCTGGAAGTGACGCATGCCGCTGTCGGTGTTGACCGAGTCGACCATGCACAGGAAGTTGTGGGCCCGGCTCGTCTCCTCGTCGACCGGGTGGAGGAACAGGGCGATGACGTCGCTGCGGGTCGGGTCCTCGGCACACGACTTGTAGAGGATCGCCACGTACGGATGGGGCACCCGATAGGTGTATTCGGTCAGCTGACCCTCGGTGGCGTTGGCCGCCGCCTTGGGCTGGTAGAAGATGCACTCGGTGGCCCAGATCTCGCCGCCGGCATCGGTGCCGACCTGGTAGTCACGAACCTCGGTGTGTGGTTCGGCACCGAGCAGGTCGGTGTGGACGTACGGAAAGTGGCCCATGTCGAGGAAGTTCTCGACGCAGCGGGGCGCGGAAGTGGCCACCTGTAGGGTGCCGGCGTTCAGGATGCGACGATCGGGTTCGTCGAACTCGGGGATTTCGAACAGCGGTGCCGGATCGCCGAGGCTGGTCCACACGTAGCCGTAACGTTCGATCACCGGCAGATCCTGCGCCCCGGATCGGGCCGAGAATGCTCCCTGTGGCTCGGCCGTCAACTCGATCGGCACGCCGAGCAGGCGGGTGGCGTAACGGCGGCCGGGTTCCAGTTCGGGGGTGGCCACGATCGCATGCCAGAGGTTGCGGGCGACGGGATCGCCCACCGAGCGTCGAGTGGCGTCGTCAGATCGGCTGTTCATGCAGGGTCATCACCGGGGACGTGTTCACGAGAGTTGACAACTTCACGAGAGTTAACAGGGGCGGCCGTCCGCCGGCACGTGTTGACAAGTACCATTGGGCGGTCGGAGTTGTGGAGGCTGACGCCATCTTATGCTCTGTACGCACAAAGGAAGAAGACCAGTCTTCGGGGTCGAACCGGCACCCGAAACCATCCGGTTCGAGCGGGCTCCAATCGGATGAAGAACAGGGAGAGATCAATGCTTCAGTCGATCAAGCGACTTCTGGTGCTGCTCACGGCGTTGGCCGTGCTGGCCACGGCCTGCGGATCGGATTCCGAGGAGGAATCAACCGAGGGAGGTGAGGGCGACGCCGTGTCGATCGCCCTGGTTCTTCCCGGCGAGATCAACGACCTGTCGTGGAATCAGCAGATGTACGAGGGCGCCACCGCGCTGATGGATGAGGGCCTCGTTTCCGAGGTGCTCTACACCGAACTCGTACCTGAGGGCGACTCGGAGCGGGCCATCCGGGGCTACGCCGAGGACGGGATCGATCTCGTGGTGGCCCACTCGTTCGGCTACGGCGACACCGCCAAGGCCGTCTCGGCCGACTTCCCCGACACGGCCTTCGCCTGGGGTGGCGGCATCAACGCCTCCGAGGGCAACGTGGCCGACTACGCCCAGCCGTTCCACGAGGCCTACTACCTGATGGGCATCCTGGCCGGTGGCGCCAGCGAGACCGGCGTACTCGGCGGGGCCGGCGGCTTCGACATTCCCGCCTGTCACTCCCTGATCGAGGCGTTCTATCTGGGCGCCCAGGAAGTACAACCCGACGCCTCCGGTATCACCACCTACGTCGGCGACTGGATCGACGTGGCCAAGGCCAAGGAGGCCGCCGTTGCCGCCGCCGATCAGGGAGCCGACGTGTTCGGCGCCTGCGGCGAAGGTCCGGTGCTCGGCCAGATCGAGCTGGCCCAGGAGCGTGGTCTGCTGGCCACCGGCTATGTGGGCGACATGAGCAGCCTCGCTCCCGACCACATCCTGGCCTCCATGGTGTGGCAGACCGATGAGCTTCTGGGCCAGATGGTGGCCGACATCCAGGCCGGCACATTCGCCGAGGGCGGCACCGCCGACTACTACCAGGTCGGTGTGGCCGACGACGGGCTGGTCGTGGCCATCAACGACGGCCTGTCCGACCGGATCTCCGAGGAGGCCATGACCCTCTACGAGGAGCGCCTGGCCGAGATCAAGGCCGGTGACTTCACCGTGCCCTTCATTCCCGAGTAGCTCGGGAGTCGTCACCAACACCCGCACCCGCACCGAGCCGATCGAACCGCATCCCGTGACCCGAACCAGCGACGAAACGTCCGATCACGCGGCCGAGGGCGACGCCCCGATCATCAGCGTCGAGAACGTCTCCCGTTGGTTCGGGGATGTGGCCGCGCTGGACGGTGTCAGCCTCGATGTCCGTCGAGGTGAGGTGCTCGCCGTCCTCGGCGAGAACGGAGCCGGCAAAACCACACTGATGCGCATCCTCGGTGGACTCGATTCACCGAACGGCGGGCGGGTCCTGTTGCGAGGTCGCCCGTATGCGCCCCGATCGCCGAAGGACGCCGTGCACGCCGGCATCGCCCTGGTGCATCAGCACTTCGCGCTGGTTCCGACGATGACCGCGGCCGAGAACATCCTGTTGTTCCGGTCCGACCCTGAGCGCCGCTGCTCGCGGGCCGAAGCCGCCCGACAACTTGCCGCCGAGGCCGCCGAACTCGGTTTCACGATCGACCCGACTGCGGTTGTCGGCGAGCTTTCGGTCGGCGAGCAGCAGCGTCTCGAACTGCTCCGGGCACTCGACGCCGCCCCCGAGGTGTTACTCCTCGACGAGCCCACCGCCGTGCTGACCGACGACGAAGCGACTGCCCTCCTCGACGTCGTACGGCGTCTGGCGATCGAGCAGAACAAGGCGGTGATCCTGATCACCCACCGGCTACGGGAGGTCACCGCCGCCGCCGACCGGGTGGTGGTACTCCGCACCGGGAAGGTCGTCAGCCCGGAAGCGGCGGTGGGCGATCGCAGCCCGGCCGACCTGGCGGCCGAGATGGTCGGCTCCGAGGTGGCGTCGATCCATCGCGACGATCCAACGCCGGGCGACGTGGTGCTCGACGTTCGCAACCTGAGCGTCGGCAAGGTCCGCAACGCGTCGATCGAGGTGCGGCGGGGGGAGCTGGTTGGTGTGGCCGGCGTCGACGGCAACGGCCAGGTCGAACTGGAACTCGCCATCTGCGGCCTGCTCGAAGCCGAGGAGGGCACCGTGACCCTCGAGGGCGCGAGCCTGATCGGCGTTCACCCCCGGCGGCGGATTCGGATGGGGGTGGCCTACCTTCCGTCCGATCGCTACGCCCGGGCGCTCATCGGCCCGATGACGTGCGAGGAGAACCTGCGTCTCGGTCGAACGCAGTGGCGGCTGACTCCCGATCCCGAGGGCGCCTCGACGCTGCTGACGAAATGGACGGTCAAGGGCGAGCGAAGCCACCCCGCCGGGTCCCTGTCGGGCGGGAACGCCCAGAAGCTGGTAGCGGCCAGGGAGTTCGGTCAGGACACGAAACTCCTGGTGGCCTGCCAGCCGACCCGGGGTCTCGACCCGGGAGCGGCCAGCATGGTGCGGCAGGCGTCGATCGACTTCGCCCGTGACGGAGGCGCCGTGTTGTTCGTGTCGGCCGATCTCGATGAGATCCTGGAAACCGCCGACCGTCTCTACGTCGCCTCCGACGGGCACTTCCACGGACCGTTCAACCGGCCGTTCGACCGTGCCCGCATCGGGCGCATCATGGCCGGGGTCGACGGGCCGTCGACCGCGGGTGTCGCCGGGGAGGGCGTGCAAACGGCTGTCGCCGACCAGTCGACCGGAGGTGAGGCACATTGACCGCTGCCGCCGTCGGGGCCGGAGCCCGGGCGCGCCAGGCCGTGTCCGCCGGTGCCCTGACCACGGCCGTTGCCATCCTCGTGGCGCTGATCATCGGCGCGCTGCTGATCCTGTGGTCGGGCGGCGACCCGCTCGAGGTCTACCGGCTGACGGTCACCGAGTCGATCTTCGCCCGAACCGGCTGGCGTGACACGCTGACCCAGGCCACACCGCTGATCCTGATCGGGCTCGGGCTCGCCATCGGCTTCCGGGCCGGGGTCTGGAACATCGGCGCCGAGGGGCAGATGGTGCTCGGCGCCCTGGCCTCGATCGCCGTGCTGGGAACCAGCTCGCTTCCCCCGGTCATCGCCGTCCCCCTTGGCCTGCTGCTCGGTGCGCTGGGGGGCATGGTTTGGGCCGCGTTGGCGGGCATCCTCCACACCCGGTTCGGTGTCAACACCGTCATCGCCACTCTTCTGCTGGTCTTTGTGGCCACCTCGCTCCTGGTCTGGGCCACCCGCACCGTGCTCAAGGACCCCGACAGCCGCCTCCCCCAGTCACGGGTCATCGGCACCGGCGCCATCGGTGACCTGCCGTGGATCGACACCGGCTATGGGGTGCTCCTGGCGTTCGCCGCCGTGCCGCTGCTGCACTGGATCCTCAACTCCACCCGGTTCGGTTTCATCGTCCGGGCCCACGGCGACAACGCCACCGCCGTCTATGCCAACGAGGAGCGACGAACCCTCGTGCCGCTGGTGCTCCTCATGCTGGGCGGGGCCTTCGCCGGAATCGCCGGCTATGTGGTGCTGGCCTCCGATCAGATGCGGGTGGCCTCGGGGACGGCGGCCGGCTTCGGATTCACCGCCATCATCGTCGCCATCCTCGGCCGAAACAAGCCCTACGGCGTGCTGGCAGCTGCCGTCGGTCTGGCTGCGCTGCTCGTCGGGGCCGAGGCGGCCCAGCGTCGGACCGGGGTTCCGGTCACCCTGATGCAGACCGTGCAGGGCCTGATCGTGGTCTGTGTGATCACCGCCCGGGCGCTGGTGGAACGTACCGGCCGCCTGGCCCGCCACGCTCGGGAGTCCGCCGATGGCTGACACAGTCAGCGCTGCGGTGACCGCGGCCGCTCGTCGGGGCGGAGGTCGACGGCATGGGTGAGCTGGCCGAGCTGGCGTTCTGGACGGCGATCCTGGCCTCGGGGGTTCGGCTCGCCCTGTCGGTGGCCATGGCCGCCATCGGGGAGATGATCACCGAACGGGCCGGCGTGCTCAACCTCGGCCTCGAGGGCACCATGATCATCGGCGCGTTCTTCGGCTTCGCCGCGGCCTGGCGGACGGGCTCGGTCCCGGTGGGCCTGGCAGCGGGGTTCGTGGCCGGGTGTGTGGTCGGTGGGGCGTTCGCCGCTCTTGTCGTCGGGTTACGGGTGGACCAGGTGGTGGCCGGTTTGTCGTTCACCCTGGTCGGGCTGGCCCTCACATCGTTCCTGAACACCGAGCTGTTCCGGGATCAGCCGATCCCGCCCCGCTCACCGCTACCCGAGCCGCTCGCCATCCCGGTACTCGAAGACCTGCCGCTTGTCGGCGAGGGGCTGTTCCGTCAGACCTGGGTTGCCTACGCCGCCGCCGCGCTGGTGGCGGCGCTGGCCGTGTGGTTGAAGCGCTCGTATCAGACGATCGTGCTCGACGCAGCCGGTGAGACCCCCGAGGCGGCCGATGCCGCCGGGCACTCGGTCAGCGGCGTCCGCTACCGGGCCACGATCGTCGGTTCCGGTCTGGCCGGACTGGGTGGGGCGCTGCTGGTCGTCGGACAGCTCGGCTTCTTCAACTCGAACATCACCGCCGGCCGGGGCTGGATCGCGCTGGCGCTGGTGATCTTCGGCCGGTGGCGGCCGGGTTGGATCGTCGCCGGTGCCGTGTTCTTCGGCGCCCTCGACGCCCTCCAGTTCCGGTTCCAGAGCCTCGACTCCTCGGTGCCCTACGAGTTCTTCCTGGCCCTCCCGTATCTGGTCACGCTGGCGGCATTGGCCGTCGGCAGCCGCAGGGTCAACGCCCCCTCGGCCCTGGGCGTGCCCTACCTGCGCAGCACCGAAGCCTGACCCCTCCCGGGGGACCTCAGGCCCTGGTACGGCCGAGCACACCGGGCGTACGGTGAAGCCGAGGCCGGATCGAGCACCGGCCCGGACGGTGACACGAACCATGGACGCTCGAGTGCAGCTCGACGGGATCGGTGAGGAGAGCACAACCGGGCTGCGGCGAACGCTGACCTTGCCGTTGCTGGTGTTCTACGGGGTCGGCGTCACCGTCGGTGCGGGGATTTTCGCCCTTGTCGGTGAGATCCTGGCGATCGCCGAGGACCGGGCACCGCAGTCGTTCCTGTTGGCCGGTCTCATCGCCGCCATGACCGGTGTCTCCTACGCCCTTCTGGTCAGGGTGTACCCGAGAGCGGGCGGCGAGGCGATCTTCGTCCAGCACGGTCTCGGTCGGCGGTTCGGCCGGGCAACCGGCTACGGCGTGCTGGTAACGGGGATCGAGTCGAGTGCCGTCGTGGCGCTTGCCTTCGCTGGATATCTCCGCGAACTCGTCGACATCCCGACCTCGGTACTGGCGGTCGGCGTGGTTGTTGTCCTCGCCGGCCTGGCGACCTGGGGTGCCCGGGAGAGTGTCGTTGCCGCCGCCGCGATCACCCTGCTCGAGGTCGGCACGTTGGCGGTCATCCTCGTCGTCGGGTTGCCCGGCCTCGGCGACATCGAAACCTGGCAACGCAGCTGGAGCCCACCCACGTCGGCGACCGCCGGATCGGCGGTCCTGTCGGGAGCCATCGTCGCCTTCTTCGCCTTCATCGGCTTCGAGGACATCGAGAACATGGCCGAGGAAACAGTCGACCCGGTGCGGACCGCGCCGAGGGCCATCCTGTGGACACTCGGGATCACGGTCGTCTGCTACCTGGCGATCGCGCTGATCGCGGTTGCCGCCCCCGACCGAGCCGCTGTCGCCGAGTCGGACGCACCGCTGGCGCTGTTGTTCGAGCAGCTGACCGGCCGGTCGGGCGATGTCGTCTCGGCGATGGCGGCCGTGGCGATGATCAACGGGATCCTGGTGCAGATCATGATGGCGGCCAGGGTTCTCTTCGGGATGGGCCAGGAGGGGCTGGCTCCACGCTGGCTCGGTGTGGCCGGCCGGCGGCGGCAGACCCCGGTCCGAGCCACGGCTTTGGTCGCCTCGGCGGTGATCGTGCTCGCCCTGGGAGTGCCACTTCTCCGTCTGGCCGAGGTGACCAGCGTGGTCGTGCTCGCAGTGTTCGCCATGGTCAACCTCTCGCTGTTCCGACTGGGTGCCGTCCTCGACGATCATCTGGTTCGGCGCTGGCGGTGGCTCGGCCTCGTGGGTGCCGCCGTGTGTGTGGTGGTCGTGATCGCCGGCTGGCCGAGCTGATCCGCGTGTCCAAGGAGGAACTGCTCGACAACATCTGGGGCGATCGCTTCGTTTCCGAGTCTGCGCTGACCAGCCGGATCAAGTCGGCCCGCCGGGCGGTTGGCGACGACGGCCGGGCCCAGCGGCTGATCTCGACCGTGCACGGGCGGGGCTACCAGTTCGTCGGCGCCGTGACCGAGATCGTTCCGAGCGATGCCGGTTCCAAGCGGGCCGGTCCGGCCGCCGACCCGCCCCTGGGAGGCGATCCCGTACCGGTCGACGGCCAGCGGTCCTTGCCGCGGCCACCGCTCATCACGGCTGCGGAACGAGCGGAGCGATTGGCGCTGGCCGTCGACGAGGAATTTCCCTTCGTCGGCCGTCACGACGTGCTCGAGACGGCCCTTGGCCTCGAGGATCTCGTGAGGGCAGGTCAAACGGCGGTGCTCCTGGTCGGCGGCGAGCCGGGTATCGGCAAGACCCGCCTCGCCACCGAAGCCGCCCGACGAGCGGCGAGTCGGGGTCTCCTTCCTCTCGGCGGCCGATGCGACCGATACCTGGCCACCAGCCTCCAACCGTGGCTCGAGGCGCTGGCCATCTATGTCGACACCACCGGGCAGACGCAGCTACAGGACGATCTGGCCGGCATCGACCAGCATCTTCGGGCCGTTGCCCCGTCGCTCGACGCCCGCCTCCCCCCGATCGACGGTGAGCGGCCCGATGCGGGCGTGCGCCGGCCCGACGAGTACGCCGTCATCGACGCACTGGCCGTGCTGATGGAACGAGCCGGTCGACGCCGGCCGATGGTCGTCGTACTCGACGACGTGCAGTGGGCCGGAGGCGCCACCCGGGCCCTCACTTCGCTCCTCCTGCGCCGGGGCACGGCCCCCGTCCTGCTTCTCCTGACCTTCCGCACCACGATCGACGATCTGGATCAGGCCACCCGCGACTGGCTCAACGAGCTGAGCGGCCACGCCAGCGTCGCCAGGGTCGATCTGGCCGGCCTGTCGCCCGCCGATGTGGCCGAGATGGTCGAGTCCGCCGTCGGCAATCGCTCGAGCGAGGCGACCGAGCCGGCCGAACCCGGGTCGACCCGTCTCGATGCCGACGTCGGCTCCGAGGTGTTCGCCATGTCGGGCGGACACGCTCTCTTCGCCACCGAGCTGCTTCGGGATCTGCGCGGCGGTGTCGGTATCGACCGGCTGCCGACTTCGGTCACCGAGCTGGTCAGGGTTCGCCTCGACGGGCTCCCCCGCCCGGTCGACCGCCTGGTCAGCACAGCGGCCGCCATCGGGCAGGAATTCCCGCTGGCCCCGGTGATCGCCGCCACCGACCTGTCCAACGCCGAGGCGCTCGACGCCATCGACGTCGCCCTCGGCGCCCAGCTGATACACGAGGTCGATGGAACAGCGGACCGGTTCCGCTTCTCCCATCAGCTCATGCCGGCCGCCGTCCTCGACTCGATGAGCAGCGCTCGCCGGATCCGGCTGCACGCCCGATTGGCCGAGGTGATGGAGCAGCACGGCGGAAGCACGATGGCGGTTGCCCACCACCTCATCGAGGCCTGTCCGATTCTCGATGCGGCCACGTGGTCAGGCGGGTTCGTCGCACGGCCGCGGCGGCGATCGCCGAATTCGACTACGACTCGGCGGCCGGGTTGTTGGCCCGCTGTGTCGAGCTCCCGATGGACACCCGTCAGTGAGCCGAGGTCCACGCCAAACTCGGCGCAGCCTACAACGCGGCCGGACGCCAACCTCAGGCGCTCGAACCCTTCGATCGGACCGCCCAGCTCGCCCGATCCAACGGCTGGCCCGACCTGCTGATCGCGGCCGCGCTCGGCCGGTGGGGTGTCAGCCCGTTTCGGGCCAGCCAGGATCGCACGGTCGTCCCGTTGCTCGACGAGGCACTGGCTTTGGTGACCGGTGAGACCGACCGGGCCGCCGCCCCGATCGCGGACGACGTAACCATCGCCCGGCTACTGGCCAAGAAGGCGGCGTTCATTCTGTTCTCCGGAGACCTTGCCGAGCGGGATGCGCTGAGCGCCAGGGCCGTTGAACTTGTCGGCGAAGGTACCAGAAACGCCATCGAAGCGACCGGTCGTGAACAGTCGGGCTCCTACGAAGGCGGGAACGGTCTCGTCATTCCGAATCCGATGCTCCTGATCACGGCATCGGCCTGACGGACGATTCGACGGTTGGCGTCAGCTGCCGGACTCGCGGTCGAGGTAGGCCCCGGCCAACGCCTCCGGAGCCTTGCAGAGCCAGGCGTCGACGATGGCCTCCCGCACGTCGTCATCATCGGCCGCATCGAGCTGCACCAGTACTGCGGCGTAACCGTCGAAGTGTGGAATGGTAAAGAAGCCGGGCCGGCGTTGGGACAGGACAACTTCCTTCTCCTCGAGATCGTCGACGGCAAGCCCGAGGATGGGGCCGCCCGGCACGGGCTCTTCACCGAATCGCTCCAGGTCGGCCTTGCGGAACGGACGCTCCCAGGCGAACAGCTTGCCCTTGACCTTCCAGGCCCGGCTGCCGTAGCTGGTGCCTTCGACGGCTTCCGGGAGTTCGAGGGCCAGCGCGGCCACATCGTCGAACGTCATGGCCACCAGGGTAGTTGGTACCGTCTGCTCCAGGTTCTTGGAGAGGACGGAGCCAGAAGGCGGTCAGTCGACCGACGAGGCGCCGCTGGTCCGGACCGTTACCGAGGCATCGTCGGCCACGTCAACCGACGACGCTCCGGCCAATCTGCCGCTGACGGCGGACGCCCCACCGAGGTCCAGCGACGAAGCACCCGAAGCGTCGATCTCGGCTTCGTCGATGGTCATGCGTCCGAAGTTGACCGAGGAGGCGCCGACGGAATCGGCGGTAAGAACGCCGACACTCCCGGCTCCGTCGATCGAGGAGGCGCCCTCGAGGGCCACCTGGAGCTGCTGAAGTTCCACCTCGCCCAGATCGACTGTCGCCGCACCGGAGAGCTCGACGTCGAGCTGGTCACCGGTCAGCCCGACAACCTCGACGGTTGAGGCGCCCTCGACGTCCAACTCGGTGAGGTTCGGTGTGGTGATGCGCGCTTCCCGGGTGCCCCGGTGGGAGGAGAACCACCGGGGATCGTCCAGCGAGAGGGTGAGGCGGTCACCGCTCTGATCCACCTGCACATCGTCGAGGAGATCTTCGGCCACCTCGACTTCGAGAGTCGTCTCCGAACCGAGGGTGACGAAGACGGTCCAGCTGTCCCTGACGACGAGGCGGTCGAAATCGTCGATCTCGAAGGACTCCGTGACGGTCGGCCCATCATCGGTATCGGAGCCGGAGCGGATGTCGACGCCGCAGGCGGCAACCATCAACGCCGTGGCGGCGAGGCCGGCGGTGAGCGGGACGATGCGGGAGCGTGACTGGTTCATGGGTTCATCCTCCTCCCGATCGTGCGGCTCGTGAATCGGGGATGACCCCGATGGTCCCCTGAGAACCCTCAGACGAGGTTGTCAGGCCCGGGCGAAGGTGAACTCGCTTTCGTCGGCCCCGCCGGAGCTGACGTCGATGAGCATCTTGTCGCCGTCACCCAGATCCCCTTCGAGGATCATGAGAGCCAGCTGATCGGCGATCTCCTTCTGCACCGTACGCTTGAGCGGCCGGGCACCGAAGGCCGGATCGTAACCGAGGCGACTGAGCAGCTTGCGAGCCTCGTCGCTGACATCGATCGAGATACGACGATCGGCCAGGCGGCGGGCCAGCAGCTCGAGCTGGATGTCGACGATCTTGACCAGGTCCTCCTCGGTGAGCTCGGAGAAGCGGACGATGTCGTCGACCCGGTTGATGAACTCGGGACGGAAGAAGTCCTTCGGATCGCCGGGCAGGTTCGAGGTCATGATCAACACCACGTTGGTGAAGTCCACCGTGCGACCCTGTCCATCGGTGAGTCGGCCGTCGTCCATCAGCTGCAACAGCACGTTGAACACGTCGGGATGCGCCTTCTCGACCTCGTCGAGCAGCACCACCGCATAGGGGCGGCGGCGCACCGCCTCGGTCAGCTGACCGCCCTGGTCGTAGCCGACGTACCCCGGAGGGGCGCCGATCAAGCGGCTGACCGTGTGCTTCTCCATGTATTCCGACATGTCGATACGGATCATGGCCCGCTCGTCGTCGAACAGGAAGTCGGCCAGCGTCCGCGCCAGCTCGGTCTTGCCAACGCCGGTGGGCCCGAGGAACAGGAACGTGCCGATCGGGCGGTTCTGGTCCGACAGCCCGGCCCGGCTTCGCCGGATGGCGGCCGACACGGCTGACACCGCATCGTCCTGGCCGATCACCCGCTTGTGCAGTTCGTCTTCCAGACGCAGGAGCTTGCGGGCCTCGCCCTCCATCAGGCGAGAAACGGGCACGCCGGTCCAGCGGGACACCACCTCGGCGATGTCCTCCTCGTCGACCTCCTCCTTGAGCATGGTCTGGTCGGCCTGCAGCACGGCCAGCGCGGTCGAGGCCTCCTCGATCTCGTGCTCGACGGCCGGCAGCTCGCCGTAGATGATCTCGGAGCGGCGACCGAGGTCGTCGGTCCGTTCGGCCTGCCGGTGCAGGTTGTCGGCCTGCTCCTTCAATGTACGGATGCGCTCGATGGCGTCCTTCTCGTTCTGCCAGTGGGCCTTCATGGCCGCCGACTGCTCGGAGAGGTCGGCCAGCTCGGCTTCGAGTTCGGCCACACGCTCCTTGGAGGCCGAATCCGACTCCTTGGCCAGCGCCATCTTCTCCATCTCCAGCTGACCGATGCGGCGCTCGACCACGTCGATCTCGGTCGGCAGCGAATCGATCTCGATCCGCAGCTTGGAGGCGGCCTCGTCCATCAGGTCGATGGCCTTGTCGGGCAGAAAGCGGCCGGTCACGTAGCGATCCGAGAGGGTGGCGGCGGCGACGATGGCCGAATCCTGGATCCGGACGCCGTGGTGGACCTCGTAGCGCTCCTTCAAGCCACGAAGGATGGCGATCGAATCCTCGACCGACGGCTCGCCGACGAACACCTGCTGGAACCGCCGCTCGAGAGCCGCGTCCTTCTCCACGTACTTGCGGTATTCGTCGAGCGTGCTCGCGCCGACCATGCGCAGCTCGCCCCGGGCCAGCATCGGCTTGATCATGTTGGAGGCGTCCATGGCCGACTCGCCCCCGGCGCCGGCGCCGACGATGGTGTGCATCTCGTCGATGAAGGTGATCACCTCGCCCTCTGCGTCGGTGATCTCCTTGAGCACGGCCTTGAGGCGCTCCTCGAACTCGCCCCGGAATTTGGCGCCGGCCAGCATGGCCGAGATATCGAGCGCGATGACCCGACGGTTGCGGAGCGATTCGGGCACGTCGCCCTCGACCACCCGCTGGGCCAGGCCTTCGACGATGGCGGTCTTGCCGACGCCGGGCTCACCGATGAGAACCGGGTTGTTCTTGGTCCGGCGGCTGAGCACCTGGATGACCCGGCGGATCTCGTCGTCACGCCCGATGACCGGATCGAGCTTCCCGGTTCGAGCCGCCTCGGTCAGGTCGCGACCGTATTTCTCCAGTGCCTGGAACTGGTCTTCGGGGTTCTGGCTGGTGACCCGGTGCGAGCCCCGCACCTCCTGCAGTGCGGCGAGCAGCTCGTCGCGGGTCAGATTGATGCGGGCGGCGGTGGCGCCACCCATGTCGGGATTGGCGAGCGCGAGCAGGAGGTGCTCGGTGGACACGAAGTCGTCGCCCAGCTCGGCCCGAACCGAGTCGGCTTCGGCCAGCACTCGATTGGTCTGGCGCGACAGGCGGGGTTCGGTTCCGTAGGCCTTCGGTAGCTTCGCCAGCGCCTCCTCGGTCTCGTTGCGCAGCGCGGCGACGGGGCGCTCGACCTTGGTCAGCAGTGGCAACACGACGCCCTCGGCCTGGCCGAGCAGGGCCGAGAGCAGGTGATCGGGGGTGACTTCGGGGTTCGAGGCGGCGCCGGCACGTTCGATGGCGGCGGCGACCGCTTCATTCGTCTTGATGGTCCACTTCTTGGGGTCAACAGCCATAGTGTCTTTATTCTATCCAACCCGCGTAAAGTTGACAATCTAGCTATCAAGTTTCCTGAGTCACCACCCAGGCGGCGCGCTTACGGGGTGTTCGCCGGTGCGATCTGACCCGCATGACGGCCACAGGCCTTGAGGGTTAGGTTTCGTCCAATAACCCACTCCTCGACAAGAATCCAGCACCGCGGCGCATACCCTGATCCAGGTGGTTGCGCCCAGCCCGGTGATCAAGGTGGCAGTCGGTTTCACGATGACCTTGGCGACCGCCCTCTTCTTGGCAGCGCTCATGCCGGGAAACCGGGGCCAGCAGGTTGCGTCCATTCTCGCCGAGGGTCCGCGCCCGGCGCGGGAGCCGCTCGTGCTTCAGATACCGACCAAGCACGACTACGTCGACGACAACTGGCGCCTCCTTGGACTGGCGCAGACCATCACGAGCGAAGAAGCCCACGAGCAGACCGGGCCCGACACCGATCCCAACACATTCTTTGTCAGCCCGACAGGCGACGAAGGCAACGACGGTCAGACGGCGGAGGCTCCGTGGCAGAACCTGCAAGCGTCGATCGACCGTCTCCAACCGGGGCAGACCCTCTTTCTGATGGACGGTATCTACTCAGGCCAGTACTCTGATCCTCCCGCCCACTGGATTGTCCGTCATTCCGGCAAACCCGACGCTTGGATCCGCGTCGCCGCCGCACCAGGGCACACCCCGATCCTCCATCCCGACCAGGGGCACGGTCTCGAAGTTCGCAACGCCAGCTATGTGGAGGTCGAGGGTCTCACCGTGGTTGGGCAAGACTTCGGAGGCAGCAACGACTACGGCTGGGGAATGGTGATACGAGAGAGCCACCACGTCCGCCTCATCGGCAACGACATCTCCGACATGCCGGTCGGTGGCATCTCGGCCGTCGAATCGTCGAAGTTCGAGATCATCGGCAACACCACACACCACAACAGCTTCTGGGGTCCCGAGCAGGGCAGCGGCATCAGCGTCTGGCACGCAAAGAGTCGCGGGCAGGAACCGTTCGAAGACGGGTACCACATCCGCATCATCGGCAATACCACCTACGCCAACGAGAACAAGGTCTACTCGCAATGGGCGCCCGGCCGAAACATCATGAGCGATGGCAACGGGATCATCATGGACTTGGGTCAGCACTTCGGCTACAGCCACAAGACCCTGATCGCGAACAACATCGCCTTCAACAACGGCGGCCGCGGGATCAACATCACCAAGTCGGATCGAGTCGACGTCGTGAACAACACCACCTACCACAACGGTCGAACGCCAACGCTCAGCACCCCCGGAACCGAATTGTCGGCCACCAATTCCAAGGAGATTCGCTTCTACAACAATCTCTCGGTCAGCCGTCCTGGCCTGTCCGAGATCATGATTTCAAATGTCGACGGACTCGACATCGCCGGCAATGTCTTCGTCACCGACAAGCCGAGCGGCCACGCCAAGAACGGCGGATTCTTCACCACGAACGACCCCGGCTTCGTTCGGGCTTCAGTCGACCCGAACGAAGCCGATTTTCGCTTGAAGCCGGGTTCGGTGGCGCTGAGCACGTCGACGGTGCCTTTTGATGCGGTGAACCTCGACTGGTCCGGAGCCCCTCGCCCTGAGGGACGAGCCGCGGTCGGCGCCTTCGAGCTGAGCGCAGAAGACCCGGAGTAGGAAACACGCAACACCCCTCCGATTCCCGCCGCCACGCTCGATCCTTAACCAATTCCCAACCAAACACAGCCCGGATCCGCCGCCCGATCGCGTAGGCTGGCGCCTGTGCTGACGAGCGTGGTGGGGCTGCTTTGTTGAACGCGATCCCAAAGGTGGTTGCCTGGCCGGCTCTGATCGCGTCCGTGGCGCTGATGATTGTGACGTTCGGCACCGGGAGCGACTCACATCAGGTGGTTACTGAAGCCCCGATGGAGACGACCACCACGACCACACCGCTTGTTATCGCCTTGGCCCCAGATCAGGCGTCAAGCGCGGAGGAGTGGCGGTTCCTGAACGGGTCGACGACCACCACAACCGAAGTAGCCGAACCGCCCAGCACGGCCGAGGGCGAAGAGCCTGAGACCAACGAGGACGAGCAGCCCGACGACGAACAGTTGTCAACCGATGCTGGAGACGAGGACGCGCCGCAGGAGTCCGCAACCGCCGCCAGCGAATCGGCGTCGCAGGAAGAGTCGTCATCCGCCGACGACCAGACCTCAGAGCAATCGTCCGCCACAGAACAGGCGGCGGCAACACAGCCGCTGCCGACGCAGTCCCCCACCGAGCCCGATACCGACCGGTCCACGTTCTACGTCAGCCCCTCCGGCAACGACAGCAACGACGGTCAAACCCGGAACACGCCTTGGCGCAACCTGCAAGACGCACTCGATCGCCTTCGGCCGGGCCAGACGCTCTACTTGATGGGTGGCGTCTACGACGGCAACTCCCAATACGCCGTTCCTCCCGCCCACTGGGCGATACGCCGATCCGGTACGCCCACTGCCTGGATCACCGTTGCGGCCGCTCCGGGCGAGCGGCCTGTGCTTCAGCCCACCAAAGGCCACGCCATCGAGGTCCTGAACGCACAGTACATCGAGGTGTCGGGCCTCACGATCGCCGGCAAGGGATTCGCCAAGGACATCAATGACTACGGCTGGGGCGTCATGGTTCGCAACAGTCACCATGTGCGCGTCGTCGGCAACGAAGTCACCGGCATGCCCTACGGTGGGATTTCCGCCATCGGATCTGATCGTTTCGAGTTGATCGGTAACCGGGTACACCACAACAGCTACTGGGGACCGGGGCAAGGCAGCGGAATCAGTGTCTGGCGACCCAAGAGTCATGGCACCGGATCCTTCAGCGACGGGTACCACATCCGCATCATCGGCAACATGTCGTACTCCAACGAGAACAAGGTCTACGCCCCGAAGGAGTGGTATCCCGACCGAAATGTCATGACCGACGGCAACGGGATCATCTTCGATGAAGGGCGCCATCACGGCTACTCGAGCCGGGTGCTGATCGCCAACAACCTCCTTTTCGACAACGGCGGCCGGGGTGTCAACGTCACGAAGTCATCGAATGTCGATGTCGTGCACAATACGACCTACTACAACGGCAAAACGAAGACCCTGAGTACGCCCGGCACCGAAATCTCGACGACCCGGTCCCAGAACGTACGGTTCCTGAACAACTTCTGTGTCAGCCGACCGGGCCTCGTCGAGATCATGCTGTCGGATGCCCAGAATTGGACGGCCAGGGGCAATGTCTTCGTGACCGACAACCACAACAGCAAGGTCAAGGACGGCAACCACTTCGTCTACAGCGGCCCGGGATTCGTGAACGGCTCGACCGACGGCGGCGCGGCGAACTTCGAACTGACCTCAAGTTCGCCGGCGTTGAACCGTGGCGTCAGCGGAGCCCCGGTCGGCGTCGACCGCCTGGGTCGGCGGCGAAACGCATCGAACCCCGACGCCGGCGCCTACGAACGAGACTAGGCGGCTGCCGTTCTCGCGTGAGCAGGCGGCCCGGCCGCGCTTGCTCGTGCGGTGCGATCATCCACTCGGCGAGCGAGTCGGATGCATTCGCGACTGGGCGGCCACTGAGAGGACCGCCACCAGGTAGAACGTCCATCCCATCGAGTCGGACTGCAGACCCGATTCGGTCACCGAAGAGATCATGGTTTGGGTCAGGATGACCAGCGGCCACAGCGGGGCCGCGCCCGGAGCTGTGCTGATCACCGGCAGGGCGCGCCACAACGCCCGTGCGAACGAGATGATGAACAGCATCAACCCGACCACGCCCAACTCGAGCAGGATCTGCAGGTAGGCGTTATGAGCATCGCCGGCCCATTGGTTGTACATCCAGGCGTCGTGAACCGGGGAGAAGAACCCTCCGAAGGCTGCGGCAAACCCATATCCCAGCCAGAGCCGATCGGCAACGATCGGAAGGAGTTCCTGCCAGAACGGGAGGCGGCCGGTGAGGGTGACGTCCTTGTTCAACCAGTCGGCCAGCACGGCGACGTTTGCGGTGGCGATCGCCACGGAGAAGACGGAGCTGGCGATCAGCGTCACCAGCACCGCCCCCTTGAGGGTTCGGCTGGCGCGGAGACCGTTGTACAGGGGCAGGAGGAGAGTGGCCAGCACACCGACAACCAGCATTGTTTTGGAGTCTGATCGGATCAGTAGAAGAAGCTGCAAGGCCGCTGCCGAGTAGAAGATCAGGCGCTGTGGTTTGTGAATTCTCGCTGCGATGAGCAGCGTGGGGACGGCGAGAGCGGCCACGTAGCCGAGACCGTTCTTCTGGCGGAAAACCCCCGTCCAAAGGCCCTCGTCGTCAATGCCGTAGGTGGGTAGGGCCAGGACGAAGAAGAGGTTCACGGCGGCCGATGCGACAAATGTCCAGGCGAAGATCTCGATGATCTCGCTCAACGGGAAGCGGATGATCAGGTATCCGGCAAAGAGGGTCACCGCCATGAAGATGATGCCGCGACGCATGGTGGTGTTCGGATCGGCCGACCACAGGAACGAGGTGAGGGCGAGGGCGGCGAACAGGAACACCGTCGGCTCGAGCTTGATCAACCTGATGAGAAGGTTGAGTCGGCCGGCCCCTCGCAGGAACGCCGATGCGCACACGGACAGCACCACAGCGACACCGATCTGGTTCGAGAAGTCGATGATCTCGTTGGGCGCCAGTTGTATGAACCAGACGTTGGGCGTCTGGTGGTAGAAGACCAGGATCCCGATGCCGGCGATGACACGCTCGAGCAGCCCGGGGGGTGGCGGCATCGTTCGCGGCGCTTCGGACGGACGAGGCTGCGGTTCGAACAAGCCGTCGACGAGAGAGTCGCTCTTCTCGAGATGCAGCGAGCCGTCGACTGCCATTCGCTCCAGGCTACCCGCTATCCACGCCGAGCAGAATAGTCCCCGTGTCTCAACACCCAATGCTCGGCACGCGACCTGCGGGGGCAAGCAGAACGCAGCGCCACCGTACGCAGCGACACCTGGTATTCTCGGGGCCACAGTTCAAGAACGGCGATTGGCGCTCCGTCTTCTTTGGTGATTCTCGAGCTCTGGTCAACGTCGGGCCGAGGCACGGTCATCGAACTCACACCAGCGACTCGCCTCATCGAAACATCGGCCAAAGGCGGTTGCCAGCATGAAACTTCTGCTCTCGGCGTACGACTGTGACCCGGTTCGCGGTTCCGAGGCACGGCTCAGTTGGAACTACGTCAAAGAGTTCGCGGCGCTCGGCCACGAGATCCATGTCCTCACCAGCACCCGGAGCGCAGAGCATCTGCCCGCAGGGCTGGCCGAGTTGACCGCCCGGGGAGCCAACGTCGACGCCACGATGATCGGCGATCATCGGCTGGCCCGACGTATTCCCCGGCTCGGCTGGATGGGCCGCTACCTGCTGTGGCAGTGGCACGCACTCGACGCCGCCAGGGACATCGATGCCGCCTTCGACGCCGACATCGTTCACCACGTCGGCTGGGGATCGCTTCAGGGAGGCTCCCGGCTCTGGCAGCTGGGCAAGCCCTTCCTGTTCGGTCCGGTCGGCGGAGCCCAGCACGCACCGGCCGCGTTCAAAGAGTACTTCGGGTCGAGTTGGCGAAGAGAATGGCTCCGCACCACGATTTCCGTCCGCTCGACTCGGTTTCTCCCCACGATCCGAGGCCCATTTCAACACGCCGAGGCGATACTGGCCGCCAATCGCGAAACCTATGATCTGGCCCGGCGCATCGGCGCCAAACGAATCGAGCTCATACGTGACGTGGCGATCCCCCCTGATCTCATCGTCGACAGCGTGCAACGTCGTCCCGACGACAAGTCGCTTCGGATCGTCTGGCTCGCCCGCCACATGCCTCGCAAAGGTCTGGCCCTCGCTCTCGATGCCTTCGCCAAGGTCGCCCCGGACTGCCCCGTGCAACTGACCGTCGTCGGAGCCGACGGCACGGCGCCGGAGCTGGTTGAACGATCCGAGCGGATTCGATCGGCGTCGGACGACGCCAACCGCCTGGTCTTTCGCGGTGTCCTCGATTGGCCGGCCGCCCAGGCAACTCTGCGTGACGCCGACGTCTTCCTGTTCACCAGCCTCCGCGACACGACCGGGGTGCAACTCCTCGAGGCAATCGCCAGCGGCCTCGCGGTGATCACCCTCGACCATCACGGCGGTGGCGAGATCGTGAGCGACGACATCGGCATCACGGTGCCGGTGATCGACCCGGAAACCACGTCGAGCGGGATCGCCGATGCCATCGAGCGACTGGCCAACGACCGTGAACTCACCTTCCAGCTACGTGAGAACGCACGAGCGAAAGCGCCGTCGTTCTCCTGGCCCAAACACGCAGCGTTCATCGATGCCCTCTATCAGGACATCCTCAGCCAACAGCCCTGAGCCACGAGGTGCCCGACCGGCGACGCTCCTCCCCGCGAACCGGACCGAGAGAATTGGGGGTGGTGGCGTTGCCCTGTCGCTAGAGGTCGGCCACCGTGGCCTCGACCAACCAGTCGACCACGGCCTTGAGCGCCTGCTCCCGACTCGACCCCTGCTCGAGGGCGGCGTTGTAGACGGCCCGCTGTTGATCGGCGCTGGTGCCCCGCTGGAGGATCGTCCGGCTGTGAAGCAGCTCGTCGACACAGTCGAAAGCCTCGGCCTCGGGCATGACCATCTCGATCATCTCCTCGAGGAGGGCCGAGTACGGCACGTTCGCCCCGACACCGAAGTCGATGAGCCCCTCGTCGGCTCCGTAGCGTTGGGCTCGCCACCGGTTCTCATCGATCAACATGTTGGCGTAGGTCCTCCACCGCTGGTTGGACCGACGAAGCCGTTGCAGCATCCCGATGAGGCAGAGGTAGAGAGCGGCCACGGCCATGCCGTCGTTGAGGTACGTGCAGACATCGGCCACCCGCATCTCGAGGGTCGGGAACTTGCCGTGGGGACGGATGTCCCACCAGATCTTCGACGAGTCCTCGATCGCCCCCGCACTGGTCAGCGCCACCAGGTGGCGTTCGTACTCACTCCACGAGTCGAATCGCTCGGGAAGGCCCGTGCGGGGCAACTCGTCGAACACGGACAGGCGGTAGCATTTCAGGCCCGTGTCGTGTCCCTCCCAGAACGGCGAAGAGGTGGACAGCACCAACAGGTGGGGTAGGAAATAGGCTAGCTGGCCGAGCATGTCGATACGATGCTCGCGATCCTCGACCCCGACGTGCACGTGCATCCCGCAGATGACCATACGCCGAGCCACCTCCTGCAGATCGTTGGCCAGGGTCGAGTACCGTTCGGCGTCGGTGTGTTTGAGCTTCCTGGCTATGGCCGTCGGGTGGGTCGAGGAGGCGATGAAGGCCAAACCCTGGGCTGCGGCCGCCTCACCGACGGCCGTCCGCAACTGCCGGAGGCAATCATTGAGCTGTGGAATCGATGTACAGACGCCGGTCCCGACTTCGACCTGGGCCCGCAGGAACTCCGGCGTGGCAAACCCGACCTCGGCGCCAATGCACCTCTTCACCGAATCGATGACAAAGGCCTGGACGCTGGTCTCGGATACGAGTTCGCCGGTCGACGGGTCGACGAGCAGGTACTCCTCCTCGATTCCGATGGTGAACGCCGCTTGGTCCTTGCGCATTACTGACGACCTGTTTGTTGCCGCGCTCATGCCCTCAGCGTAGGGTGCAATGACCCGAAACGCCCAGTCATCGGAACCGTGGACCTACGATCGCCGACGCCGCTGGTAGAGGGTGAGGCTCTGCTTCACCGGAACGAGGTCGCGGCGATACTGGCGATGGGCTTCGGCCACCGCCTCGTCGGCCTCGGCCCTCAGCTGATCGATCTTCTCGTGGAGTTCGGCCACCTCGGCCTCGAGTTCGAGGACCCGCTTCACCCCCGCGAGGTTCAAGCCCTGCTCGGTCAACTCCTGGATCCGCTGCAGATCGGCGATGTCCTGATCGCTGTAGCGGCGGCTGCCGCCGCCGGTGCGGGCCGGCTCCACCAGGCCCTTCCGCTCGTAGATCCGCAGGGTTTGGGGATGGCATCCGGCCAGTTCGGCGGCCACCGAAATCACATAGACGGCCCGGTTCGAGAACTCCGTCGCCTGGTTGTCACTGGCCATGATCCCGTCCCCTTTCCGCTGTGTGTGTGGGGTACTAGTTCCTTCGTTGGACGGTCAGCTCGTGCTCGTCAAATGGTCGCGAGGTGAGGCGGTGGTGGCCGCTCCGAACGCCTCGACTGCGGCCCGCTGCTCATCGGAGAGTTCGGACGGAACGTCGACCTTCACGGTGACCAGCAGATCGCCGGTGGACTTCTTGGTGGCGACGCCCCGCCCCTTGACCCGGAACGTCTTGCCCGAGGGCGTTGCAGGCGGGATCTTGAGCGTGACGGTCGAGCCGTCGAGCGTCGGCACCGTGATCCGGCCGCCCAGGGTGGCCTCGGCGAACGTGATCGGGACGTCGATCGTGAGGTTGTCGCCCTTTCGGCCGAACAACTCGTGGTTGCCGACCCGGACCACGACGTAGAGATCGCCGGCCGGACCACCGTTGCGGCCGGGGGCACCTCGGCCCTTCAGCCGGATCCGCTGCCCGGTCTTCACCCCGGCGGGTATACGGACCTTCACCTGGCGGGGTTTGCGTTCGATGCCGCTACCCCGACAGGTCGGACAGGGGTTGGTCACGACCCGCCCCCGACCGCCGCAGCGGGGACAGGGCTGGCTCAGGGAGAAGAATCCTTGATCATCGTCGAGCACACCGCGGCCATGGCACTGACTGCAGATCTCCGGCGAGGTTCCGGGGGCGGCGCCGGAGCCGTGGCAGGTTTCGCAGGCGGCATCGGAGGTCAGATGCACCGACGTGGTCACACCTTTGACGGCCTCGTCGAAACTGAGCGTCAGGTCGGCTTCGAGGTCGTCGCCCCTACGGGGGCCGGTACCCGGACCGGGGCCACCACGGGTGGCCCGCCCGGCGCCGAACAGACCGCCGAGAATGTCGGAGAGATTGCCGGCGTCGAAATCGAAGCCGGCACCGCCGCCGGCGTTGCCGAACGGGCTGCCGCCGCGGGCCCCGCCGCCGAACATCCCGGCGGCCGGACCGTACTTGCGGATCTGGTCGTACTCGGCCCGTGTCTTGGCGTCGCTCAACACGTCGTAGGCCTCGGAAACCTCCTTGAACTTCTCCTCGGCGCTCTTGTCGTCGGGATTGGCATCCGGATGGAACTGACGGGCCAGCTTGCGGTAGGCCTTGGTCAGCTCCTTGTCCGAGACGTCGGAGGAGACGCCCAGGATCTTGTAGAAGTCCTTTTCGAGCCAGTCATGTTGCGACATTGCGTGTGCTTCGTTCTTTCCTCGTACCCGATGTTTCGGCCGAGGGCCGAAACTCGTGCTGATAGGGCATGGCCCCGATCAGCCCCGGACCCGGACCATGGCCGGTCGGACGACGCGGCCCTTCCACGAATAGCCGGCCCGCATGACCTCGGCCACGACCGGACCCGCCTCACCGCCTTCACCGTCCTCATGCATCACGGCCTCGTGAAGGTTCGGGTCGAACGGGGCCTCGTCGGGGTCGATTCGTTCGAGACCCTGCTTGGCCAGGGCCTCGAGCAGCGTGGCCCGCATCGGGGCCACGTCCTCCACGCCGCTCGACAGTGCACCGTCGAAGGCATCGAGTACGGGCAACATCTCACCGATGAGACCCTCGTTGGCCCGCTCGCGGGCCTCGGTCTCACGTTTGGTCACCTGCTTGCGGTAGTTCTCGAACTCGGCCTGGATCCGACGGGAGGCCTCCAGATATTGATCCCGCTCGGCGGTGACCCGCTCGAGATCCGAGACCAGCCCCTCGACCGACAACTCCTCGTGCGCCTCCTCGGAAACGCCCTCGGCGGCCGGATCGGTGTCACCGGAACCTTGGTCGGCCCCATCCTCGGTCTGAACCTGCTGCGGCCCGGGACCGCCGGCTGCGCCGTTGGCGCCCGGAGGATGGGTGCCCGCCGGGTTGGGGGCCGGATCGGCCGCCGCCTGCGTGGCGGCGGTGTCATCCGGCCCCGCCTCGGGAGGGCTCATCGAGTCGCGTTCGGCGTTGACGTCGCTCACGCGTCGTCCCCGGCATCGTCCTCGTCGACGATCTCGGCGTCGACGACCTCATCGTCGTCGGGCATCGAGGTGTCGGCCCCGCCGGCTTCCGCGTTGGCCGCGGCCGACGCCTGCTCGTAGAGCTTGGTCGACACGGTCTGGCTGGCTTTCACCAGCTTCTCGGTGGAATCCTTGATGGCTTCGATGTCGTCACCATCGAGGGCGGTCTTGACCTCGGCCAGCGCCTCGGTGACCGATTTCTTCTCGTCGTCAGGGATCTTGTCGCCCTGATCGGCCAGCAGCTTCTCGGTCTGGTAGACGAGCGAGTCGGCGTTGTTGCGGATCTCCGCCTCCTCACGACGCTTGCGGTCGTCCTCGGCGTGGGCCTCGGCATCCTTGACCATCTGGTTGATCTCGTCATCCGACAGGTTCGACTGACCGGTGATCGTGATCGACTGCTCCCTCTGGGTGGCCCGATCCAGCGCCGAGACGTGCACGATGCCGTTGGCGTCGATGTCGAACGTGACCTCGATCTGGGGCACACCACGGGGGGCGGGCGGGAGATCGACCAGCTCGAACTTGCCGAGGGTCTTGTTGTACATCGCCATGTCGCGCTCACCCTGGAGTACGTGGATCTGCACGGACGGCTGATTGTCGTCGGCCGTGGAGAAGACCTCGCTCTTGCGGGTGGGGATGGTGGTATTGCGCTCGATGAGCTTGTGCATGACGCCACCCTTGGTCTCGATACCGAGCGACAGGGGGGTCACGTCGAGCAGGAGCACGTCCTTGACATCGCCCTTCAACACACCGGCCTGGATGGCGGCGCCGATGGCGACCACCTCGTCGGGGTTGACCGTCTTGTTGGCTTCCTTGCCGGTCATCGACTCGACGAGCTCGGTCACGGCCGGCATACGGGTCGAGCCACCGACCAGGATGACGTGGTCGATCTCGGCCTGCTTCTTGCCGGCGTCGGCCAAGGCCTGCTCGACCGGAGCCTTGACCCGCTTGAGCAGGTCGGCGGTCAGCTCCTCGAACTTGGCCCGCGACAGGGTGAGTTCGAGGTGCAACGGACCGTCGGCGGTGGCGGTGACGAACGGCAGATTGATGTTGGTCGACATGACCTGCGACAGCTCGATCTTGGCCTTCTCAGCCGCCTCCTTGAGCCGCTGGGCCGCCATCTTGTCGGAGCCGAGGTCGACACCGTTGGAGTTCTTGAACTCGGTCACCATCCAGTCGATGATGGCCTGGTCCCAGTCGTCGCCACCGAGCTCGGTGTCACCGGAGGTCGACTTGACCTCGAACACGCCGTCGCCGATCTCGAGAATCGAGACGTCGAACGTACCGCCGCCGAGGTCGAACACCAGGATGGTCTGATCATCGTCGTTGCCCTTGTCGAGACCGTAGGCCAACGCGGCTGCAGTGGGCTCGTTGATGATGCGCAACACGTTGAGGCCGGCGATCTGGCCTGCCTCCTTGGTTGCGGTCCGCTGGGCGTCGTCGAAGTAGGCGGGCACCGTGATCACCGCATCGGTGACGGTGTCGCCCAGATAGGCCTCGGCGTCGCGCTTCAGCTTCATCAAGGTACGGGCACTGATCTCCTGGGCGGTGTAGGTCTTCCCGTCGATCTCGGTGCTCCACTTCGTACCCATGTGGCGCTTCACGGAGCGGATCGTGCGATCGGGGTTGGTGATGGCCTGTCGCTTTGCCACTTCGCCGACGAGAACCTCGCCGCCGTCCTTCGAGAAGGCGACGACGGACGGGGTGGTACGGGACCCCTCGGCGTTGGGAATCACGACCGGGTCGCCGGCTTCGAGGACCGACACCACCGAGTTCGTGGTTCCGAGGTCAATTCCAACGGCTTTTGCCATATTGTTTCAAGCTCCTCTTTGCTCTGAGTTCGAGATCGGGGGCGGCTCCGGGGGGACGATCACCCTCGTGAGACCCATTGAATCAGGGTTGCGGGTTCCATGCTACAGACTTGAGTATGTCGCTATCAACTTTTCTCTTCCTTGTCTTTCAGAAACACTCCGCTTGGGGCGCTGGTTCGTCGTCTGCACGCCGATCGAACGGTGATGCCGTCCAACTCGGTCGCCCAAGATTCGACACGCTAGGCTTGTCCCGCACCGTGTCAAGCCACAGATCTGGGAGGGACCAGGGGGGGCTGTACCGGCCGGTGAAGTCTCAGGCGCGACAGGAGAAGCCGTGGCCGATCAAACCGAAACCCAGCAGGGATGGTTGACCGAAGAGGACATCGCCACGGTGCGCGGCCGGGTTCCCATCGTCTACGTCGAAGCCGTCCCGGTCCGGGTCGACGACCACGGCGAGGTGACGAGGATCGGCCTGCTGCTGCGGGCCATGCCCGACGGCACCATCAGCCGCAGTGTCGTCAGCGGCCGGGTGCTGTTCGGTGAACGCCTGCGGGATGCGCTGATTCGCAACATAGAGAAGGATCTGGGCTCCCTCGCTCTGCCGAAGATCCCGGTCGACCCGGCACCGTGCACAGTCGTCGAGTACTTCCCCGACTCCGACGTCTCCGGCTACACCGATCCCCGCCAGCATGCAGTCAGCCTGGTCTACGTCGTGCCGGTCGAAGGGATCTGCGAACCGTCACAGATCACCCTCGACATCGCCTGGCTGACACCAACCGAAGCCGACAGCCCGGAGGTGCGGGCCGAGATGACCTCGGGCCAGGACCGTCTCCTACGGGTCGCCCTGGCCCATGCCGGCTGTTTGCCCTGAGCGTTTCGGCTAACCTGACGGCTGAATCTGTGTAATCGAGCGCTACAAGGAGCGGATATGAAGGTCGCCATCCTGACCGGCGGCGGAGACGTCCCCGGCCTGAACCCCTGCATCAAGGCCGCTGTCAACCGGGTCGTAGACGCCGGATCCGAGATCATCGGCATCCGCCGAGGCTGGGGTGGGCTCGTGAATTGCAATCCCGCCGATCCCGACACACTGGCCGTCAACACGATGCCGCTCGACGCCGCCCGCGTCCGCACCGTCGACCGCAGCGGCGGCACCTTCCTTCACACGTCTCGGACCAATCCGGGTCGGGTCAAGGGATCGGAGGTGCCCGACTTCCTCGCAGACCGGTTCACCGGCGACGGGCCGCATGATCTCACCGGGCACGTGCTCTCGGTTCTGGAGGCCTTGGGAGTCGACGCGCTGCTGCCGATCGGTGGCGACGACACCCTGTCCTACGGCTTGCGTATGCACAACGAGGGTGTGCCCGTCATCGCCATCCCGAAGACGATGGACAACGACGTACACGGCACCGACTACTGCATCGGCTTCTCGACCGCGGTGACCCGGGGCGTGGAGTTCATTCACAACCTGCGGACATCAACCGGCTCGCACGAGCGCATCGCCATCGTCGAGCTGTTCGGCCGGTATTCGGGCGAGACGTCGCTGATCACGGCGTACCTCTCGGGAGTCGATCGGGCCCTCATCTCGGAGGTGCCGTTCGACATCGACCGGCTGGCCGAGATGGTCATGGCCGACAAGGCCTCCAACCCGTCGCACTACGCCATGATCACGGTTTCGGAGGGGGCGACGGTGAAAGGCGGCGAGGTCCATCTGTCCGGGGAGGCCGACGCCTACGGCCACCGCAAGCTCGGCGGCATCGGCCGCACCGTCGGAGAGCTGCTCAAGGAAGCCACCGGCGAGGGCATCATCCTGCAGGAGGTCGCCTATCTGATGCGGTCGGGCCGCCCCGACAGCCTCGACCTCATGGTGGCCACCAACTATGCGGTGATGGCCGCCGACCTCGCGTTGGACGGATCCTCGGGTCGAATGGTGGCGTTGCGGTCCGGCACCTACACGAACGTGCCGATCAGCGTGACGGGTGAGGGCGTGAAGCGGGTCGACATCGACGAACTCTACGACTCCGCAAACTACCGGCCCAAGGTCCGCCACGTCGGCGGCAAGCCGATGTTCCTCTACTAGGAGGCGGCCGGCCCGGGCGACCTGATCATCCGTCCCCCCGCCTTCGAACTTTTCGGACTTCTCGACCCGTTTGAGCAAGGAATTCGCGGAACTCGACCCGGCTGGTGGGTCGGCCACTCAGAAAAGTTGCGGGTGGGAGCGCAGGCCGTCACGGCCCGGAGTATGGTTGCGACAGTTTCGGAGGTTGCCTCCCGTCTGCCCGTCGAGCAGGGGAGGCCTCCCTGGCCGCCGACAACATTCGAGCCGAAGTCGAGCTCATGGCACGTGGACGTCAACACGGAGCTTTGAGTCGGGAGCAGGCGTTGAGGGCCGGGATGAGTGCCGCCCAGGTCGATCGCCGATTGCGTCGTCGCCAGTGGTTGCCTCTGGCCGCTCGGGGCTGGTACGTCCTGGCTGCGCATGCCGAGAATCCCTTGGCCGCGTTGACGGCTGCGACGAGATCGTTGGCCGGCCCGGCTTGGGCTGATTCGGCGTTGCCTCTCTTCGGCATGGGCGATCATCCTCACATCCCGATGGTGGCATCCGACCGCGACCACTCCGGCCCAGGTATCCAGCGAGTCCACGTCACCCGACTCGACGACCTACCACGAACCACGGTCGACGGCATCGATACCGTCACCGCTGCCGTCGCCGTGGTGTCCTCCGGACGCTGGCTCCGGTCCGAGACGGACCTCCAGGTCCTGATCGACCGGGCCATCCGCAGCGGTACGACCACTTGGCGGGAGGTCGAGCAGGTGCTCACCATCTTCCCCTGTCGAGGGCGGGCCGGTTCCACGAAGATGCGCATCGTCCTCGCCGACCGGCGCAGCGACCCAGCTCTGCCGCTTTCCGACTGGGGTCGACGATTCGTGGCCGGACTTGCCGACAGCGCCCTACCCCGACCCAGGTTGGAATATCGCGTGGTCGACAAGACGGGCCGGCTGATCGCCCAGGTCGACGCCGCCTATCCCGAGCATCGCTACGCCATCGAGCTCGACAGTCACGCCTACCACATCAATCCTGAGGCGTTCGAGCTGGATCGCCGACGGGACGGCGATCTGGCACAGGTGGGTTGGCTGGTCCGGCGCTTCACCTGGCAGCAGTGGAACAAGCTGCGACCGTGGGTCGTTGCCACAATCCGGGCGGATTTGGAGGCCCGGCCGGGGCACGGCCAGACGCCATAGGCCGTCTCCTGCTCGGGCGACTCAATCCCCGGCCCTCGCCGAACTTTTCGGGCTTCCCGACCCCTCCGCCGGGTCGAGGAACTCGAAAACCTGCCCGACATGGGTCGACCGGTCCGAAAAGTTCAGAGGGTTGTGGCTGGAGGCGTCAGTCGAAGGCGATGAGGCTGGGGTTGTAGTCGTCGGGGGCCTGGTAGCCGAGCAGGTTCATGACCGTGGCCGCCACGTTGCTCAAGCCGGCGCCCTCCACCGCAGCCATGTGGTACTCGCCGCCGTGACGAGGATCGTGGATGGCGAACGGGACGGGGCTGAGCGTATGCGAGGTCTTGGGTGACCGGACGCCGTTGGACTCGGTGTACATGATGTCGGCGTTGCCGTGATCGGCGGTGTAGATGAGGATGCCGTCGAGCTCGTCGATGACCCGCATCAGCCGCTCGACGCACTCCTCCACCACCTCCATCGCCTCGATGGTGGCGTCGAGGTCGCCGGTGTGGCCGACCATGTCACCGTTGGGGAAGTTGATCCGACCCCAGCGGTAGCGACCGGTCTCGAGCAGCTTGATCGTCTCGTTCGTGATCTCCCGCACCTTCATACCCGGGGTCTTGTTGAACTCGACGTTGTCGGACGGAATCTCGACGTAGGTCTCCAGCTCGGGGTCGACGTAGCCGGAGCGGTTGCCGTTCCAGAAATACGTGACGTGACCGTATTTCTGCGTCTCGCTGATGGCGAAGCTGGGCAGGCCCTCGGCGCACAGGTAGTGGCTCATCGTGCGGGAGATGGAGGGCGGGGAGACGAGATAGTTCTCCGGCACGTGGGTGTCGCCGTCGTACTCGAGCATCCCGGCGAAGAAGACGTCGGGGTGGCTGACGGCGCCGTTGGCGGTGCGGTCGAAGGGTGTGAACTCGGACTCCTCGTAGGCCCTGGAGATCTCGATCGCCCGATCGCCCCGAAAGTTGAACAGGATCACGGCGTCGCCGTCGGCCATCGTGCCGATCGGATCGCCGTTCTCGTCGACGACCACGAACTCCTCGAGGTACTGATCACCCCGATCGGTCTCGACGTACATCGTCTCCACCGCATCGGTGGCCGACAGGAACGCACGGCCGGCGCCGTGGGTATGGCACTGGTAGCCACGCTCGACCATGTCCCAGTCGGCCTCGTAGCGGTCCATCGTGATGAACATGCGACCACCGCCGGAGCCGATACGGAAATCCGCCCCCTCGTGGCCTTCGTTGATCTCGCTCAACACCGCTTCGGTGGCGTCGATGTAGTCGAGGGCGGACCGGGAGGGGACATCGCGACCGTCGTGGAGGATGTGGACCCGGGCTCGGCGCACCCCTTCGTCGGCGGCCTGGCGCAACATGGCATACAGGTGAGCGGTGTTGGAGTGGACGTTGCCGTCGGAGTGCAGGCCGAGGAGATGCAGGGTGCCACCGTCGAGGGCCCGCCCGATCGCCGTCTTCCAGTGCTTCGACTCGAACAGCGACCCGTCGGCCAGCGCCTTGTTGACGAGCTTGGCCCCCTGGTCGAAGATACGACCGGCCCCGAGGGCATTGTGACCGACCTCGGAGTTGCCCATGTCGTCGTCACTCGGCAGGCCGACGGCCTCGCCATGGGCGGCGAGTTCGGTGTAGAGCGGCGAGCGGGCCAGGGCATCGAGTGTCGGGGTGTGGGCGCGGTACACCGCATTGGAGTCGACGGGCGGGGCCACTCCCACACCGTCGGCCACGATGATCAAGAGCGGTCCGGATCGTCCGCCGAAGTCCGGGAGCGGGCGAAGGGAGAGAGCCTGAGACGTCGCGGCGGACTCGGTGTCGGAATCGGTGGCAGCCATGACTTCCAGGATAGATCAGTCGACGACCCGCCCTCCATCGGTGGCGACGAGCGGGGCACGTGAAAGCCGGCCGGCAGCGCCGGCCTTCACGTCGTCCCTGGGCCGAGCCGGGTGTAACCCTCAGGCCACAGCCAGCTCGGCGCCGTCCGGTTCGTCGTTGCGGGGTTTCCCGATCAGCAGGTACAACGACGGAACGATGAACAGGTTGACGAGGGTCGAGGTGACCAGGCCGCCGAGAATGACGATGGCCATCGGGTATTCGATCTCGTGACCGGGCAGGTTTCCGGAGATGACCAGCGGAATCAAGGCCAAGCCGGTGGTCAACGCCGTCATCAGGATCGGGGCCACTCGCTCCCTCGCTCCCCGCAACACCAGTTCGGGGCCGAACGTCATCCCCTCATGCTGTTCGAGGTGCTGGTAGTGGTTGATCATCATGATGCCGTTCCTGGCTGCGATACCCAGCACCGTCAGGAAACCGACGAGTGAGCCGAGCGACAGGATGCCTCCGAAGAGCGACGCTGCGTACACCCCGCCCGCGAGTGCGGTCGACAGGGCGAAGAACGACAGCACGGCCAACCGGAGGCTGTTGTAGGAGATGTACAGCAGAGCGAAGATCAACGCTGCGGCCAACAGCGACACCCGGAAAAGGTTCTGGGACGCCTGCTGCCGTTCGGCAAACTCGCCGAGCAGCTCCGGGTAGTAGCCGGTCGGAAACTCGGTTTCCTCGAGGATCTCTTCCACGGCTTCGACGCCGGAGGCCAGATCCACGCCGTCAAGGTCCGCCTCGATATGAATCCGGCGAGCCAGGTTCTCCCTGTTGACGGCATTGGCGGTCGGCACGATGCTGACATCGGCGATGTCCTGCAACGCCACCCGGCCACCGTCCGCTGTCTCGATCGGCAGGTTGTAGATGTCGGTCATGCTGTCGCGATTCTCCGGCGCGCTCCAGATGTTGACGTCATAGGTCCGGTTGGCGGTGTGGATGTCGCCGGCCTCTTCCCCGGCCAGCAGGTACCCGGCCTGTCTACGTACATCACCCGGCTTGACGCCGTACTCGCTGGCCCGGTCGAGGTCGACCGTGATGTCGATCTGGGGAATGTCGACGAGGAGCTCGGTGTGGACCTCGGTGAGACCGTCGATGGCGGCCATCTGCTCCTCGATCTCGGCCGCCTTCTCCCGGAGTACATCCAAGTCCTCGCCGTAGATGCGCACGACGATCGGATGGCTCGACCCGGTGAGCACCTCCCGGATCCTCTCCTTCAGGTAGGTCTGGACGTCACGGACCAACCCCGGGTAGCCGTCGACCAGCGTCTGGATCTCCTGGAGCGTGTCGTCGTAGTCGACCGAGGGGTCGACACTGACCCAGTTCTCACCGAAGTAGACACCGTAGACCTCGTCCATGAGCAGGGCCTGACCGATGTGTGAGCCACAGTTGTTGACACCGTCGATGGTCATGAGCTCCTGGCATGCCAGCTCGGAGATCCGGACCATCTCGGGGTGGGACGTGCCCGGCTTCCCGAGCCAGTGCATCAGGAAGTCACGTTCCTTGAAGTCGGGCAGCAACTCCTGTCCGAGACGGGGATACAGGCCGGCACCGGATGCGGCGAGGATGGCGAGAGCACCGACTGCCAGCATCGGCCGGCCCACCAGCGGTTTCAGCGCTTTGGTGTATCCCCGATGCAGCGGCCCGATGAGCGGTGACTGGCGGCGCTCGAGGGAGGCGTTGCGCAACAGGATGTAACTCAAGGCCGGCGTCACGGTCATGGCGATGAAACCCGACACCAGCACGGCGATCACGTAAGCCCGGGCCAGTGGTTGGAAGAATGCTCCGGACAGTCCCTCGAGGAAGAACACCGGCGCCAGGGCCACCGCCTCGATGAGAGATGCGTAGATGATGGCGTTGCGGACCTCGACCGAGGCGTCGATGACAACCTTCGACGTGGGGACGTGCACCCCGCTGGCCCGTTGTTCCCGTAATCGACGAACGATGTTCTCGACGTCGACGATGGCGTCGTCGACGACCGCGCCGACCGCGATCACCAACCCGGCCAGCACCATGACGTTGATCGTCGACACGGTGGCCCCGAACATGGGCATGACCAGCAGCGTCGCCACCAGTGACAGCGGGATGATGGTGGCACTGATGAGCGCCGTGCGCCACTCGTACAGGAACAGCAAAAGGATGAGGACGACGAGGGCGGCACCGATGAGGATGGCCCTGGTCAGGTTCTCGATGGAGATCTCGACGAACGTGGCCGGCCGGAAGATGGTCGTGTCGTACTCGAGTTCGGGCAGTCCGGGCGCCATGTCGGCCATGGCCGCCTCGACACCCTCGGTGACCTCGACGGTGTTGGCCCACGGGAATTTCTCGACGATGAGCAGAAGCCCCTCGCCGTCGTTGACCACGGCGTCGCCGATCATCGGCCAGGTGTCGTGGACGACCGTGCCGACGTCTTCGAGCCGAAGCTGTTCGCCGTTGGCGTCGGTGCGATCGTTCAGCGGGACCTGCCCGAGGGTGTCGGCGTCCGTGACCGCCGACTCGTAGTGCACCGGCAGCCGGGTGGACTCGGTGTCGATGAACCCGCCGGTGCCCACGACTGCGCCCTCGGAGTAAAACACCATGCCCGAGTCGAGGGTGTCGGACATGACCTGCATGACCTCGGTCGAGGTCACGTTGTGTTCAGCGAGCAACTCCGGGTCGACCTGCATTGTCGGGATGTCGATACGTTCACCCCAGATGGCAACATTGGCCACGCCCGGAACGCGAAGGAGCCGTTCCCGGATGGTCCAATAGGTGATCATCGACAGGTCGACCGTCGACAGGGTGTCGCTGCGAATACCGATCTTGACGGTTCGGGCGGTGGACGACAGCGGTGGCATCATGTTCGGCGGTGCCGCCCAGGTCGGCAGGGTCGGAACGACCAGTGACAGGCGCTCTTGAACGGCCTGGCGGGCCTCCATCAAGTCCGTTCCCCGTGCGAAGATGAGCTTGATGGACGACAGTTGCTCCACCGACTTCGAGCGCATGATCTCCAGATCGGGAAGGCCGGCAAAGGCCTCCTCGAGCGGGGCGGTGATCAGCAGCTCGACCTCCTCGGCCGAGAGCCCGAGGGCCGGGGTCTGGATCTCCACCTGGGGCGGCGCGAACTCCGGGAACACGTCGATCGGCATGCGCTGGATCTGCACCACTCCGAGGACGAGCACGACGAACGCCGCAAACGCCACCACGAAGCGGTAACGGAGGCTGAGACGGACCAGTGTGTGAAGTTCGTTCATTTGCCTACTCCTGTGTCCGTTCCGTACAGCTCGGCGACGGAGGCGATCGCAACCTCCGTCCCCACCTCGGGGGCTTCGGTGAGGTAAACCGTGTCGCCTTCGATGTTGTCGACCACGACCTGGACCCGCTTGTAGCTGAGCGGACCGATCTGCTGATAGACCCAGGTCGCTCCGTTGACGTCGTAGATCAACGCGGCGTAGGGAACGGTGAGCAGGTCGCCGGCGCCGTCGGCGACGGTGACGGGGGCCGTATCCATCTTGAGCCGCTCGGATGCCTTCGCGGTGAGAGCCACCTCGTTGACGCCATCGGCGGTTGCCGTCAGCTCGTAGGGCTCGACCTTCTCGTAGGCCGTCTCGTTCCCGCAGGCCACCAGGCCGATCATGGTGATCGAGGCGATCAGCACCATCATCGGATAGGTGATCAAGTGATCGGTGACCGAGCGATCGGGCGGACCGCCGGCTGGCGACGGCAGTCGATCAGGCGCCATCGGAGCCACTCCCCGTCGACACGGGCTCACTGTCGGCAGCTGCTTCCCGGTCACCATTGGTGGTGATATCGATCGGTTCGACGGGTGTTCGCAGATCGATCGGGTCGTCGGTGTCGACGTCGGCTTTGAGCCGTTCGTAGACCACGGGAATGACAACTGAGGTCGCCAGCAGCGACGTGACCAGGCCGAACAGCATGACAACGGCCATGGGACGCAGGATCTCCAGCCCGGGCGCATTGCCCAGGAACAGCGATGGCAGCACGAGCAGTGCGATCATCACCACCGAGGCCAGCGCGGCCGGAACCCGCTCCCGGGCGGCCTCCCGCATCGGTTCCGGCCCGGCATCGACGGCGTCGAGTTCCAGGGTGCGGGCTCGATCGATGACCAGCATCGCATGGCGCACCGTGAGGCCGGTGACGGCGAGGAGGCCGAACGCTACGGCCAGGGTCATCTCGCCGCCGACCACGATGGCGCCGATGACGCCGCCGATCAGAGCGGCCAGCACGGCTACCAGGACGCCGGCGGCCAGTCGCCACCCTCCGAACGCCGCCTGGATAAGCAGATACACACCGACAAGGGCGGCGGTGGCCAGCAGCAGAAGACGCCCTGGACCACCCTGATCGGCGTCCGCACGTCCGACGATCTCGGCCCGATACTCCTGGGGGAAGCTCACCTCCTGGAGTGCCGTTTCGATGTCGTCGGCCACTGCGGCCTCGCTGCGTCCGTCGACGATGACGTCCACGTCGGCGAACCGGGAGACGGCATCCCGGCGGATGTTCAGCGGCACATCGACCATCTCGATGTCGGCCAGCTCGCTCAGCGGCGCCTGCGACCCGTCCGGCAGGTCGATGAGCAGCGATTCGAAGTCGCTGGTCTCGTCCCGCAGTTCGGGCTCGGCCCAGACGACGACGTCGAAGACCTTCTGCTCCTCGAACAGGCTGCCGACCTGCAGCCCGGAGAACAGCGTGGTTGCCTGCCGTCGCACGTCGCCGGGCAAGATGCCGTACTGTTCGGACTGATCCAGTCGAACCGTCACGTTGAGCTGCGGCTCGAGGACCTGATCCTCGACGGAGGCCGAGGACACGCCGTCGACGACGTCGACCAACTCGGCGATCTCCCGGGCCTTGGCGTCGAGTTCGCCCAGCTCGACACCGTAGACCCGTACGATGAGATCGGAGGTCGGACCGTTCAGCGCCTCGTCGAGGCGCTCGGGAATGAACGTCTGGCCCACGGTGGCCGATCCGGGTAGACCGGCACTCACTTCTTCGATGGCTTCGACGGTCGCGTCGCGATCGGCACCTTCGCTGAACCGCACCCAGAGTTCCGCGGTGTTGACGTTCACCGTTCGATCGCCGGTCTCGGCCCGGCCGATGTGAGCGCTGACACCTTCGACACCGTCGATGGCGGTCAGCTCGTCGGTTGCCGACTGGATCGTGTCGAGCATGACGGCCGGCGAGGTCCCCGGCTCCGCCTCCCAGTGCAGGAGGGCATCGTCCTGCTGGAACGTCGGCGTCCAGGATCGATCCATCAGGGCGATGACGCCGATGGACACGACGGCCAGCACGGCGACTCCGCCGAGAATGGCCGTGCCGCTGATGCGACCGACCGACTCCGTAATGCGGTCATAGATCGACATCACACGATCGGACGACGACGGCTCGGGCGCCTGAGCGATGTCGGTCATCAGCAGCGACGACAGAGCGGGGGTGAGCAGCATGGCGGAGATGAAGGCGACGGCCACGGCGATGATGTAGGAGGTGGCCAGCGGCGAGAACAGGTCGCCGGTCAACCCGGGCAGGAAGTACACCGGTACCACCACGAGGATCAGAATGACCGTGGCGGTGGCGACGGCTCGTCGCGTCTCGTTCCCGGCGAAGAAGATGGCCGATCGGGTGGAACCGACCTCATCGGCGGCGCGGGCCGCCTGGAGTCGTCTCGTGACGGTCTGGGTGTCGACAATGACTTCGTCGATGAGAACCGCCAGCGCGATGATCAGTCCGCCGATGGTCAACAGGTTGAGGGTCTCCCCCCGGTAGTCGAGCACGAGCAGTGCCAGGCTCAGGCTGGTCAGGATGACGACGAGACTGATCAGCGCCGATCGCCAGCTTCGGACGAACAGGGCGAGAGCGGCCAGGGCCAGGACGAGACCGACACCCAGGGCGATGATCAGGTTCGAGGTCATGGACCCGACGTAGTCGGCGGGCCGGAACAGCTCGGTGTTGATGTCGACGCCGGGAAGGCCGGCCCGCATGAGGCCCAACGTCGTTTCGACGTCATCGGTGACAGCGCCGGCGTCCGCTCCCGGGAAACGCTCGATCACGAGCAGCATGCCCGGCTCGCCGTCGATCAATGCGTCACCGATGAGCTGCTGATGGCTCTCGGTCACTTCTGCGACGTCACCGATCAGTAGATCAGGGTGGCCGACCATCGGAACTTTCTCCAAGTCCTCGGGCGACGCGATGGGCAGGAGATGGCGAATGCCGAGCCGCTGATTCGGAGTGTCGATCCAGCCACCGGTTCCCGGCTTCGACGACTCGAGGAACGTCAGGGGTGAAACCCAGAGGGCCTCGCCGGTCGTCTCCACCACCTCATCGAGCGTTACGCCGGCCGCGTTCAGATTGGCCGGATCGACCAGCACCTGAAGTTGGCGGTCGCGGTGGCCCCATACGGCCACGTTGGCCACACCGGGAACACCCAACAGGCGCGGCTTGATGTTCCATCGGGCCAGCACCCCCAACTCGACCATCGACATGTCATCGGACGAGAGCCCGACCATCATGACCCGGCTGTTGGACGAGAGAGGCTGGAGCATGACCGGTGGTTTGGACACGTTCGGTAGCGCGTGGGCCTGGGTGAGCCGTTCCTGGACCATTTGGCGGGCCCGTATCGGGTCGGTGCCGGGCTCGAACTGCATCACGATCGAGGACAGTCCTGCGACCGACTCGGAGCGGATGTCCTCCAGCCATGCGACCCCGTTGAGGAGATCGGCCTCGAGCGGGACGGTTATCAGCGACTCGACCTCGGCCGCGGAGAGGCCAAGGGCCTCGGTTTGAACTTCGACCAGTGGGGGATCGAATTCCGGAAAGACCGCGACCGTCGACGATCGCAACTGAAAGACACCAGCGATTATTGCCACAAATGCGAGGGCAAGTATTGCGACTCGAGCGCGCAAACCAACCCCGACCATCCATCGGATCATCCTGATTCCCCCTTCGGAGTATCGCTATAACTGTTCCCGTTTAATACGACAATTGCGTGGAGGCGGAAAAACGCGCCAACCACAGAGAGCCTGAGTGTCGAACAACCTCGGTGCCATTCCCCACCTGGCAAACTCACGCATCGAGCCGGCCAACAATGACACGGCTGTTCCTTTCCCTCAAAAAAGGAAAGCCTATGGGGTCATCGTAGACGAGGCCCGGCGAGCTGCGCCAGACATTTCCCCCAATTTGTTCGACTATTCTCACCGGCCATTGTTGCGGTGTAGCGACGCCTAGGTATTTCTACCCAAACTCACCGGTTGCCAATGCGTCGTCGATATCGATTTGGAGGAGGTCGGCCAACCGCTCGACATGAGGCTCCGCCACCATCGTCAAGTGGTCACCCGAGACGACCCGGATGATCAGTCCCCCGTTGGCCACCGGCGGCCACCCCAGATCGATGTCGAGGAAATGGCCGGTGAACGGATCCTCGGCCGCTTTGTAGACGGCCATCGGCGCCGGATAGGGCCGGTAGTCGTAGCGGAGCTGGCTCTGAATGTTCTCTTCGATGAAACGTCGCACCTCGAGCCGATGACCGGGGTCGAGACCGAGTCGACGACGCACCTCGGTTTCCCCGAGCTCGGCGAAACGCCGCAGCTTTTTCATCTGGTAGGCGGTGCGGCCGATCACGTAGTCCTTCGGATCGTCGCGCAGGGCATTCAGATGGGTGGCCAACCGGCCCCTGAGCCCGAGTTCCGTCTGCATCTGTATCGCAGCGGGGCCTGCGGCGTCGAACAACGCCAGCAACGCGACGTCGCGTCCGGCGCCAACCAGTTGTTGGGCCGTCTCGAAGGCAACGACGCCGCCCAGCGAAATCGCAATCAGGATGATCGGGCCGTCGGGACGGACCCGGTTGATCTCGGCGACGTATTCGGCGGCAATACCGTCCACCGAGGTCGGGCCCTCGGTGCGGAGGTCGGCGTCGTGCGTGGGCTGCCCCAGCCCGTACATCGGCTGGTCATCGCCGAGTCGGGCCGACAGCGGCCGGAAATAGGCACAATCGATACCGAGAACGTGGATGGCGAAAAGCGGCGGCCGCGTGCCGTTGGGCTGAATCGGCACAAGGAACGCCCCGGTGTCGAGGCCCTCGCCCGACACCGGGCCGGCGGGCGAGGCGATTGCTTCGATGGTGGCCACCAGACCACGCGGGGTCTGGGATCGATACAGGGCCGAGACCGGGATTCGTCGACCGAACTCCTCCTCGATCGCCAACAACAACTCGATTGCGGTCAGGGAGTGCCCGCCGTGGTCGAAGAACGAGTCGTCGAGTCCGACGTCGCGTTGGCCGAGGGCCTCGGCGAAGAGGCGAGCCATGGTGCGCTCCGCTCCCGTGGCGGCAGGGTCCTCGGACACCGACGTCCGCTCGATCCGACCCTCGGCTACGACCGAGGCCTCGAGCTCGGCCACGGCTTGGCGGTCGATCTTGCCGTTGGCCGTCTGGGGAAGATCGGATCGGAACCGGTAGACCGACGGCCGCCACAACGGCGGTAGGGCGTGGGCAGCCGCATCCCGCAGTGCGTTCTCGGTGACGGCGGCCCCCTGGCCCGCCGCGGCGTCGGTGCCGTCGGTGCCGTCGGTGTCGTCGGTGGCGGCAACCCAGGCGGCGAGACGCCGACCTGCCGCCGCGGTGACCACCGCGGCCCGGACACCCGGCACCGCGGTGAGTATCCGTTCGATCTCATCGGGCTCGACCCGTACGCCGCCGACGTTGAGCTGGTTGTCGACACGACCGAGGTAGTGCACGACCCCATCGATGACAACGGCCCGATCGCCGGTGGCGTAGGTGGACCCGAACTGTTCCGCCACCCCGGCGCCGCCCAGCACGAGCTCGCCGGCGACCCCGGCCGGACGCACGGCGCCGTCGGGGCCGCGGACCTCCAACCACGTGCCGGCGATCGGGGCGCCGATCGGGACCGGGTCGTCGCCGAAGCGCACGTGGTGGCCGGTGGCCCATACGGTGGCCTCGGTCGGCCCGTATTCGTTGGTCAGCCTCGACAAAGGGAAACGGCGGTAGTGCTGCTCCACGAGCCCGGGCGGACAGGCCTCGCCGGCCACGATCACCTGGCCTGGCCACCGTTGGCGTTCGCCGACGGGCCGGAGCCGCCCTCGTCGCTCCATCGAGTCGATCACGCCCTGGTAAAGGGTCGGCACCATGAGCGTGTGGGTGATACCACGGTCGACGAGCAGGTCGGCCACCGCATCCACGTCGTGGACTTCATCGTCGGTGGGTAGCACCAGCGTACCGCCCTCGGCCAGTGTCCAGAAGATCCCGGCCACGCTCGAGTCGAAGGACGCGCTCGACAACATCAGGTAGCGGAACTCGTCGACCGCGCCCGAGCGTTCAATCGGTGCCCCTGTGGCGTCGACCCCGTAGAACGGCGCCCGGGCCAGCGTGCTGGCGGTAAGCCGGCCGTGGGAGATCCGAACCGGTTTGGGTTCACCGGTGGACCCGGAGGTGAACATGAGGTAGGCGGGATCGTCGGGATCGACGATCGGCAGCGGCGTAAGGGGTACGCGGGGTTCGGCTGCGGAGTCGACCGACCGCGACGCCCACTCGACGAGCCCGGCGTCCACGACGATGCGGGCATCCGAGCGTTCGAGCAGCATCTCCCGCCGCTGCCGCGGATACGTGGGATCGACGGGTACGTAGGCGCCACCGGATCGCAGCACGCCGATGATCGCCACGATGAGATCGACGGAGCGGCCGACGGTGATCGCCACCGGGTCACCGGGCGTCACGCCCAGGCCGAGAAGGTGTCGGGCCAGATCGGCGGATCGTTGTCCGAGCTCATTCCAGGTCAACGACCGATCCCCACAGACCACCGCCGGTGAATCGCCCGCTGCATCCAACAACTCGACGATCCGGTCGAGCACCGGCCTTGATGCGGCGTCGGGTAACGCCGGGCCGTCGAGTCGGCTTGGCCGGTCGGGGCCGGCCGTCGAGGCACGGGCGGCGCTCGCCGCGGTGACGTCCACCAGGGCCCGGTCGATGGCGACGAGGATGCGCTCGGCCTGGGCCTCGGTAATCACCGAGCCCCGGTACTCGAGACTGAGGTCGAGCCGATCGGCTCGGCGCTCGACGAAGATCGTGGCGTCGGCCACGGCGGAACCGTTGGACAGAACCCGCTGCTCGGCCGTCGCCGACCCGACCGTGCCGGGACCGAGATCGTCGAAGGCCACGTAGACGGAGGGGGCGGCGGCCGGCAGGCCGGCCTCCCGGCGATCGGCCAGGATGCGGGCCAACGGAAAGGCCCGGTGGCTGAGCGTTTCGCCGAGCCGGCGGGCGACGGCCACCGGGTCGCGATCGACGACCAGCGGAACCGTGTTGAGGAAGTAGCCAACGAGCGAATCGGCGGCGGCGTCGGTTCGGGTCGAGGTTATCAACCCGACCTCGACCTCCGGTTCGGTGCTGAACGGATGAAGCGCCGCGCCGATGGCACACAGAGCGACGGCGAAGGCCGAAGCGCCGTCGGTGCGGTCGAGCGCGTCCGGCGGAACCGAGGCCGCTCGGACGAGGAACCCGTCGGATTCGGGTTCGAAAACCACGAATCCAGGCCGGTTTCCGCGCCCCACGTCCGCCTCGAGCCAGTATCGACGGTCCCGGTCCTCCCTCCGGGCCTGTTGCCACCGGCAGTAGCCGCCGTAGTCGGTTGGCAGTGGCTCGGGTTCTGACCCGGCGAGGAGTGTGTTGACCTCCCGCCAGATGATGTCGAAGCTCTCGGCGTCGGCCGAAGCGTGGTGGACGACGAGCAGTACCGCCATGGGACCGCCCCGGACCGGCTGCACCAGGCAGCGCAGGAGCGGGCCGCCGTCGAGGTCGAACGGCTCCCGGTGCACGGCCGCCAGAGCGCCGGCAAGATCGGCCTCGTCGACGGGATCGGCGGCCCGGAACGAGAGCGCCTCGGCACCCGACAACCGGCGCCGGTTCGCCCCGTAGGTCCACGACAGCGGCTGGTGGCGCTCGGTCACCCGCTCCAGGGCCCCGCACAGTGCGGCCTGGTCCCGTAGCACCTCGGCCGTTGCATCGAGCCGGTAGACCCGGCCGATGTTGTACATGATGTCGTCGGGCCGGGTCGCCTGATCGAACAGGATGGCCTGCTGGCCCGGTGACAGTTCGGGCATCACCTCGGCCGGCGACGGCGGAGGAGGCGTCGCCGACGGTGCGTCGTCGTCCTCACCCCCGGCGATGGGGCCGCCGGTTTCGACGCCGATGAGCGTGTCGAGCACGAGGGCCAGCGAACGAGGGGTGGTGTGGCGGAAGGCAAGGTCCTCGGCCGCGTCGATCGACAGGGTTTCGGCCAAAGCCACGATCGACTCCAGCGCGGCCAACGAATCGCCACCGAGGGCGAAGAAGTCGTCGTCGACGCCGATCGGCTCGATACCCAGCACCTTCTCCCACACCTTGACGATCTGGCGCTCGGTTTCGGTCGACGCCGGAACGTGCAGCCCGGCCGATGGCCGGTGCACCCGCTCCGGTGGCGGGAGGGCGTCGGTGTCCACCTTGCCGTTGGTGGTCAGCGGCACCTGATCGACGGGCACGAAGGCGGACGGGATGGCGTAGTCCGGGAGTCGTCGACCGAGAAAGCTGCGCAGCTCGGCGCCATCGGGAACGGGTTCGTGCTCGGCCTTCGGATTGCGCTCGAACCAGGCGGTCAGCACCTCACGGCGCCGGGGCTGATAGCCGACTTCGACCAGCATTGCGTTGACCTCGTCGAGGTCGAGCTGGTCGTCGAGCTCCTCGATCGCCTCATCTCTGGTCTTGTGGCCGAGCCGTACGTCCCAGGCGTAGGGAATGGCGTAGTTGTGGTACCCCTGCTCGGTGAGGTGGGTGTGGATGCCTGCGGCATTGATGAGACAGTTGGTCGAGCGACCGGTGTCGGGCGGCCGCACCCACGGTGCCCGATTGGTGAGAAAGTCGAGCATCTCCGACAGCTCCACGTCGACGTAGCGGTAGAAGTCGACGTAGCGGATTCGGGAGAAGACATCGTCGGTAGCGAAGATGTCGGTGGCGAGCAGCCGGTTGACTGCGTCGTCGGCCCGGTGGTAGATCCTACGGGCCTCGAGCACGGCCCGATCGATGGCATCCGGATCGAACCGATCGAGATCGAACTGCTGCGGGATGAGCCGCGTCTCGAACAGCTGACCCCGCGACAGCCCGGTCACGATGATCGGTATCCCCAACTCGGCCGCCCGGTTGGTGGCCAGCGTGTAGATGGTCTTGTAGCAACCGTTGCACACGTTGGAGTGGGCGGCGAGCGAGTCGGCGAAGATCGCGTTCATGGCGTCGGTGGTCACGAACTCGTGGTCGATGCCGAGGTCGGCCACCGAACGGCGGATGTTGTCTTTGGCCCCTTCCGAGATGAACCCGTTGTCGAGCGTGATGGCGTACGGTCGGGCCCCCATCTCCACCAGCCGGTACAGCGCGTAGGTTGAGTCCTTGCCCCCGCTCAGCAGATGGAGCACGTCGTACTCGCCGCTGCGGTTGGACCGGGCCTTCTCCAGCTCGGTCGCCAGGTCGGCGGGGGTCTTGAACCAACTCTCGGCGACTGGGGCGACCGTCTCGTAGGCGTGGCAGGTCTCGCAGATCCCGGCCTCGTCGAAGGCGACACCGGGCACATTGTCTGGCAAACCACACCGGCGACAGTGGACGGTTGGCTCCGCTGTGGATGGCGACCACAGACGAACCGCGGCCCGGCCGATGGCGGGGTGTTCGGCCAGCGCCTGTTCGACCTCGATCGGCTCCAGCCTGCGCCCGCCGACCTTGACCTGCTCGTCGATCCGGCCGAGGTAGACGAGCTGCTCGGGATCGGGGAGGCGGACCAGGTCACCGGAGCGATAGAACCGGCGGCCCCCGACGTCGACGAACGGCGACCCGGTCTCGAGCTCGGTGCCGGGGTCGGTGTCGAGATACCCGGCCGTCAGTCCCCGATGGTGGATCAGCAGCTCACCGGCCACCCCGGGCGGGACCGGCTGGAGGTAGCGGTCGACCACGGCCAGCGTCACGCCGGGCGCGGGACGACCGATCGGCACCTCGGCAAGGCGCTCGCGCCCATCCGCCACGGTGGCCGGCGCGACCTGATGAATCATGCAGCCGACGACGGCCTCGGTCGGGCCGTATTCGTTGAAGATCCGGGCCTCCGGATCGAACGCAAGAATCTGTTGGGCCAGCGTCGAACCGAACGCTTCGCCGCCCACGATCAAGGTGTGGAGCCGGTGCTCCGGAGGCAGGAGCCGAATCAGGATCTCGAGGTGGGAAGGCGTGGCCTTGGCCCAGGTGATGTCGGTTTCGGCGGCAACGGCGGCCAAGCCGGTCACGCCGTCGTCGCCGACGACGATCAGACGGCCACCGGTCAGGAGTGGCACGAACAGGGTTGTGATGGTGAGGTCGAAGGTGAGCGCGCTGAACAGTGGAGCCACCGGAGGCCGATCGGGCTCGACGTAGGCATCGGCCGCAAAGGCCAGGTAGTCGCTCAAACCCTGATGGGTGATGGGCACCCCCTTGGGTTCGCCGGTCGACCCCGAGGTGAAGAGCAGGTAGGCCTCGTCGTGCGGTGTGGTCGCAACCGGCTGCAGACCGTCCCCTGGTCCGTGGGCCAACCCGGCCACCGCGGCCATGTCGGCCGTTGACACGATCACCGAGCAGCCGGCCCGCTCGGTCAACCGACCGCGGCGCTCGGAGGGCTGCGACGGATCGAGCGGCACGAACGAACACCCGGCCGTCAAGGTGGCCATGATGGTGACGACGGCCTCGGCCGATCGGGGAAGGTCGACGGCCACCCGGCTGCCCGGCACCGCACCCTGCTCGGTCAGCCAACTGGCCGTGCGGCGAATCCAATCGGCCAGTTCGAAGCCGTTGATCCGGCGCTCGCCGTCGACCAGGGCGGTGTCGGATCGGGTTGCGAGGGAGGCCAGGAGACGTTCGATCACCGGCGCGTCAGCGTCGGCCTGGGCGGAAGCGGCAAGCGGGACCCCGCTCCCCCATTCCGCCAGCACCTCCCGCTCGGCCGCCGTCGGCAGCGGGACCGCTCCGATCGGCGTGTCCGGCTCGGTCACCAGCCGGCGCAGCCCGGTCAGCAGGTGCTCGACGGCGTGGCTGCGATGGGCGGGATCGGCGGCGCGATGAGCGAGGTCGAGGGCGAAGCTGAAGGTCTCCGAATCAGGGGCGGACCCCTTTGTCGCCGCGGCGCCGGTCGAACCGTCGTCGGCCGGACCGTCGGCGTATCGGGTCATCTGGAGCCGAACCAGGTGGCTCTGGTCGATGGCACCCGGATGAATCCACCGAGTGACGGCCGGATGCGAACCGAACCGGGTCTGCTGGGCCCGGGGGATGATGTTGACGACGGCGCTGACATCGGCGGCCGGGCTGGTGCCGGGCACGGCGTGGCGCATGGTGTCGATGACGGCCCGACCGACACGGGCGTGCAGATCGGCGAAGGTGTCGCCGTCCTCGATCACGATGTCGACCGGGAACACCTCCATCGTCAGACCGATCAGATCCCGGGTGTCGGGACGTCCCCGATGATGAACCGGCATGCCGACGGCAAACCGATCCGCACCCGAAACCCGATGCAGGTGCACGGCCAGGGCCGTCATCAGCAGCACCGTCCACGACAGGTCGGGGCTGAGCAGCTTGAAGTCGCCGTCGAGACGCTCGGTGATGCGGGCCAGCAGATCGTCGTCGACGGGGACCGGAAGTCGCGTCGCCGCCCCGGACCCCTCACCCTCCGACGATCGCCGGTCCACGGGTCGATAGAGCCGATCCAGCTCCACGGCGGGAACGCGATCCGACCAGTGCCGGATCGCCCGCTGCCGGGATCGATCCGGCTCGGCCCGGGCGGAAAACTCGCTCGCCACCCACTCGTAGTACGAGGTGTTGGCCTGATCCGTTTCCGTCGCCGGGTGACCGTCGGTATCGGCCACGTCGTAGGCATCGGCCGTCGCCGCGAACACCAGCGCCGACGATGTGGCATCGGTGATCACATGATGAAGGTTGAGGTACCACGAGCAGGTGCCGTCGGGGTGGCTCAGCACCAGACTGTCGAATCCTCGCCGGGTCATGTCGAGCGGCGTGCGACAGCGCTCGGTCGCCAACGCATCCACGTTGTCGACGGGCAGAGCCATGATCTCGGTCAGATCCGACCAGTCGAGTGCGGGGTCGACGGCGAACAACTCGACCCGGTCTCCGTTCGGGCCACGGCGGATGGTGGTGCGAAGGATGTCGTGGGCGGCGACCACGGTGGCAAAAGCCCGGGCCAGCCGCTCGGCTTCGATCGGGCCGGCGATGTGCGACACCAGCGCCATGTTCTGCACCGGCTGGCCGTCGTTCAATCGCTGTGAGGTCCACAGCGAGCGCTGCATCGGTGACAGCACCGGACCGGCGTCAACCGACCGAAACGAGACCGCGACACTACCGTCCGCCAACGTCCGCCCTTTGCTTTGCCCCGACCAACGGTGCCGGCCTCACGAGTTCTCCCTTGATCCCCCAATACCATCAACTGTACGAAGACGCGCCGGAATAGGAACCACTCGGCTCCGAAAACATACCGGTACATTCGCCTAGTTGGGTCTCGCAGGGCGTCCAAGCCCTTATCGTTGATTCAGTTCGTGCGGATGCGTCGACGGGTGGGAGATGAACGTGAGCGGAGCACTTGGCGGCAGGTTGCGTGTGGGGGCGGCCGTGTTGATCTGCGCGGCGCTACTCCTTGGGCTGACGACCGCCGCGTCGGCCCACACCGGCAACCAGACCTATCTCTACCTCGACGTGACCCCGTCGACGCTCACCGGCCGGATCGAGGCGCCGATTCCAGACGTCCGAACAGTACTGGGCATCAGCGAAGACGTGGGCAACCACGCCGTCGTCGACGGCCACTCCGACGAGATCATCGAATACCTTGCCGATCACATGTCCTTCGGAGCCGACGGCCAGGTCTGGGAGACCACGTTCGGCGAACTGTCGGTGTTCTTCTCCGAAGCCGATGAGGCCGACGACAACTATCTCGTCGCCCCGTTCAGCATCGCCGTCGCCGACACCGTGCCCCGCAGCTTCGACCTGCGGTTCGACCCGTTCGTCGACGAGATCGATGGCCGCAGCTCGCTGCTGCTGATCGCCAACGACTGGGCCGGCGGGGTCATCGAAAACGGATGGGAGTCGCTGGCCACCTTCGACGGCAACAGCCGCCAGCAGGTCGTCGACCTCGGCCAGCCGAGCTGGTTCAAGAACCTGACGGCCAGCGTCAAGCAGGGCGTCAACCACATCCAGACCGGTCCCGACCACATTCTCTTCGTGCTCGTGCTGCTACTTCCCGCCGTGCTCGTCTTCGACTCCCGCTGGTGGCCGACGAGTGGCTTCGGGTCTGCACTGTGGCGGGTCCTCAAAATCGTGACGATGTTCACCGTCGCTCACTCGATCACCTTCACGCTCGCCGGTCT
>JAOTVU010000267.1 GCA_029863385.1 Acidimicrobiia bacterium
CGGTCCCACCTCGACCACGACGTCGCTGCCGACATCGATGAGCGCAACATCCTCGGTACCAGAGGAGGCGAAGAGGCCGGTTCCGGCCACGTAGGCGTAGTCGCCGTCGGCCCGGTTGGCAGGCACGACCCGGACGGCTTCGCCAGTCGGGACGTCGACCACGGTGAGCTCGGCGCCGCCGCCGACCATACGGTCCTCCGAAAGCCAATAGGGGCGGGCGAGAATCATGTTCGACTGTTGCCAGAGATACTCACCGGTGGCCATGTCGACGTTGGCCGTGACGGAATCACCACCGATGAACAGGATTCGACCATCAGGGCTCTCGGCCAGGGCCAGGGGCGGAAACTCCGTGGACGTGATGAGCGAGATCTCGGCACCGGACTCGGCGTCGACCCGCCACACGTCGTAGACCGACTCGCCGCTCTCCGATCCGAAGAAGAGATGGCCGCTCTCGCCGAACTGAAGGAAGGGGACGAAACCCCCCGGAGTCGGCAGCTCGTCACCGGAGATGGTCGACAAGACCCGCCCGTCGGCCGTGTCGGCGAGGGTGATCCCGTCCTGGGAAAGGTAGGCGAATCGGCTCGAATCCGGTGACAGGTCCGCTGTAGGCCGCTCGGCCGGCATGGCGATCCAGCTGTCCTTCTCCCGCCACTCGCCGTCGGGTGTCACGCCGGCCAGCCACCACGTCTCGTCTTCGTCGGAAACCAGCGCATGGAGAAACGGACCGTCCTCCCACCACGCGGCCAAGGCACTCAGTCCACCGGGAGGGGCGAACGATGCCGTGCGCCGCGGCTCGGCGCCGCTGATGTCCCACACCGCGTACCCACCGTCCTCACTTTGCGTGGCAAGGGCCGATCCGTCGGGCTTCGCCGTCACGAACTCCCCGCCCGGGATCCGGGCGACGACACGATGGGAGACGATGGCATCGTGGAGGAGCTGCTGGGCGGGGACCGGGACCGCGTCTCCGATCGACGCATACTCATCGACTGCTTCGAGGGCCACGAGCAGGGCCAGCTCCGGATCGCTCTCGGTGACCGAGTCGGCCACGGCGACCAGCTCCCGGGCTCTCGACCGGGTGGCCTCGGTGTCGGCTGCCCGCCACTGGAGCGAGGCGAAGATCGCCAGGGCCGAAGCGACCACTGCGGCGACGGCGAACCCGGCGATCGTTCGGTTCCGCCTCCGTCGGCGGGCCTCCGCCGCCGCTTCCCGCCGGCGGACCGCGGCGTCGACGAACGCCCGCTCCTCGGTGGACGTCGGTTCTCCGGCCGCCACCCAGTCCTCGAACTGGGAGAGCCGGGTGCCGACCGGGAGCAGGTCGTCGGCCCGGTCGCCGTCGAGCCAGTCCTGCAGCATCGCACCCAACCGGCGGCGGACGAGTAGGGCCTCCCGCTTGTCGGCGATCCAGCGGCCCAGCAGGTCCCATTCCCGAATCAGCGCCTCGTGAGCCACCTCGACGGTCGGTCCTCGTGTTATGGGGTCGCGGTCGAGTGTGAGCAGCCGGGCCTCGGTGAACGAGGCGATCACCTGATCGAGCGAACCGGGATCGAGCTCAAGCGACTCGAGCTCGGCCCGCCTCACTCGGCGGCGTACGTCATCGGCGTCCTCGGACACCGTGACCATGCGCAGGAACACGTGGTGGGCGGTCTCGCGGTCGGCGGGTGTCAGCCCCTCGTAGACGGCGGTCGCCCGGTTGGCCAGCGCTCCGGTGGCGCCTCCCAGGTTGTCGTAGTCGGCGCCGGTGATGCGGGACCCCTCGGTGTTGTCGACGAGGTCGGTGAGCACGAACTGCAAAAGGGGAAGCGCCCCCGGTTCCCGTTCCACGTCGCCGACGATCCGATTGGGTATCCCGTCCTCCAGGCTCAGCCCGACGAGGGCGGCCGGCCCTTCGATCGCCTCCAGGAGGGCCTCGGCTCCGGGCACGGCCAGCGTGAGGTGGGCGTCGGCCACGACGTTGCCGAGTCGTCCGTCGAGGAGGGGGTTGTCGAAGAAGTCGGCTCGAATGGTCGTCAGGATCCGGACCTTGCTGTGCGGATCCTGTGTTGCTTCGAGCAGCGATTCGACGAAGGCCACCCGGGCGGCGTCGTCGCCCACCAGCGAATAGAGTTCCTCGAACTGGTCGACGATGATCATGATCTCACAGCCCAGATCCATGCTGAGCCGTTTGGTCAGCCGGAGGAGACCGTGCTGGTCGGACCGGAGCTCCTCGGCGATCTGGTTGAGCGGTTGGTTGGCGACGCCGCCGAGCGCGGTGGCCAGTTCGTCGAAGGGGTGGGCGCCCGGGACGCAGGTGACGACCAGGTGCTGGTCGGGGTGCCGGGCCCGCAACGCCGGGACGAGACCCGCCTTGACCAGCGACGATTTCCCCGAACCCGACGGGCCGACAACGGTCACCATGCGATGCCGCTCGACGAGGCTGAGAAGCTCGTGGATCTCCTTGGTGCGGCCGAAGAAATCCTGGCCGTCCGCCTCGTCGAAGGCCGACAGCCCCTTGTAGGGGTTACGGGCGATGGCACCCGCCAGGGCGGCAGGCTGGTGTTGGCCGGTTGCGGCCAGGAGTGCGGCGACGAAGGCATCGACGGTGGGGTGGCGGAGTGAGGGGTCGGGAGCGAGCCCGGTCTGGACGACGGTTCGGAGCGGCTCGGGGAGAGCCTCGATGGTCGAGGGCGCGGGACCCCGGCCGGTCAACAACTCGGCGGCGACGGCGGCCAGCCCGAAGACGTCGAGGCTGTCGGACACCGGAGCGCCGGTGCCCTCTTCGGGGGCACGGTAGGGCGAGGGATGCGGGTCGCCGATCGCCTCCTCGACGGATCGGAGCGCAAGCCCGAAGTCCGAGACGTAGACATTGCTCTCTCCGTCGACCAGCAGGTTGGACGCCTTCACGTTGCGATGGATGACACCTTGACGATGGGCGTAGGCCAGCGCCGAACCGACCTGGCGGACGATCTCACTCACCCGTTCCGGGGGGAGAGCCCCTTCGACATCGGCCAGACTGCCACGGCCGAGGAGCGGCGTCACGAGATAGGCGCCTTCGCTGTCGCGCCAGAAATCGAACAGCGGGACGATGTGCGGATGGGAGAGCTTCGCCACAAGGCGTGCCTCCGACTCGAAGGATCGCACGAACGCCGAATGGTTGGCGTACTCCGGCCGGATCACCTTCACGGCCACCTCGCGTCCCACGGCGGGTTGGTAGGCCCGGTAGACGACACCGAACGGTCCCGAGCCGATCTGCTCTCGAAGCTCGTAGCCACGAATGGCGTCACCGAAGTGGCGGACGGCCTCACCCACGGAGCCGCCGGTGTCGAGCGGAGGGAAGTCCGCCGGCAGGCCGTCGACGACCAGTTGGAAGACGCCCTGGGGGGTGCCGAGTCCCCGGAATCGGTGTTCTCCGAGGCCGCGGGTCCGGACCCCGTCGCCGGTCGAGAGCTGCTCGTTTGCCATGGACGACAGCACGATTTGGCCGCCGTGGGCTGCTGCCACCAGCCGGGCGCCACGGTTCACCACGGGGCCGAAGTAGTGGCCGGCCCGTACCTCGACCTCTCCGAAGTCGATGGCGGTCTTCACGTCGAGCGAACCGAGCCGACCCCAGTCGGCCGATGCCAGTCGCTGCTGGGCCGTCACCGCCGCCCCGCCGGCATCGCCGACGCCGACGAAGGCGGCGAGGACGCCCTCTCCGGTGTGCGTGACGATGCGTCCGCCCGACTCGGTGATGGCGGCATGGACGATCTCGTCGTGGACGGCGAGAGCGTGACGCGTGGCGTCCGGGTTGGCCTCCCACAAGCTCGCGCTGCCGGCGATGTCGGTGAACAGCAGAGCGACCGTCTCGGTGCCCGTATCGGCACCAACGATCAGAGACGGGTCGTGTTGGAGGATGCGTTCCTCGAGCTCCCGAAGCTCACGGGAAGGTTCGACACCGAGTTCTTCCCCGAGGATCTTCCGGGTCAGCTGATAGACGCGGAGCGCCTCCGCCTGCCGGCCATCCCGATACAGGGCGATCATGTGGCGGGCCCGCAGACTCTCCTTGAAGGGGTGCTCGGTGG
>JAOTVU010000109.1 GCA_029863385.1 Acidimicrobiia bacterium
AATAACGCCGTGACCTGCGGAAACTCTGTCGGGCTGGGGAGATTCGAACTCCCGACCTCTTGACCCCCAGTCAAGCGCGCTAACCAAGCTGCGCCACAGCCCGTGGCGCTCCGATCGTACCGTGGTTCCGGGAGCTGGCGGCGCGATTATTCCGATTTCAGGTCACAGCTGCTGGACCAGCCAGCCGATGCCCTGAATCAGCCGCCAACCGAGATAGGCCACAACTGCGACGACCACCACCCAGAAATGCCACGGCACGGCTTGGTCGGGGCTGGTGGCCTGAATCCGGTCGGCCGTGTCAACGGACCCGCCACAGGTCGGGCAGGTACCACCCTCATCGACCGAGTTAGGGGCCAGATAGACATCACAGGTATCGCACCACGGCACGAGGACGGACCTCCGAAGGGTCGAGACGACGTTCGCCGAGTCAGATCCTACGCAGAACGAGCACCGCTACGTCGTCGCTGATCGGACCGCCGGCAAAATCCCGGGCTGCCTCGACCAGCACTTTGGTCAGGACGTCCGGGGTCGCGGTCGGATCGCGGCGGATCATGCCGGCGATGCCGTCCTCGCCGAACAACACGTCGCCTCGCCGCGCCTCGGCCAGCCCGTCGGTGTAGAGCACGGCGACATCGTCGAGATCCCACGCCATCTCCCGGGAATGGTAGGGAGCGGTCGGATCGAGCATGAGCAGCGGACCGGTGGCACCGAGGGGTCGAACCTCGCCTCCGTGCCAGACGAAGGCTGCAGGGTGACCGGCCGAAGCGTAGCGCAGGGTTTCTGCCTCGCTGTCGAACACCAGCACACACAGCGAGATGAACTCCTCGCCCCGCTCCAGCACCGACATCTGGGCGTTCAGTTGCTCGAGAGCCTGGCCGGGATCGCGGAACTGAATGAGGAAAGCCCGAAGCAGGTACTTGGCCTGCAGGGCCGTGATCGACGGTTCGATGCCGTGCCCAGTGACGTCGCCGATGACGGCGCCGACGCGGTCCTGATCGATTTTGAACACGTCGTAGAAGTCGCCGGCCATTGCGCCGCTGCCGGCCTGATAGGCCTGCCCGATCTCGAAGTTGGGAATATCGGGTAGATCCGAGGGGGCCAACCGGGCGGCCCACTGCAAGGGCGCCAGCTCCTCCTGCGTCAGCACCTCACGGGCCTTCTTCTCGACCTCGGCCCGATCGGCGGAAATTCGGGCGATCTCCATTTGGGATTCACGGTTGACGAGGGCGACCGCGGCCGGAACGCCCAGCAGCGACACGAGTGCCGCCTGCCAGGTACCGATCCGCACGATGGCCACGATCAGAAGCGCCATCGAGGCCAGACCGGTGAACACCGCCGTCTGCAGGTCGCGCCGGTAGTCGTTGATGGCGAGGCGCCACAAGTCGGGAGCGGTCTGCTCCTCGGCCAGCCGACTCACGACCCGATGCCGCCGCACGGCAGCCCGAGCCCAGGCGGCAGCGGCCAGAGCACAGACGATCGCGGCGAGAGCCGGTAGGAGCCTCTCCATAGTCCTTCCATCCTAGCCCAGCCCGGTGACGGCGGGCCGGGCGACCTGCGGACGACCGTGCCGCCGGGCTTGGGAGCAGTCTCCCAGCCGCCGGTCTGATCTGCCCGTTAGTCGCTCCGGCGCCTGACCCGGATCTTGATCGGTGTCGGGCCGAAGTCGAACTCCTCCCGCAACCGACGCTCGAGGTAGCGCAGATAGTGGTCGGGAATTCGGCGGTTGGCGAACAGGGTGAAGGTCGGGGGATCGACGGCGCCCTGCGTGGCGTACAGGACACGCGCACCGCCGGGAGCCGGTTGGGCCTGCTGGGCCAGACGGATGACATCGTTGACCTTGCCGGTCGGAACCCGGGTCTGGTACGCCGCGATCGCGGAGCGCAGTGACGGCAACAGCTTCTGCGTCCCCGACCCGTTCAGGGCCGAGATCCGGTGCACGCCCGCCTCCGGGAGGAAGCTGAGCTTGCGCTCCAGCTGGATCCCGAGGTCGTTCTTCTGGTCGGTCGTGAGCTGATCCATCTTGTTCAACACCACGACCACCGGGCAGCCGGCGGCGTCAACCCGCTCGGCCAGACGCTGGTCCTGTTGGGTGACGCCCTCGGTGGCGTCGATGATCAGTAGCGCCACATCGGCCCCGTCGACCGCCTTCAACGAGCGGACAACCGAGTAGTACTCGGTGTCCTCGTTGATCCTGGATCGTCGCCGCATTCCGGCGGTGTCGAGAAAACGAACCGGACCTATCTCGGTGTCGACGACCGTGTCGATCGTGTCCCGGGTCGTGCCGGGCATGTCGTGCACCACCGAGCGTTCCTCACCGATCAGGCGGTTGAACAGCGTGGACTTGCCGACGTTGGGACGGCCGACCAGTGCGATGCTGAAGATTCGGTCGGGCGCGATCTCGTCGCCGTCGTCACCGTCGACCGCTGCTTCGTCGTCCTCGTCCGCGTCAAAGGTGGCGATGACGGCGTCGAGCAGATCGCCGACACCTCGACCGTGGAAGGAGCTGACCGGGAAGGGGTCGCCGAGGCCGAGACGGTTCAAATCCCAGATCGCCGACTCGTGCGACCGGTCGTCGATCTTGTTGGCCACGAGCAGAACCGGGGTGTCAGCGGCACGGAGGAGTTTGGCGGCGGCCATGTCCTCGTCGGTCACGCCGACGATGGCGTCGACCACGAACAGGATCACATCGGCCGTCTTCAGGGCGCGCTCCGATTGGCTCGACACTTTCAGATCAAGCTCCGAGCCTCGAGCCAGCCAGCCACCGGTGTCGACCAGCCGGAACGGACGACCCTGCCAATCGGCCTCCACCTCCTTGCGGTCCCGGGTGACCCCGGGCCGCTCCTCGACGATCGCCTCCCGTCGCCCGAGGATGCGGTTCATCAGCGTTGACTTGCCCACGTTGGGACGACCGACGATGACGACTTCGGGGAGGGCGCTCATCGTGCGACCGCCAGGGTGACGGCCGACTCGACGGTGGCAGTGACGGTCTCGTTGACGTCGGCGGTCGGCAGGCCGAGGGCCCGACGAAGCGACAGCCCGTCGGTGCCGACGATTTCCACCGGTCGGGGCAGCTCCTCAAGGGTCGTTCCGTCGAGGAAACGGCCACCTGACAGGCAGACGTCGGGCAGCAGGTACCGGTGACCGGTCGGTTCCTCGGCGAGATGGCGGGCCACGTCGGCGCCGACCATCAACCCGGTCACGCCGATGTTGCCGCCGAAGAATCGATTCTCGACGGTGACAACACGCGCGTCGACGGGCAGCTCGTCCGCCACCTTCCGCAGGAGCGGTTCGAGAACCCGGGCGCCGTAGGCGCCGGTGAGAATGGCGACCGGAGCCTTCGCCGAGGGGCGCAGGGTGACCGGTTGCGCCCCGACGCCGCCAGTGGTTGTAGGGTCAGCCGCCGCGATCCGAGGGGCCCGGTACCCCTCGGCGGGCGCACCGTCGACCCAGGCGAAGAAGCCGGAGGCGGGACCGACCGGTGTGTCGCTCAGTCCAGCGAACTCGAGTTCGAAGGTTCGAGCCATCCCGATTCCGTCTTCGTGCATGGCGAACCCCTCGTACGTGTCGGCGGCCGGAAACGGGCGACCGGCCAGCAGGTAGTATTCGTCGGCTGCGAACACCAGACGACGGCCCAGCACACCGGCGTAGATCGACTGCCACTCGGTGACCAGCTCGACGACGGCAGCCGCTTCGGCGTTGGTGTGGGGCCGCATGGCGGGCTCGTTGGAGTGCCCACTGACGCCGAGCGGCACGACAGCCAGACTGGCCAGCGACGGGTAGGCGTCGAGCACGGTCAAGAGCGTGTCCTCCAGCACGGCGCCGTCGTTCAGTCCGGGACAGACCACGACCTGGCCGTGAACCTCGATCCCGGCGTCGAGCAGGGCGCCAAGCCAGCGGAGGCTCGTCGCTCCCCGCCGATTCCGCAGCATCTCGGTCCGCTTCACCCGGTCGGTGGCGTGGATGCTGACATAGAGCGGCGACAGTCCCTCGGTGATCACCCGCTCGAAGTCGGCCTCGGTGAACCGGGTGAGGGTGGTGAAGTTTCCGTAGAGGAACGACAGACGGTAGTCGTCGTCTTTCAGGTACAGGCTGCGCCGCATCCCCGGCGGCAGCTGGTAGATGAAGCAGAACCCGCAGTGGTTGTCGCACGTTCGGACCTGGTCGAACACGGCGGCCTGCACCTCGATGCCGAGGGGGTGTCCCTCGGCTTTGGTGATCTCGACGACGCGGTTCAGGCCGCTCCGGTCGAGTTCCAGTTCGAGTTCGGGCCCGTCGACGAGGAGCTGGTAGCGGATGACGTCGCGCGGCTGCTCGCCGTTGATCGAGACGAGCACATCGCCGACCTCGATCCCGGCATCGGCGGCCGGAGAACCGGGCGCTACGGCAACCACCAGGGGCAAACTCACCAGTCAATGATAGCCAGTAGCCTGGATGGTGATGGACGAATCAGCAACGGTACAGCAAACACACGCGGTGGACCGGGTGCTCCTGTGCAGCCCACGCGGCTTCTGCGCCGGGGTGGAGATGGCGATCAAGGCGCTGGCTTGGATGGTGCGTGCGTTCGAGCCGCCGGTCTACTGCTATCACGAGATCGTCCACAACAAGCTCGTGGTCGAACGTTTTTCCGACCGGGGCGTGATCTTCGTCGACGACATCACCGAGGTGCCGCCCGGCCGCCCAATCATGTTGTCGGCTCATGGTTCGGCCCCCGAGGTGGTGGCGGCCGCCCGCGACCGAGGCAGCTACGTCGTCGACGCCGTCTGCCCGCTGGTGACGAAAGTCCACCACGAGGTCAAGGTCCGGGCGGGCAAGGGGTACCAGATCGTCTACATCGGCCATGAGGGCCATGAGGAGGCCGTCGGCACGATGGCCGTCGCCCCCGAAGCGATACATCGGGTGGAATCGGTCGACGATGTCGCGGAGCTGCCCGACTTCGACCAGCCGACCGCGCTGCTGGCCCAGACGACGCTCAGCCACCGCGACTGGGCCGACGTGGCCGACGCGGCCAAGGAACGCTACCCCGATCTGTTCACGCCGGCTCGCTCCGACCTGTGTTTCGCCACCACGAATCGGCAGTCGGCGCTCATGGCGGTGGCCGAACGCTGTGATGCCTTCGTGGTCATCGGCTCGGCCAACAGCTCCAACACCAACGCGTTGGCCAAACTGGCGACCGAGGCCGGCTGCGACCGCGTGTTCCGCGTCAACGGGCCCGACGAGCTTCCCACCGATCTTCGCGGCACCGTCGGTCTCACCGCGGGCGCCTCGGCACCGGAGGACGTGGTCCAGGCGGTCATCGATTTCCTCGATCCCACCGACGGTGTCGAGGAGGTCCGCATCACCGAGGAGGACGAGTATTTCCCTCCGCCCCGCAACCTCCGGGAGCTGCTCAGCGTCGTCGATGTGGTCGCCACCCTGGCCGCCGGCGGTCCGGTCGGCGACAACCCCCGCATTCAGGATCGCCACGTGGACGCCTCAGACGTCCTCACGGCGCTGTAACCTCAACCCGCCCGGCCCCCACCGAACTTTTCGGGGTTGTCGACCCTCGAACCGGGTCGACAGATCCGAAAACCCGCGTCCAGCGGGTCGAGAAGTCGGAGAAGTTCGGAGGTTGCGGGCGGGAGGGCAGGGCGGCCGGGGCGGGCGGCCGGGCGGTCAGGGGCTGACATCGGCCCGCCGCTGGGCCTCGTCGAACAACACCTGCAGGTTGGCTCGCAGCTCGTCGGTGAGTCCACGGATGGCCGAGCGTTTCAGCCGGCCACCTCCCGGGCCGTCGCCACGGGCCGGAGGATGGATCGGTGCGCCGACCACGACGGCGATGCGACGAGGCCGGGGAAATCGCGCACCCTTGGGCATGGCCCGGGCCGCGCCGCCGATACCGACCGGCACGACCGGCACGCCCGTCCGACAGGCCAGAAACGAAGCCCCCTCCTTCATCTCGCCGATCGTTGGACCGTCCTGGCGGGTGCCCTCGGGAAAGACGACCAGCGGTTCACCGCTCGCCAGCAGCACCTCCGCCACCCGCAAGGCTGCCCGATCGGTCATGGCCCGTTCCACAGGGAATCCGCCCATCGAGCGGAGAAAAAACCCAAGGCCGGGGATGGCGAAATAGTTCTCGGCCCCCATGAACCTGAGCACCCGTGGGCTGGCCAGGGCGGCAATCGGCGTGTCGAGGATCGAACGGTGGGCGCCGGGAGCGAGGATGTAGCCACCGCAGCTCGGAACGTGTTCGATTCCGGTGACGGTCACCCGGAACCAGACCTTGGACACGGCGGTCAGGAGCAGGCGAAGGATCCGGTAGGTCACCCGCGCACCCCGACCCATATCGACGGCCGTGTTCGTCGCCGATGCCACCGCACCCACGCCTTCGCTCACGCTGTAGCGCCCACGCTGTCACTCACCGGAAGCCACCGGGTGGCCGGGGCCACCGACGGCGCTTCCGAGCATGGAGACCAGCAGCTCGACCACCCCGTCGATCGTGAGATCGCTGGTGTCGACCACATGGGCGTCGTCGGCCACCTTCAGCGGGTCATGTGCTCGACCGGAGTCGTAGGCGTCGCGCCGGGCGAGGTCGCGGGCAACCGCCTCCACCGCATTGTCGCGAGCCGTACCATCGGACTGCTCCCCCGCTCGACGCCGCGCTCGCACCTCGGGTGAGGCCGTCAGATAGACCTTGAGATCGGCGTCGGGGAACACCACCGAACCGATGTCGCGCCCCTCCAGCACTCCCCCGCCCCGTAGCCGGGTCCAGCGCCGTTGCCGGTCGACGAGCTCCCGCCGCACCGCCTGGTTGGCGGCCACCACCGAGACGGCACCGTTCACGGCATCGCTGCGGATGGCCTCGGTGCAGTCGGCGCCGTCGACCAGGACCGTGCCGTCGGACCGGAGTTCGATATCGACCCGTTCGGCCCGCTCCGCCACGGCCGGCTCGTCCGATGGATCCAGCCCCTCGTTGAGGGCGGCCAGCGTGACCGCACGGTACATGGCACCGGTATCGAGATAGAACAGGCCGAGCGCTTCGGCCAGCCGCTTCGCCACCGTCGACTTGCCCGATCCGGCCGGGCCGTCGATGGCCACCACCACGATCGACCCCTCGTCAGCCACGTTGCCGGTCCTCCTCGGGGTCGACGGGCTCGTCGTCGCGACGCCGCACCGTCGGATGGTAGGAACGCACCATCAGCCCACCGACGAGACGCTCCGCCAGATCAGCATCGACCACGACGGTGAGCAGGCCCTTACGCCCTTCGCCGGAATGGCTGATCTCCAGATCGAGGATGTTGACATCGAGTTCGGCGGCCAACGTGGTGATGGCGGCCAGCTCCCCGGGACGGTCGGGTATGGGCACCACGACCTCGGCGACCCGGTCAACCTCGCCGTAACCGACCGGTAGATTGAGACGGGCCATCCGGGCGCTGTTGAGCAGCCGGTACAGACCGACCCGGTCACGGGCCTCCACCAGACGGCGGGTTTCCTCCAGTCGTTCGATCAGTTCGTCCAGCGATGTGGTGATGGCCGTGGAATTGGCGACGCAGATGTCGGGCCAGATCGAAGGTCTCCCGGCCGAGATTCGGGTCATGTCCCGAAACCCGCCGGCCGCAAGGCGCAACAGCGCCCGGTGTTGCAGTGAGCCGCCCGACGCCAGATTCATCAGAGCCGCGGCCGTGAGGTGTGGAACGTGGCTGACGTGGGCAACCAGCTCGTCATGGACCGTGGCCGCCAGCGAGATGGTCTCGGCACCGAGGCTGCGCACGACAGCCCGAACGATGGCAAACGCCTCCTCGTCGGTGGTCTCCGACGGCGTAAGGACCCACATCGCGCCGGCGAAGAGATCGGATCGGGCGCCGGTGATGCCGTCCTGTTCGGAGCCGGCCATTGGGTGGCCCCCGACGAATCGGGGGTCGATCACCGATCGGCAGATGTCGGCCTTGGTGGAACCGACGTCGGTGACCAGGCCTGACGTCTTGTCGAGGGCCTGATGGGCCAGCTCCGGTATCACGCCGACCGGAGCGGCAATGAACGTGATATCGGCCGCCCCGTCGAGCCCGACCGCATCGGCGGCGCCCCGGTTGACGGCCTCGGACTGCGATCCGGCGTCGACGTCGGAGATCGAGACGTACCAGCCCCGCTCCCGGAGCGCCATGCCGACCGAACCGCCGATGAGTCCGGCGCCGACGACGTTGGCCCGGCCGGGCACGACGGTGCGCCCCGTCACCCGCCCGCTGCCGTCGTCGGAGGTGGCGATACCCGGTCCGTCGATCATGATGTCGTGTCCTTCGGTTGACCGCCTTCGGATGGGTCCACGTCCCCGTCGTCATCGTTGTCGTCGACGAGGTCGGGACGAAGCACGACCGCCCCGCGCAGGAAGAGATGTCGCATCGCCGAGCGGGGCCGCTCGGTCTCGACGTGGACCATGAGCCGGATGCAGCGGGCCAGGCCACCCTCGGTCGGCATCTCGCCGACGCAGAGAAGCGGAACGTCGGTGTAGCCGAGGGCCCGGATCCCGGCCGCGGGCGCAATCGACGAAATGTCCGCGGTGGTGGTGAAGAAGATGCTGATCAGATCGTCGGCCTGGATGTCGTTGCGGTCGAGAAGGCCCTCGAGGAGTTCACCCGCCCGTTTCTTGACCTCGTCGACGTCGTCTCGGTCGACCGTGGTCGCTCCCCGGAGTGCACGGACCGCCACCGGATCAACCAGCCACCGGTGCAGGGTGAACGGAAGGCGTCATGATGTCGACCACCAGGGGAATCTACCGCGAAGACGATGCCGCCCGTTGCAATGACAACAGTTCGTCAGAGTCGAGCAGCCGGTGCTCGCCCGGTTTGAGGCGGCGATCGACGAGCGGACCGATGCGGGAGCGGACCAGACGAACGACGGGATGGCCGACCGCCTCACACATTCGTCGAACCTGCCGGTTGCGGCCCTCGTGGATGATCAGACGGATCACACCGGGCGCCACGACCGAGACCTGGGCCGGAGCGGTGATGCCGTCGTCGAGCTCGACACCCTCCCGGAGACGGCGCAGCGCTCCCCTACTCGGGTTGCCTTTGACATGGGCGATGTATTCCTTGTCGACGCCGAAGCTCGGGTGGGTCAGCCGATTGGTGAGCGCTCCGTCGTTGGTGAGCAGCAGGAGACCCTCGGTGTCGAGATCGAGACGGCCTACGGGAAACACACGGGGCTCGGAGGGGATCAGATCCATCACGGTGGGTCGACCTTGAGGGTCCGACGCCGTGGTCACCACGCCGGCCGGCTTGTTGAGCAGGTACACGACGATCTCCGGCATCGTCGAGAAGACAACCCCGTCGACGGCCAGCTGATCGCCTTCCGAGACACGGTCGCCGAGGGTGGCCACGGCGCCGTTGATCGTAACCCGCCCCTCCCGAATGAGCTCCTCGCAGGCCCGTCGACTGCCTACACCCAGTCGGGCGAGTACTTTTTGCGCCCGCTCCGATTCGCCGTCCACCGAATCGAGCCTAGGAGTATCGATCGTCGGGCGTACCCTGCTGCTCGCGCAGATCCAGGATCTCGTCGGCGGCGTCGGCGGTGTCATCGTCCGTCACGACGCCCTGCGACTCAGCGTCGCCGTCGTTGTCGCTGTCGTTGTCGCCGTCGCCGTTCCCGGCAGGCTCGGACTCGATACGGAGTGTCTGTTCCATCGCTTCCAGCACATCGGCCGACGGGATGAAGTCGCCGAGGGGCGGGAGGTCGTCGATCGCGGCCAGCTCCAACCGTTCGAGGAAGAAGTCGGTCGTGCCGAACAAGGTGGCCTGGCCAGGACCGTTGTCACGGCCCACCTCGGCGATGTAGCCCCGCTGCTCGAGCGTCTTGAGCACGCCATCGGCATTCACGCCGCGGATCGCACCCACCTGGATGCGAGAGATCGGTTGCTTGTAGGCGACGATGGCCAGCGTCTCCAGGGCGGCGCTCGACAACCGGTTGGGCAGGCCCTCCATCGCGTAGCGTTCGACATAGGGGTGTACGTCCGGATGGGTCTGGTATCGCCAGCCGCCGGCCACCTCGACGAGCTGGAAACCGCGACGATCGGCTTCGTAGGCGGCTGCCAGGTCGACACAGATGCCACGGACCGTCTCGGGCGGGAGTTCGACCACCTGGGCCAGGAGGTGTTCCTCGGTCGGTTCGGAGGCGACGAGGAGCATGGCCTCGATCGCCCGGCGGGCCTCGGTCAGGATGTCGGCGGGCTGGTCGGCGACAATCGGATCCTCCATCGTGGCGTCAGCCCTCGTACACGTCGGCGTTGGAGATCGTCATCTCGGCCAGACTTTGGTGACCGCCGGCCGTGAGGTCGATTTCATCGGCCGTCCAGACCACGACGAGTTCGCCGAAACTGACCGCCTGCTCGAGCTCGATCAGGCCCTGCTTGAAAAGTTCGAGCACCGCAAGGAAGCGGACCACCACCTCGATGCGTTCCTCGATCCCGTCGGTCAACGCCCGGAAGGTGACCGGGCCGCGCCCGGGAAGCTCGGCGATGAACGTTTCGATCGCATCGGTCACGTCCGCCTTCACCGCGGAGATGTGGATCAGCGAGAGTTCCTCCGGCCTGGGTTTCTCGGCCACAAGCCGGAGGAAGGCCCGGCGAAGCTTTGCCGCGGTCATTCCGGCCAGCGGATCGGGCGCCAGTGCGAGGAACGACTCCTCCAGACCGAACTGGCGGGGAATCGACAGCGAAGCGGTATCCATCAGCTCCTGGAGCATGACGGCCGCATCTTTGAAGGTCTTGCATTCGAACAGCCGGGCCAGGAGCAGGTCGCGTTCCTCCCACAGACCGAGCTCCTCGTCGAGATCCAGATCGTCGTCGACGGGCAGCAGGCGGCGGCACTTGAGTTCGACAAGAGTGGCGGCGATGAGCAGGAACTCGGTGGACACCTCCAGGTCGCAGTTCTCGATTTGAGACAGCTCGGCGAGATAGGCATCAACGATCTCGCACAGCCGAACCTCGTAGAGATCGACGTCGTCTTTGAGGATCAGATGCAGGAGAAGATCGAACGGACCCTCGAAGGTCTCGGTCTGTACCTGGAATGACATCGCTGTGATTCTAGACGAAATTCGGTCGCCAACGGCGCGGGAGCGACCCTAGCCTGGCTGTCATGAGCACTGACTCCGGCAGCACGAGCACTGACACCGGCAGCGTGAGCACCGACTCGGTCGGTGCGAACATCGTCCCCCGAACCTTCAGCGGTATCCAGCCCACCGGTGACGTCCCACACCTGGGCAACTACATCGGGGCGCTCCGCAACTGGGTTGATTTGCAGGAATCGACCGACGGCATCTATTGCATCGTCGACCTCCACGCCCTGTCGGTCCCCCGCGAACCGGGAGAGGTGGGCCGAGCCACGCTGCAGATGGCCCGGGTGATGCTGGCGGTCGGCATCGATCCGCAACGGTCGATTCTTTTCGTGCAGTCACGGGTTCGAGAGCACAGCGAGCTTGCCTGGTTCATGCAGTGTGTGACCGCCTTCGGCGAGTTACGGCGGATGACCCAGTTCAAGGACAAGAGCGAGGCCAACGAGTTCGTCTCCTCCGCCTTGTTCACCTATCCGACTCTCATGGCGGCCGACATCGTCCTTTACGACACCGACATCGTGCCGGTCGGCGACGACCAGCGGCAGCACCTCGAGATCGCAAGGGACGTCTCGCAACGTTTCAACAGCCGCTTCGGCGAGGTGCTGGTGGTTCCCGAGGCCCGCATCGCCGAGGTGGGAGCCCGCATCATGGATCTCCAGAGTCCGGGGAACAAGATGTCGAAGTCGTCGGACTCGATTCTCGGAACCGTGACCCTCGCCGACACCGAGGACGAAATCGCCAGGAAGTTCAAACGGGCCGTCACCGACAACGATGCCGATGTCCGGTTCGACCCGGTGACCAAGCCTGGCGTGTCCAATCTCCTGTCGATCCTCGGTGCGGCCAAACGAACCGATCCGGTTACCGAGGCCGAGAACTACACCCAGTACGGTCCGCTGAAGGCCGACACCGCCGAAGCGGTCATCGAGATGTTCCGACCGATCCAGAAACGTATGGCCGAGCTCGACGACGCCACGGTCACCGAGCTGCTCGGCGTCGGCGAGGACCGGGCCCGGGAGAAGGCTTCAGAGGTGATGGAGCGGGTCCGCCGGGCCGTCGGGTTGTTCTAGAGGAAGCCGTCGTTCGACGGAAACGGTTTTGCGGCGGTCGCTCGACTGATACCAAATCGTCATGCGGTGACAAAGTAGGAAACGTTCCGCTATGGCGCGATTCCCTTCTCGCAACCCGCCGCTATGATGACCCACTGACCTCGTCTGAGGTCGAAACCCAATTGAGGAGAGTAAGTACAATGGCAAATTCGCGCCTGATAAAGTTCTTGGCGCTGCTGATGGCGTTCTCGTTTGCCGCCGCCGCGTGCGGTTCGGACGACTCCGGGGACACCGCAGCAACGGACGAAACCACAGACACCACGGAGGCGACGGAGGAAGACACCACCGAGGACACGACCACGGACACCACCGAGGCGATAGAGGACGAGACTCCCGTCGCCGGTTCGTCGGTCGATGGTGTGCTGACCGTCGGTTCGATCATCCCCCTGACCGGTGACCTGGCCTTCCTGTCACCCCCCGAGGTCGCCGCACTGCGCCTGGCCGAGGAAGACATCAACGCCGCCGGCGGCGTTCTGGGCAACCCCATCGTCACCATCGAGGGTGACTCCGGCGACACCAACGTCGACATCGCCAACCCGACCGTCGACGCCCAGCTGGCCGATGGTGCGGATGTCATCATCGGTGCCGCTTCGTCCGCCGTGTCCAAGACCGTGATCGACAAGATCACCGGTGCCGGTGTGATCCAGTTCTCGATGGCCAACACCTCACCCGACTTCACCACCTACAACGACAACGGCCTGTATTTCCGTACGGCTCCGTCGGATCTGCTGCAGGGCAAGGTGCTGGCCGACCTGGTCGCCGAGGAGGGCAACGCCAGCATGAGCATCATCTATCGTCAAGAGAGCTACGGCGAGGGCCTGGCCAACGCCATCAAAGACAACTTCGAAGCCTCCGGCGGTACCGTCGATGAGTTCCTGGCCTACGCGGTCGACACCGAGAACTTCGATCCCGAGATCGACAAGCTCGTCGCCGCCGATTCCGACGCCTACGTCGTGGTCGCCTTCCAGGAGGCCGGCAGCATCCTGACCACCATGAACGAGCGTGGCATCGGCCCGGTCGACAAGCCGATCTACGGCGTTGACGGCTTCATCGAAGGTGCCGCCAACGAGGTGACCGACCCGTCGATCCTCGAGGGCCTGAAGGGCACCGTTCCCTCCGTTGACCTGACCTCGATCACCGACTTCACCGATCGCTTCGAGGAAGCATACGGCGAGCCCGTCGAGGTCCTTGCTTACGGTGCGGAGACCTACGACGCCGTCGTCATCGTCGCCCTGGCCGCCGAGGCCGCCGGCACCGACGACCCGATCCAGGTCGCCGCTCAGATCAACGACATCACCCGTGGTGGTGATAAGTGCACCGACTTCGCCTCGTGTCGTGACATCATCGCCGCCGGCGGTGACCCCGACTATGACGGCATTGGGGGCCCGTACGAATTCGTGGATGCCGGTGAGCCCTCGGCCGCCAGCTTCCGAATCATGACCTACGGCGCCGACGGCATCGACGTCGCCCAGGACGTGTACGTCTTCGCCGAGTAGTTTCACTCGGAGGTCAGACCACGGTCTGATCTATCGTAACGCAACTCACAGTGGGGCCGATCCTCCGGGATCGGTCCCATTTGCGTTCCCCGACTTGCGCCCTATCCATTCTGCGCGCGCCAGCCCGGACTGGGTACAACCTCTGCTGCGGTTCGGTGGGGGTTAGGGAGCGTCGGGGAGGAGGACACCCGGTTGGAAGATGCCTTCCGGGTCGAGCGCCGTCTTGATGGCGCGGAACACCCGAACGTCGACGGGGCCCCGTTGGCGGAGCAGCCAGTCCTTCTTCAGACGGCCGATACCGTGCTCCGCGCTGACGCTACCGTCGAGCGAGATCACGAGGTCAAGGATTGATGCGGCGCAGGGCTCCTCGGAGGCGGCATCCAGCCCGGTGATGTTGACGTGGACGTTGCCATCACCGGCATGGCCCCAGATCCAGACCCGGGCCTCTGGGTGGGATGCCTCGACGTCGTCGATCGTCTGCTCGACGAACCGTCCGACGTCGCCGACCGGCACCGACACGTCGAGCTTGAGCGGCGGTCCGATCCCGGCGACGGCCTCGGTGTGCAGTTCCCGGTATCGCCACAGCGACGAGCGCCGAGGACCGTCGTCGGCCACAGCTGCATCCTCCAGGCCGTCGAGGTCACCGACCGCCGACGCCAACCGCTCCGTGACCGGTGTCGCGTCGGCACAGTCGACGAGGAGGTACGCCGCGTGGCCACGCCCGAAGACGGACGGGAGATCGAAGGTGGATCGGATGAGTTCGAAACCCGGCCCGAGCATCAACTCGATTGCTTCAAGCGGAAGGTACGCAGCCGTCAAGGATCGAACAGCCGCTGTCGCCGTCGCAACCGAATCGAACGCCAGCAGGCCGGTGACCATCTCCGGGAACGGCCGGTGGAGCCTGACCGTTACCGCCGTGATGATCCCCAACGTTCCCTCACTACCGCAGAACAGACCCGCCAGATCGTAGCCGGTGTTGTCCTTTTCGAGTCCGGCGAGATCCCTGATCACCGATCCGTCGGCCAGGACGACCTCGATGCCGACGAGGTTGTCGCGGGTCATGCCGTAGCGAATGACGTTGTTCCCCCCGGCGTTCGTGGCGACCGTACCACCGATGGTGGCGCTGTCTCGGGCCCCGAGATCCACACCGTAGGCCATGCCGGCCGCTATGGCATGTCGGTGGAGATCGCCGAGTGTCACGCCCGCTCCGGCGGTCAACCGGCCGGCCGCGACATCGACGGCATCGAGCCGCCTGAGTCGTCGGGTGGAGACGACCAGCCCGCCGTCGAGCGGCACGCTGCCTCCCACCAGCCCCGTGTTGCCTCCCTGTGGGCAAACCGCAACACCGTGGATCGAGCAGACCCTGACCACGGCCGCCGTCTCCTCGGTCGTAGCCGGCCGCACCACCACGGCCGGGCCGGCCCGGAACCGGCCGGTCCAGTCGACGAGGTAACTGCCGGTGACCTCCGGCGCGCTCAGAACGTTGTCGGCACCGACGACGCCGATCAGATCGTCAACGAACCCGGCCCGAGACGGTCCGGGCGACGAGGATTCGGCGTCGAACGACGTCGTCATGGCGCCCGCGATCAGCCGGCTCGAGGCGGCTAGTGTGCCTTGGCCAGGGTGCCCAGGTAGAGCTCGATGACCTTCGGATCCTCCAGAAGCGCACGCCCGGAATCGGTGTAGGCGTTGGTTCCCTGATCGAGCACGTAGCCGCGATCGCAGATCTGCAAACACCGGCTGGCGTTCTGTTCGACCATGATCACGGTCACGCCGGTGGCGTTGATCTGCTTGGTCCGGATGAACACCTCATCCTGGAGCACCGGTGACAGACCGGCGGAGGGCTCGTCGAGCAACAGCACCGATGGCTCCATCATGAGGGCCCGCCCCATGGCCAGCATCTGGCGTTCACCGCCCGACAGCGATCCGGCCCGTTGGGTGGCCCGTTCCTTGAGACGGGGGAAGAGCGAGAAGATCCGTTCCAGCCGTTCCGTGTTGGTGGCCGGACTGAGGAAGTTGCCCATCTCCAGGTTCTCCTGGATGGTGAGGCTGGGAAACACGTTGTTGTTCTGGGGCACGTAGCCGACGCCGCGTTCCACGAGTGCATGGGCCTTCATGTTGGTGATCTCGTCGCCGTCGAACATCACCGTGCCGCTGCGGACGTTTACCAAGCCGAACATGGCCTTGATCATGGTCGACTTACCGGCACCGTTGGGGCCGATGATGCCAATGAGTTCGCCGTCTTGGGCCTCAAGATTGACACCATTGAGGATGTCCACGCCGGGCACATAGCCGGCGACGACGTTGTTCAACGCGATGAGCGGGTCCGACATCTAGTCGCCTCCCAGGAGGTCTTCGGAGAAATCGAGGGCACTGTCATGATGGGTACCGAGGTAGGCATCGATGACCCGCTGGTTGGCGCCGATCGAGCTGTGTGGTCCCTCGGCGATCACTTGGCCCTCGGCCATCACCACGACCCAGTCGGAGATGTCGCGCACCACATCCATGTCGTGTTCCACGAACACCACGGAGATGCCGTCGTCGCGCAGAGACTTCACGTGCCCGAGTAGCGACTGGGTCAACGCCGGGTTCACGCCGGCCATCGGCTCATCGAGCATCACGATGTTGGGTTCGGTCATCAGGGCCCGGGCCATCTCCAGCAGCTTACGCTGGCCCCCCGACATCGTGCCGGCGAACTCGTTGCGCATGTGGGACAGCTGGAACCGCTCCAGGAGGGCGTCGGCCCGTGCTTCGATTTCCTGCTCCTGAGCCCGCCACATCGGCGGTATGATGCCCCGCCACAACGATTCGCCCCGCTGATTGACAGCGCCGAGCTTCATGTTCTCGATGACGCTGAGTCTCGACAGCGCCTTCGTCAACTGGAAGGTACGCACCATGCCCTTGTTGGCCAGTTTGTGCGACGCGGTTCCGGTGACGTCCTCGCCCTCGAAGGTCACCTTCCCGGTGTTGGGGCGATCAAAGTTGGTGAGGAGGTTGAAGAACGTGGTCTTACCAGCACCGTTGGGTCCAATCAGAGCGGTGATGATTCCCCGCTGCACCTCGAGGTGCTCGACATCGACGGCGACCAGGCCGCCGAAGGAGCGGCGAAGGTTGTCGACCAACAGAATCGGATCGGGTTTCGATACGCCAGGCTCCTCGGCCACGCCATCGAGCACGTTCGGCTGAACTGCCGTGACTGCACCATCGCCGGACGGCTGTTCATCGGTCATCGAGGGCCATCTCCTCCCGGTCTCCGAATATTCCCTGCGGTCTGAAAACCATAAGGGACATGAGCATGATGCCCATAATCAAGAATCGGACGTTCGACACGTCAGTGCTCTTCAGAATGGCCTCCGGAATCGTGCCGTCCTCGACGAGCTCCGACAGGAACGACTCGGCGAAAATGATGATGAACCAGAACAGTATGGCACCGACGATCGGTGAGAACACCCGGGCGGCCCCACCGAGAATCAGGGCTGTCCAGAAGAAGAACGTGATCGGAGGAACAAAGGTGTCAGGCTGCACGGTCGCCTTGTCGAGCACCTGA
>JAOTVU010000268.1 GCA_029863385.1 Acidimicrobiia bacterium
CGGGAAGTAATTCGTGGGCGGGTGGAAGCCATGGTCGATCAACCGCTTGCTGATGTCGAGCGCTCGAACCGGGCTGCCGTCGATCCGGCCCTGGCAGACGAACTCGTGCATGGCGACCCGGTCGAAGGGAACGGGGTAGGTGTCGTGCAGCTTCACCCGAAGGTAGTTGGCGTTCAGCACGGCGTGCAGAGCGTTCTGGCGTAGCCCCTCGTCTCCGTGCATTCGGATGTATGCGTAGGCCCGCACCAGCATGGCGAAGTTCCCGTGGAAGGTGCACATCCGTCCGATCGAGCGTGGTGGGTCGACGAGACGGTAGCGGGGCGAGGTGTGTTCATCGTCGATGGCGGGAGCAGGGTCGTCGAGGGCGACCAGCGGCCCCGGCAGGTAGTCGGCCAGGGTGGGCACCACGGCCACCGGCCCCGACCCTGGTCCTCCCCCTCCGTGGGGGGTGGAGAACGTCTTGTGGAGGTTGTAGTGCATGATGTCGATGCCGACGTCGGCCGGCCGGATCACGCCGGTGAGGGCGTTCATGTTGGCCCCGTCCCCGTAGACCAGGCCGCCACAACCGTGCACCAGCGCCGTCACCTCCTCGATCTGCTCCTCGAACAGCCCGAGCGTGTTGGGATTGGTGAGCATGATGCCGGCCACCGACTCGTCACAGGCGGCCCGAACCGCCGCGAGGTCGATGTTGCCCCGATCGTCGGACGGGAGTTGGAGGGTCGTGAATCCGGCCATCGAGGTCGACGCCGGATTGGTTCCGTGGGCGGAGTCGGGGATCAGAATCTGGCGGCGCCGGCCGTCACCCCGGTCCCGGTGGTAGGCCCGGATCATCAGCAGGCCGGTGAGTTCGCCGTGGGCGCCGGCCGCAGGCTGCAGCGACACCGCTCCGAAGCCACCGATCTCGGTCAGCCATTCCTGGAGCCGGTACATCACGCCGAGGTTGGCCTGCACGGTGTCGGGATCCTGGAGCGGATGGGTGTGGGCGAACCCGTCGAGGCGGGCGATGGCCTCCGATGTCTTCGGGTTGTACTTCATCGTGCACGAGCCCAGTGGGTAGAAGCCGCTGTCCACCCCGAAGTTCTGTTGCGACAAGCGCAGATAGTGGCGCATCACGTCGACCTGCGACAGTTCGGGCAGCCCGTTGTCCGGGCGGCGCAGGTCGTCGGGAAGACCGGCCGGGGGGACATCGAGGGTGGGTAGGTCAACGGCGGTCCGCCCGACCACGCTCTTGTCGTAGAGGGTGGGCTCGGTCATGGCTGCCCCGATGGGGTTTCGGCGATCGCAGCCAGCGCCGTCACCAGCCGGTCGATGTCGTCCCTGGTGTTCATTTCGGTGACCGCAAGCAGCATGTGATCGTCGAGGCCGGGATAGTCCCGACCCAGGTCGTAGCCGCCGATGATGTCGTAGTCGACCTGGAGCCGTCGATTGGCCTCGGCCACCGGAAGCGGCAACCGGGCCACGAACTCCTTGAAGTAGGGCTGATCGGGGGCGTCGGGGTTCACGTCGAAGCCGGGGAGCCTGCCGATCTCGGCCGCCGCGTAGTGGCTCTTGTGGTAGCAGTGCTCGGCGATGGTGGCGAGACCGCTCCGGCCGACCGTGGCCAGATAGACGGCGGCGGCCAGCGCCATGAGGGCGGCGTTGGTGCAAATGTTGCTGGTGGCACGCTCGCGCCGGATGTGCTGCTCCCGGGTGCTGAGGGTCAGGACGTAGCCCCGCTGCCCGTGGACGTCGACGGTCTCGCCCACCAGTCGGCCCGCCGTTCGACGAACGAACTCCTGCTTCGTGGCCAGGATGCCCAGGTGGGGGCCGCCGAACGACAGGGGAATACCCAGCGGCTGGCCATCGGCCACCACCACGTCGGCTCCGTCCTCGCCCGGTGGGCGGAACAGCCCGAGGGCGATGGGGTCGGCGATCACGATCAGCATGGCGCCGGCGTCGTGCACCCGCCGGGCCAGCTCGGCCACCGGCTCGAACCGCCCGAAGAAGTTCGGGCTCTGGATCACGCAGGCGGCCACCTCGTCGTCGAGGCCGGCTTCGAGCCTGGTCATGAGGTGGTCGAGGTCGAAGCTCGACGTGTCGTCGCCCACCAGCGAGGCGTCGGAACCCTGAAGGTAGGTTCGCAGCACCTGGCGGTACTGGGGGTGAACGGTGGCCGGGGCGATGACGGTGCGCCGGCGTCCACCGCCGACGGCCAGTGCGAGCAGCACCGCCTCGGCCAGCGCCGTGGCCCCGTCATAGTGGCTGGCGGTGCTGACATCCATCCCGGTCAGGGCACAGATCATGCTCTGATACTCGAAGGTGGCCTGGAGCATCCCCTGGCTGAGCTCGGGCTGATAGGGCGTGTAGGAGGTGTAGAACTCGCTGCGTCCCAGCACAGCGTCAACCGTGGCCGGGATGTAGTGGCGATACGACCCGGCCCCGAGGAAGCAGGTGCTTCTGGCCGCGTTCGAGTTCCGACCGGCCAGCTCGGCCATCTCCCGCTCGATCTCGAGTTCGCTGACCGGTTCGGGAAGGTCGAGGCGGGGAAAGCGCAGGTTCTCCGGCAACCCGTCGAACAGCTCCTCCAGCCTCGACACGCCGACGGCGGCCATCATCGCCTGGCGTTCGGCGTCGGTGTGGGGGACGTAGTTCACGCGGATCACCTCTTCGAACAGAGGGGGTTTCAGATCGCTACCTTGACGAGCCTGCTCCGGCGGTAGCCGGTCACCACCTGAACATAGCCGCTGGTGGCGAAGGCGGCATCCAGGGCCTTGTCCCCGGTGTCGAAGCGCAGTATCGGGGTTCGCCGCAGCTTGGCCGGGGTGGCGATCACGATCACGTTGGCCGGACCGATGCGGCGCATCACATTTGGGCTCAGCTGCTGGTTTCCCCGACCGAGGACGAACCCTTGGGCCCCGATGGGGCTCAGTACCAGCACACACTGTGGGTGTTCGTCGAGGAGGCGCAGGAGCTGCCGTTCGTTGAGATCGACCCCGATCCGTTCGCCGTCGATCACGGCGTCGACCCCGAGCAGGGTCTTGCCGACCCCGAGCCTACGAGCAACCGCTTCGACGGTGCCGCCCGCCCCCAGGAGCACCAGCGTCTCGGCGTTGGCTCCGATCCGCTCGATCACCTCCTCGGCGATCTCGTCGCCGACCTGCTGCTCGCCGGTTGCGGTGATCAGGGCCTTGGCCGTCTGGGTCAGGCTGGGCTCGAACGGGGTTCGGGCCGTGGCGAAGAGGCGCACCGACCATTCGTCGTTTCGGTACCGTTCCTCGTCGATGTCGAGGATCTCGACCTCCGCCAGATCGAGCTCACCCGCCAGGTGATCGAACAGGATCCGGGCCGTTCGTGACGGGGTGACGCCGAACACGCCCGAGTACATCTTCACGCCGGCCGGGACACCCAGCACCGGGGTGGTGTCGCCGGCCACGGCGCACACATCGCGCGCGGTGCCGTCGCCGCCGCAGAACACGATCAGCTCGGCCCCGGCCTCCACGAAACACGTCACGGCCCGCCGGGTGTCGTCGGCGCTGGTCGTCTCGCCCGGCTGGTACAGGATCGAAACGTTCTCGAACCCTGCTCTCGCGAGGGCGTCGGCTCCCATCGCCCCGGCGATGGTGAGCCAGTGCAGTGGCACCGGAGAGGCGGCGGTGGTGAGCAGTTGGTGGAGGTCGCTCAGCATCTGGTGGGCCTTCTCGTGAGCGGTCGGCTCGGCCCCGAGGGCTGCGGCCTGCTCGGCCACTCCGTCGGTGCCTTTCAGACCGACCCGGCCTCCCATCCCTGCGATCGGGTTGATCACGAATCCGAATCGACGTGGCTCGTGTCCCCGGTCGGTGGCGCGATTGCTCACCGGTCCTCCGACAGTTCGGGCAGGTGGACGACGACGCCGAACCGTCCGACATCACCGTGGGCTCGTTCCCACCCGCCCCGTATCTCGGCCCGGCAGGTTGCGACCCCCGAGTCCCGGATCGTCTCCTCGATGACCGGCCGGTAGAG
>JAOTVU010000187.1 GCA_029863385.1 Acidimicrobiia bacterium
ACTCACCGAGACCGGCCATCTCGGTTTCGATCTCGGTCAGGCGCTGCGGCCCTACTTCCGACGTTCCGTCGCCTTCTTCGAACGGGAGATGAAAGCAGGTCGATTCCGCCACCACGACCCCGAACACCTGGTCCTGACCGGCTACGGAGCGCTCCTCACCTACTTCTCCGACCGGGCCATGCTCAAGGGCCTGCTCGACATCGACCCGTTCTCCGACGAGGCGTTGGAGGCCCGATTCCATCACATGCGGGCATTCGTTCGTGCCGCACTCGAGCCGGTCGACGGTGGCTGACGGAGGATCCGTCGCCCTTTGCGGGTGCCCGGAAGATCAGTTCCTCCGCACGCTGCTAGTTTGGTGAGGTCATGGAGATCGGTCGAATACTACGGCTCGTCGCCGCTCCCATCGTGCTCGCCCTCATCGCCCTCGGCTCTTGGCGGTCGGCTGACAACTCCGACTTCGAGGCGGTCTCCGGTACCCGCTTCGAGTACGAGGCAGCAGTCGACAGTCCGATGTTGTCGGCCCGCCGAATACCGCAGACGCTGCAGGCACCGGTGAGCGACGACATCCTGGCGACCACGCTGTCGACCACGATCGATCGTTATCCCGACGAGAGCTGCCTGACCGTGATGTCGGGCGATCGCCTGCTGACCCCGTCCTCGACGATCCCCGGTGGGCTGATCCCGGCCTCGAACCAGAAACTCGTCACCACGTTCGCCGCCCTGCAGACCCTCGGTCCGGATTTCCGGTTCACCACCACGGTCCAGACGGCGGCCACGGTCGAAGACGGTGTGCTCGACGGTGATCTGTACATCGTCGGAGGAGGCGACCCGTTCCTCGGCACCGATGACTGGCAGTCGCAGTACGACGACGTGGAGGCCCGATCGCGGACGCGGTTGGAGGACCTGGCCGACTCGGCGGCGGCCGCCCTCGCCGCCGAGGGCGTGACCGAGATCGGCGGCGCGGTCATCGGCGACGAATCCTTTCTGGACTCGGAACGCTACGGTCCGTGGCGCAACGGTCTCATCACCCAGAATCAGTCCGGGCCGCTGTCGGCGTTGACCGTCAACGAGGGGTTTGTCGATTGGCCCGAGACGTATCTCGGCACGCCCCGCCCTCGCTCCCAGACCGACGATCCGCCGCGCTACGCGGCCGAGCAGTTCACCGATCTCCTGCGGGCCAGGGGATTGATCGTGAACGGTGCGGCGGCGGCCGGTGTCACCCAGGCCGGAGCCCGGCTGGTGGCCGAGGTGTCGTCACCGGATCTGGTGGCGACCGTCACGCACATCAACACCCACAGCTCCAATCTCGGAGCCGAACTTCTCCTCAAACGGCTGGGCCGGGACACAACGGGTGAGGGCTCGACGGCCGGGGGAGCGGAGGCGGTGCGGCGTGTGCTCGGCGATCTCGGCGTCCCGATGACCGACGTGGTGATCAACGACGGATCCGGTCTGGCCGAGTCGAACCGGCTCACCTGCGATGCGCTGGTGGCCGTGTTGACGTTTGCCGGCCGCGAATCGGCGCTGGCCGACTCGCTCGCCGTGGCCGGTGAACGGGGAACGCTTCGCGAGCGTTTCAAGGCGACGCCGATCGCCGGCCAGGTCCACGCCAAGACCGGAAGCCTCTCCGGCGTCCGGGCTCTCTCGGGTTTCGCCGACTCGACGGTCGACGACGATGCACTGACGTTCTCCTACATCATCAACGATCCCGGACTGGCGGGTGACGTCGAAATCCAGGCTCAGGAACCGCTGTTACTTTCACTGATCCGCTACCCCGAGGGTCCGAGTGTCGAGGAACTCTCGCCCCGGCCGGCCCGTCAGCGGTGACGATGACCGTGATGGCACAATTCCCGCTCCAGTCGGTCCTGTTGCCCGGCATGCCCCTCGGGTTGCACGTGTTCGAACCCCGTTACCTGCAGCTCATGGAGGACATCGCCGCCGGCGACGGGCGCTTCGGCGTTGTCATGATCACCCGTGGATCCGCGGTCGGCGGCGCCGATCAGCGGGCCGACGTCGGAACGGTCGCCGAACTCGTGGCCAGCGCGCCGACCGCGGATGGCCGATTGATGGTCGAGGCGGTCGGGACCGAACGGTTCCGGGTCACCCGCTGGCTCGACGACGATCCCTACCCCCGAGCCGACGTCGAGCCATGGACGCAGCTCATGGGTGGCGCCGCGGACGATCGTGTCGGTCTGGCCCGGGAACGATTCGACACGTTCCTCTCGCTCGTCTCGGAGCTGGGAGCGGACGTTGGTGCCGTCGAGGTGCCCGACAGCGGTCTCGACGCCCTGTACGGCATGGCCGTCGTCGCCCCCGTTTCGACCCATGATCGATATCGAATCCTGGCGGCCGCCGACGGTGCTGACGCCGCCGAGATCCTGGTCGACGCGCTCGACGGCCTCGTCGAGGTCATTCGGTTTCGATTACAGGAGGGTTAGCCGCCCGGTTCCTGTTCGATTCAGCGTTCGGAGCGCTGCGGTTTGTGCTGCGTTCACCTACACTTCCCTGTACCGACGGTCTCGATCGTCGCCTGATCGATCACCTGCCAAACCGACACCTGGAGAGCTATGGCCACACCCAACCCGCTCGATGAGATCACCGAGATTCGGGAACTCGTGGTCGGCTATGCCCGCCAGGAGACCCTCGAGCCGTTGAAGCGGCTGGGAACCTACCTCGGGTGGGGCCTCGCCGGTTCCCTGGTCATGTTCCTCGGGGCGGTGTTCGTCGGCGTGGGCACCCTTCGGCTGACGCAGGGGTTGGAATGGTTCACCGGATCGTCCTGGGCATCGTTGCTGCCGTATCTGTTCACCGTCATCGTGTTGGGAGTGCTGGCCGCACTCATGTACCGAGCCCTCAGTCGGGCCAAGAAGAAGGTTTACTCATGACCGAGACCGCTGGTATCACCCCGGCCGACATCGAGGCCAAGTTCCGAGACATTCAGGGACAGGTCGATGTCGTGGCCGAGGACGGCAAGAAGAAGATGGCGCTCGCCGGTGGGGTCATCGGTGTCATCCTGCTTCTGGTCATCTACGTTCTCGGTCGCAAGGCGGGCAAGAAGCAGAGCTCGGTCCTGGAGATTCGTCGCCTCTGATGTGGAGTCGACTGTTCCAGCTGGGTCTCCGGGCCTACACCCGCAGCCCGGCCCGGTCGTGGCTCATCACCAGCGTGGCCACGGTTTTGTACCGCATGGTGAAGAAGACCACTGGGCGCCGTGAGGTGATCGACGTCTCCTCGATAAAGCCGGGGGAGATGATCATCATCGAACATCTGCCGACGACACACAAGGAGCAGATCAAGGAGGAGAAGCGCAAGCGTCGGCTTCGCCGTCGACGTCGTGCGCAGGCCACCGCCGACTCCGACTAGCTCCGAAAAGGAGGACGTTGTTCGTCGTGAAGGTGCTACTGCAATACCCGTCACGTGAGATCGAGATCTCGGGTCCGATGTCCGTGACCAAACTGCTCCGCAAGCTCGACCTGAACCGTGAGTCGGTTCTCGTCATCGGTTCCGGAACGTTGATCCCTGCCGATTCGGTGCTGGCCGATGATGCCGAGATCGAGATCCGACCGGTGATCAGCGGAGGTTAGGCGGATGAAGTGTCGGGTCTGCCGGGAACCGGCCGTCATCGATCTGCGCCGCCACAACGCCAACTTCTGCGCCGAGCACTTCCTCCGCCACTGCTGTCAGCAGGTCGAGCGGGTCATCCACGACTACAAGATGTTCTCACCCGAGGATCGACTACTGGTCGCGGTGTCCGGTGGCAAGGACAGCCTGGCCGTTTGGGACATCCTGCATGAACTCGGCTATGCGGTCGACGGGCTCTACGTCGGCCTCGGCATAGAGCGCTATTCCGGCGAGTCGCTGTCGTACGTTTCCGATTTCGTCGACCGGCGTGGATTGAACCTGACGATCGTCGATCTCGGCGACACCTACGGATTCGACGTTCCGGGGGCCGCGGAGGCCACAGGCCGGGTCCCGTGCTCGGCGTGCGGCCTCTCCAAGCGTCACGTGTTCGACTCGGCGGCGGTCGACGGCAAGTACGACGCCGTCGTCACCGGCCACAATCTCGACGACGAGGCCGCGGTGCTCTACGGCAACGTCATGCGATGGCAGGTCGACTATCTCGGCCGCCAGCGCCCCCTGCTCGAAGCTCGAGACGGGTTTCCGCGAAAGGCCAAGCCTCTGGTGCGTCTGACCGAACGGGAGACCGCCGCCTACTGCGTTTTGCGGGGCATCGACTACCAGGTCGAGGAGTGCCCGATGGCGATCGGCAACAAACATCTGGGCTTCAAGGAGACGCTCAACCTGCTCGAGGACCGGTCGCCGGGAAGCAAGGCCGAGTTCTACTTCGGTTATCTCAAGAGGGCCGTCGATCGGTTCTCCGACGCGGAGGACAGGGGCCGGCTCGGCATTTGCAGCGGCTGTGGGGCGCCAACCGATGCCGAGGTCTGCGCCTTCTGCCGATTGGTCTCCCGATCCGCCGGTGCCACCCAGCCAGTAGCCTTTAAGGCCAGGAACGAGGCCACCGTCAGCAAGCGTTGACGAACCGGCCTCGAGCGGGGTCGCCTCGAGACCTTGCGCCTCCCCCGGATCCCCGAAGGACGCCCGTTGTCGCTGAACCACGAACCCGCTCTGGACGCAACCGAGCAAGACCCGTCGACCGATCCGCCGCAGGCGGTCGACGAGCGGGTCATCCGACCGCTGCAGGCCGGTGAACTGGTCCTGCTCGTCGACCAGAAGCAGCGACGCTACGTCGTCCAACTCAGCACCGACGGCGAGTTCCAGACCCATGCCGGGTCGCTCCCACACGGCGAGCTGATCGGTCGGCCCGAGGGGGCGGCGGTGGCCAGCACGCGCGGGCAACGGTTCACCGTCTACCGGCCGACACTGAGCGACTTCATCCTCACGATGCCCCGTGGTGCGCAGGTGATCTACCCCAAGGACATCGGCCCGATCCTGATGCTGGCCGACATCGGACCGGGTGTTCGGGTCTTCGAATCCGGTGTCGGGTCGGGAGCGCTGTCGATGGCGATGCTACGGGCCGGAGCCGACATCGTCGGCTACGAGCTGCGGGAGGACTTCGCCGCCCGGGCCACAAAGAACGTCGGTTCGTTCCTGGGTGACGCCGCGTTGAGCCGATATCAGGTCGAGTTGCGGGACAGCTATGAAGGGATCGACGATCACGACTTCGATCGGGTCGTGCTCGACATCCCCGAACCGTGGCGGGTCATTCCCCACGTTCCTGAAGCCCTCCGACCCGGTGGGCTGTTCGTCTCCTACAGTCCGTCGATCACACAGGTCATCAAGGTGACCGACGAGTTGCGACGGGTCGGATTCGGGGAGATCTCCACCACCGAGGTCCTGAACCGAACCTGGCACGTCGAGGGTCAATCCGTTCGTCCCGACCACCGGATGGTGGCTCACACGGGCTTCCTGACCAGGGCGCGCCTGACGCGCTAGGTCGATCTTCAGGAACGTCGGATCTGCCACCACGGGTGACGCGCCATGCTCTACCCTGAATGGCGGTATTTTGTAGAGCAAGCCGTCGACCGAACCCCAAGAGAGCCTGAACGACCGTGATCCAATCGATCGAGCGCCACGACATCGTCAACGCCGCGGCCCTGGCTGGAGCACTTCTGCTCTGCGGGATCCTTCTGCTGCGCTGGGTCGACTACCTCGGCGAAGCCGTCGGAGGCGGGCTCTGGCAGGCCGACAAGGCCGAGTCGGCGGAGGACGTGTTGAATGACATCGATGTCGCCTCGGTCTACATCAACGGGTCGCGCCCACCCAACGAGGTCGGAGTGCGGGTGGCCAACGGATCCGAAGGCCGAAACGGGCTTGCCGGCCGTGGAACCGAGCGGTTGAGTTCCTTCGGCTACGGCACGCTGACCCCGGAAAACAAGGTCGGCGATCCAACCGACGACAGCTACGTCTACTACACGGAAGGGTTTGTGCTCGACGCCAGGCAAGTGGCCGCCGTGCTCGAGATACCGGAGACGAACGTGGTCGAGCTCGGCACCGAAGAGATCGGCGTAACGGTCGACGGCGCCGATGTGATCGTCGTTCTCGGCAACAACGCAGCGATCTAGCCGGGCGAGTCACCCGTCCACGGCCACCCTTATATGATTCGGGGGAACCGGATCAACTTCGCTACATTGGCGAGCGATGGCGCCATGGACCTTGAAACGCAAGTCGGCCCGAGTGGTGCTGCTCAACGATCTGGACCAGATCTTTCTCATCAACAGCGTCGATCCAGCCGACCCGTCGAAGGGTTCGTGGTGGGAGCTGCCCGGCGGAGGCATCGATCCCGGTGAGCGATCGGCCGACACCGTGCGACGGGAGCTGTGGGAGGAGGGAGGTCTGCGCGGGGCCGACATCGGACCCGTGATCTGGACCCAACACGTCGAGTTTGACTTCGGCGGCTATCACTTCGACCAGGACGAGGTCATCCACATCGCCTGGACGGCCGAGCGTTCCATCGAGCGACCGCAGGGGCTGGAGGCATTGGAGGCGCTGGCCTTCCGCGGAGCGCGATGGTGGCCGGTGTCGGACGTGGCGTCGTCGGTCGAGGCCTTCCTGCCCCCAAACCTGCCGGTGCTGCTTCCCTCCCTGCTCGATGAGGCCCTTCCCGATCCGCCGCTCGACATTTCACCCGACGAGCGGGTCCGCCCGTAGCCGCCGGGCGGAGAAACGACGTTATGAGCACCGATCTGCATTCCCCCTACATGACCTTTTCGGCCGACCAGTGGGCTGCTCTGCGGGCCTACACGCCGCTGTCGTTGACCGAGGCCGACTTGGAGCAGCTCCGAGGGCTCAACGTGGCCCTCAGCCTCGACGAGGTGGCGCGCTTCTTCCTCCCCCTGTCACGCCTGTTGAACCTGTACGTCGGTGCCTCACAGGAGCTGTACCGGGCCAGCGACACGTTCCTGGGCCGCCTGCCGGCAAAGACTCCGTTCGTGATCGGTATCGCCGGGTCGGTGGCCGTCGGTAAGTCGACCACGTCACGCGTTCTCCGCCAGATCCTCGCCCGCTGGCCGAACCACCCCAGAGTGGAACTGGTGACCACCGACGGATTCCTGTACCCGAACCAGGTGCTGCAGGACAAGGGCTTGATGGACCGCAAGGGGTTTCCGGAAAGCTACGACCGGCGGCGCCTCCTCCGGTTTCTGGCCGAGGTGAAGTCGGGGCAGGCCGAGGTCAAGGCGCCGGTCTACAACCACCTGATCTATGACGTCGTCCCCGGAGCCGAGGTCGTGGTCCGCCAGCCCGACATCCTGATCGTGGAGGGATTGACCGTGCTCCAGGCCGGTCCGACCGACCACGAGACATCGATCTTCGTCTCCGACTTCTTCGACTTCTCGATCTACGTCGATGCTGCGATCGAACACATCCGAGACTGGTACGTCGAGCGGTTCTTCACCCTCCGGGAGACGGCGTTCCGGGATCCCCGATCCTATTTCCACCGTTACAGCGATCTGAGCGACTCCGAGGCGAGGGAGATCGCCACCGACATCTGGACACGAATCAACGAGAAGAACCTCCTGGAGAACATCCTGCCGACCCGGGAGCGAGCCGATCTCATCGTGGTCAAGGGTGCCGACCACACGGTCACCGAGGTTCACCTCCGACGGCTGTAGCGCCCGACAGCAGCTGACGGCGATGATGCCAACGGCCCATTGTCGCCGGGGTGGAATCGCCCTACCTTGGCTACTGCGGGTAGTTGGGAGCCCAGCCGGTCGACTTTCCTGGCGGGTGGAGTCGACCAGGTTCGAGGCTTCCGTTACGGGTCGGAGGTGACCGTTGAACGGTCGCCTCCGATTCGTGTTCTGGAGCGGTGCATGACTCGGGTGCGATCGCCCGAATCAGCCGACCTCGGATCGCACCGCCGGCATGACCACCTCCTGATAGGCCTCGAGGGCCTCGGTGTCGAAGGGGAGGCGGAGCGCGATGTTGACCAGGTCGGCGCCGGCACCCACGTAGGAGAGGATCTGCTCGATGGCCCGGTCCGGCG
>JAOTVU010000015.1 GCA_029863385.1 Acidimicrobiia bacterium
AACAGGGCGCCGCCCATGACCCGCTCGGCCATGGCACCCCACGACTGGTAGACCGTGTCCTCGGCCGCCTTCGCCCGCGGTTCGTCGGCCCCCATGGCGAACAGCAGGTTGATCGAGCGCTCGACATCGCCCGGCTCGCGGTCGATGCCGGCACAGAGATGGTCGAGGTGCTGGTTGAGGTCTCCGAAGTTCTCGGGGGAAATGTAGGCGGCGTTCCAGCCGTTGGCCCAGCGAGCGGCCATCGGCAGGGTCCGGTTGCGGCCGACACCACCGATCCAGATCGGCAGCGAACCGTAGACCGGGGGCGGAAGGCAGGAAGCGTCCGAGACCCGGAAGTGTTCTCCGGCGAACGAGATCCGGGCCGGGCCGTCGCCCTGGTTGCGGCTCGGGTCCGACTCCTCGCCCCCGGCGTTCATGAGCCCGGCGATCAGCTCGACCGCTTCCTCCAGCATGTCGAGGCGGATGCCGTCCCGGGGAAAGTCGTAGCCGTAGGCTTCAGCCTCCCACTTGTGCCAGCCGGCACCGAGGCCGAGTTCGAAGCGGCCGCCCGACAGGTGGTCGATGGTGATCGCCGCCTTGGCCAGCAGACCCGGATTGCGGTAGCCGACGTAGAACACGAGACAGCCGAGACGGGCATTGGACGTGTCGCAGGCCAGTCCGGCCAGTGTCGCCACCGCCTCGAAATGATCGTGGATACCGCCTTCGTTTGGGGCCTCGTAGATGTGATCCCAAGCGGAGATCCAGTCGAAACCGTTGTCGTCCAGCCAGCGCCAGAGCGCTCGCATCTCGTCCATCGGGTACGCCTGCTGGCCGACGTGGGCTCCGAGAGAAACAGTCACGCCCCGAACGTAGCCCAAGCCCGCCGGTCGGCGACAACCTGACCGCGGTGAAAGACGGGCGGTGGAACACCGGTGGTGGATAGGGTGCATGCAATGGTGAAACCGTCGGCACGCAGCAATGTCGCCCCGTTCTACGTGATGGAGGTCATGCGGGCGGCCGAGCAGCGGGAGCGGGCGGGCCACGAGGTGCTGCATCTCGAGGTCGGCCAGCCCTCCACGGGCGCACCCGCCGGCGCAGTGGCGGCCGTTTCGGAGATCATGCAGGTCGACAATCTGGGCTACACCGGAGCCGCCGGCATGCCCCGGCTCCGGGATCGAATCGGCCGGTGGTACCGCGACCGCCACCAGATCGACGTCGCCACCGAACGCATCGTCGTGACGACCGGCGCGTCGGGAAGCTGTGTCCTCACGTTTCTGGCGGCTTTCGACCACGGACAGCGTGTCGGCGTTCTGGAGCCCGGCTACCCGTGCTACCGCAACGACCTGCAGGCTTTGGGCGCCGACGTGGTGGCGATCCAGGTCGGTCACGACACCGGCTTTCGGCCGACCATCACACAGCTCGACGCCGCACTCCCGCTCGACGGTCTCGTGATCGCATCGCCGAGCAACCCGACCGGCACGGTTCTGCCGCCGGCGGAGCTGCGGGCGGTGGTGAACTGGGCCACCGATCACCAGGTGACCCTCATCGTCGACGAGATCTATCACGGCATCACCTACGACGTGGAGTGCCCCTCCGCGCTGCAGTACGGCGATGACCTGATCGTGTTCAACAGCTTCTCCAAGTACTTTTCCATGACCGGGTGGCGACTGGGCTGGGTGGTGGCCCCGCCGGCCATGGCGGCCGCCATCGAGCGCCTGTCACAGAGCCTGACCATCGCCCCGCCGACGGTGAGCCAGGTGGCCGGTCTCGCCGCCTTCGACTGCACCGATGAACTCGACGCCAACGTCGACCGCTACCGCCGGAACCGGACGGTCATGCTGGAGGGCCTGGGCCGGGCCGGGTTGTCCCGGTACGCCCCGGCCGACGGGGCCTTCTACGTGTGGGCCGACGTCTCGAGACTGGTCGGTCACGTCGGGGGATCGTCCCAGGACCTGGCCGGCGTCTGGCTCGACGAGCTGGGCGTCGCCGCAACGCCCGGTATCGATTTCGACCGGCAACGGGGACACGACTTCATTCGCTTCTCCTACGCAACGGCGACCGACGCCATCACCGAGGCAATGGATCGCATCGGGGCCTGGGTCGAGCAGATCGGGCCCTGAGCGCCATGGCACCGGGATCTCCTCAACCGATCAGGGTGCCGTCCACTGCGAGCCTCCTGCGGCGGGGTCTGACCGGTCGCTGCCCGGCCTGCGGTGCCGGCGGGCAACACCGGTGGCTAGTGAGAATTCGGCCGTTCTGCGGGCGATGCGGACTCCGGTTCGAACGGATCGAGGGCCACTTCATCGGGGCCGTCGGGATGAACACCATCATGAGCCTGGCAATGCTGTTCGTGACGCTGGTGGTCAGCCTCGTGGTGACCTTTCCCGAGTTCCCCGTGGTGAAGCTCGTGCTCATCAACGTGGCCGTGGCGACTCTGGCGCCCATTCTGTTCTACCCTCTCAGCCGAATGCTGTGGACCGCCATCGACATCGCCATGCGTCCCCTGGAGCCCGACGAGGTCGATTGGACCGTGGTGTACGAACACGCTCGCGGTCACGGTCCCATCATCGAGAAGCCACCGACCGATCCCGGCGATTGACTCGCTAGCCGATGACCGCAGCAAACGGGAGACGAAAGACAGGCATGGACCACTTCGACCTCATCATCATCGGGAGCGGCTCGGGCAATGCGATCCCGCCCGAACTCGCCGATGCCTGGCGGATCGCCATCATCGAGCGCGGTACCTTCGGCGGCACCTGCCTCAACGTCGGCTGCATACCGTCCAAGATGTTGGTCCTCCCCGCCGACCGGGCCGAATACGCCAGGCACTCACCGCGGCTGGGCGTCCACACCGAATTCCACGGCGTCGACTGGCCTGCCATCCGGGATCGGGTCTTCGGCCGTATCGATCCGATCACCGAGGGCGGGCGACAGTACCGGCGCGACGGGCACCCGAACATCACACTGATCGAGGGCACGGCTCGATTCACCGGTGAGCGCACCCTCAGGGTGAACGGCAGAACGCTGACCGCCGACCGTGTCCTGGTGGCCGCTGGCGCACGGCCGTCGATTCCCCCGATAGCGGGACTGTCCGACGTGCCGTTTCACACATCGGACACCATCATGCGTATCGACGAGCTGCCCACCCGGCTCGGCATCATCGGCGGCGGGTACATCGCCGTCGAGCTGGGCCACGTCTTCTCGGCCTACGGGTCCAAGGTCACGATCTTCAATCGCTCGGATCGGCTGCTCCGTTCTCACGATCGTGACGTCAGCGATCGGTTCACGGAGCTGTTCGCCGACCGGGTCGACCTCCGGCTCGGCGAACTACCGCAACTGGTCAGGACCAACGGAGCACAGATCGAGCTGGTGCTCGACGGCGGCGCCGACGGGGGGCAGCGGGTCGAGACCTTCGACCAGCTTCTCGTCGCCACCGGCCGAAGCCCCAACAGCGAGGACCTTCACCCGATCGCAGCCGGGATCTCCGTTCATCCCGACGGCCGGATCGAGGTCGACGACACGATGGCCACCTCGGCGCCGGGGGTCTGGGCCATCGGCGACGTAGCCAACCCCCATCAACTCAAGCACCTGGCCAACCGGGAAGCCGAGATCGCATTCTGGAACATGGCCCACCCGGACGATCCGCGCCGAGGCGACACCACCGCGTTGCCCCACGCGGTGTTCAGCGACCCCCAGGTCGGTTCGGTCGGCTACACCGAGGCGGAGGCCCAGGCCCACGGGTGCGACTACGTGGTCGGGCGCCGTGACTACGGTGGCACCGCCTACGGTTGGGCGCTCGAGGATGAGTCGTCGTTCGCCAAAGTGATCATCGACATGGACACCAAGCGCATCCTCGGCGCCCACATTCTCGGACCGCAGGCGGCAACGCTCATCCAGCTCGTCGCCCAGGCCATGACGTTCGGGCAGCGAGCTGATGAGCTGGCCACGATCCCGTACTATGTTCATCCGGCTCTCACCGAGGTCGTCGAGAACGCGTTACTCGACGGCCTGGACAGAATCCCGTCGTAGGTTGCCCGTCCTACCGGGGTGGGTGACGTCGCTCTCACCGAGTGCAGATTTTTCGGGGTACAACGGAAGCTATGAGGTGTTCACATGCCGTCTGATTTCGATGCGCTGACCGATCTGCTCGACCTGGTCCCCATCGGCTGTCTGGTGCTCGACGACGGTGTGATCGTGGCCAGCAACGAGCAGGCGCTGGCCACGATGGCCATCCCGCGGGACCGCCTCATGGGCGTGCCGTTGGCCGAACTCCTGGTGCCCGAGTTCGAGGAGGCGTACCTCGAGATGCTTGGGGCCCTCGGGGCCGAGCCGGCGTCGTTGGCGGTGCGGCTGGCTGCGGGCCTGGCGCCGATCGAGCTGTCGGCCCGTTCGTTGCCGAGCGGTCAGATGATCGTTGCCGTGCGGTCCATGGCGACCGAACACCACTACTCGGCTCAGTCCGGTGGTGCGTTGACCCACGATCTGGTGACCGGTCTGCCCGACCACTTCCACGTACTCAGCCAGCTTCATCAGCGGCTGTCGGCACCGAAGCGCCTGCCGATGGCCATCATGTGTCTCTGGGTCGACGACCTGAGCCAGCTGAAGGAGCTCCATGGACATCGGGCCGTGGAACGGATCATCAAGGAGGTCTCGGGGCGAATCCAGAACAAGCTACGGGCCCCGGACATGATCGGTCGTTTCGAGGAGGCGGGGTTCCTCGTCCTGATGACGACGGACTCCCAGGCCGAGCAGCTGACCGAGGTCGCCGAGCGGCTTCGCGACGAGGTGGCGTTCCCGATCGAGATCGACGGCAAGCTGCTGTCGTTCACCGCCAGCGTTGTGGTGGCTTCGATCGCCCATCACCGACCGTCGATCGAGCGAATACTCGCTCTACTCGAGGCGGCCGCCAACCGGGCGGTGGTGAGCGGCGGCAACCGTACCGACGTCCTCGCCATCTGATCGGCTGGGAGCACCGCAACTCGCCCGAGCTTGTCGCCGGATGTATTGTCGGTGGTGGATGAGTTACGACGAGGGTCTTTCCGAACTGGGGGAGGGGTTGCACGCCTATCTGCAGCCGGACGGCGGTTGGGGCTGGAGCAACGCCGGATTGGTTCTCGGCGAGGAACAATCGTTGCTCGTCGACACCCTTTTCGACCTGAAGCTGACAGCCACCATGCTGGAGCGGATGGCGTCGGTGACCGGGTCCCGGCCGATTCGGATCCTGGTCAACACCCACGCCAACGGCGACCACTGCTATGGCAACCAGCTGGTCGAGGGCGCCGAGGTGATCGCCTCGGAGGCTTCAGCCGCTGAGATGGAGGAGCTGCCCCCGGCGGCGCTGGCGGCGCTCATGGCCGGGGACTTCGGCGAGACGACGAACGCCTACCTTTCCGATGCGTTCGGCCCGTTCGACTTCAACGGGATCGAACCTCCCCGGCCCACCCGGACCTTCACCTCGTCGCTGTCGGTCGAGGTCGACGGTCGACTGGTCGAGCTGATCGAGGTCGGACCGGCTCACACCGCCGGCGATGTCCTCGTACATGTTCCAGACGCCAAGGCGATCTTCACCGGCGACATCCTGTTCATCGGGGGAACACCGCTCATTTGGAACGGCCCGGTCGAGAACTGGATCAGGGCCTGTGAGCTGATCATCGAGCTCGACTGTGAGGTGATCGTACCGGGGCATGGACCGCTCACCGATCACGCCGGCGTGACCGCCGTCGCCGACTACCTCCGCTATGTGCGATCAGAGGCGGTGGCACGGCACGAGGCGGGTCTCTCGGTGTTCGACGCCGCTCGCGACATCGAGCTGGGGCCCTACGAGGACTGGCTCGACTGGGAACGCATTGTCATCAACGTCGATTCGATCTACCGGGAACTCGAACCCGATCGGAAACCGACCCACATCCTGGACCTGTTCCGACTGATGGCGGAGCTGAAGCTGCACAAATAGGGTGCCCGTCGGAGGGCCGCATTGCCCTGTTCGGTTATCGGTCGAGCAGCGGGGCGTAGGCGTCGAGCGCAGCGAGGACTTCGTCGGGTGGACCCTGCGGCAACTCCAGCAGGGCCCGTTGAGCGCCCTGCTCGGCCAGGGCGTCAAGAGCCTCGGCGTCGGGGCGGGCTCGGAACACCCCCAGGTGGACCGACTTCGGGTCCCGGCCCCTCTCCTCGCAGGCCTCCTCGATCAGATCCAGCCCTGTGAAGTTCGAGGCCCCGATCGGCATCCAGCCGTCGCAGAACTCGGCGATGTCGGCCGCTGTCTTCGGACCGACCGACCCGCCGAGAATGATCGGCGGGTGCGGATCCTGAACAGGTTTCGGCCAAGACCAGCTGGGGGACAACGAAACGTGCTCGCCGTCGTACGATGCCTCCTCGGCGGTCCACAGCTCCTTCATCGCCAGCACACACTCCCGGATCCGGTCCCGACGCTCGGAGAACACGAGTCCATGGTCCTCGAATTCCTCGATGTTCCACCCGTAGCCGATGCCGAAGATGAAACGCCCGCCGGAGATCATGTCGAGCGACGCAACCTCTTTGGCCGTCCAGATCGGATCACGCTGGGCCAGCAGGCAGATGCCGGTACCGACCTTGAGGGAGTTGGTCGTGGCCGCCACAGCCGAAAGGGCGACGAATTGATCGTGGGTCCGCCAGTAGTACTCCGGGAGGGGAGGGGCATCCTTGCGTCCACCCCACGGCGTTGTCCGCGATGTCGGTATGTGGGAGTGCTCCGGAAACCAGAGCGATTCAAATCCGCGCTCCTCGACAGCCCGGCCGAGCTCGACGGGCTGCATGGTCTGGTCGGTGGGGAAGATGAAGACGCCGATGTCCACGGACGGATGCTCCTTGCTGGTCGATGCCTGATCGACCTTAGCTCGACTCGGTGCGCCGCACCGCCTTGGCCACACCGGGATTGCCACCCAGGGCGATCGTGAGCGGAGTCGGTAGTTCGTGGGCCAGCACATCCCACATGCGGTCGAGCAGCTCGGCCTGCATCAACAGCTCCCTGGTCACCGCCAGCGAGGCCTGACGGCGAATCGAGTCGGCCACCGAGCGGATCCCGACCAGTGTCGCGGCGACGCCGAGATCCAACGGGGCGGTCCCCGCGGCACGAGCGGCTCGAACCCGGGATTCGGCGTCGGCCGACAGCAGGAACACCAGGCCGTCGACGACGACTTCATAGTCCGAGCGGGGACCTCGGGGGTTGCGGATCAGCAGCGTCTGTGTGGCGCTGCGGCCGGCTTGACGGGCCAGACGGGCCATCTGGGCTTGCATACCCGCCACCCATGCTTGTCGCCGTCGTGCCCCACTGCCGGGAGCCGACGCCGGGCGCTGGGCTCGGACGAAGACGTTGGCCGCCGGCGAGGGCGGGATGACCTTCCGGTCGTACTCCTCCCGACGTTTCGAGTCGGACAGCACCCGCCACGCCTCGTTGATCCGGGCCATCGCCAGGGGTACGGCGTCGGTGGCGACGTCGGGGTGGCGTTCCCAGGCCAGGCGACGATAGGCCTTGCGGAGTTCGGCCAGAGAGCAGTCCGGAGCCACTCCTAAGATCTCGTAGTATGTGGGAGGACGGCCCTGGGCCATACCCCATTGTGTCAAGATCGACGGCGAAAGCGAGTAGGGATTTGTCGGCGAACAGCAGGTCTCCGGAACAGGATCGGTTCATTCTGCACATCACGTCCAGCGACAAGTGGCGGACGCAGCGGCCGGCGGGTGACCGGGGGAGTGGTGGATTTCGTGACCCGTCCCTCGACACCGAGGGTTTCATCCACTGCTCCACCGTCGACCAATTCCTGATCCCGGCCAACGAACGGTTCGTCGGCCGGAACGATCTGGTCCTGCTGGTCATCGACACCGACCGTCTCGAACGCGAGCCGATCTACGAGGACTGCTACGAATCGGGAACCCGGTTCCCCCATGTCTACGGACCGATCCCGATGGAGGCCGTCATCGACGTCGTCGACCTCCCGCCTGATGACGACGGTCGGTTCTCGGAGCCGGTCACGCTTCGGTCGGACTTGGCGGTCCTTGCCGCCACCGACCACCGGGTGACGAGCCGGCCTGATCAGCGTCGAAGAATGGGATAGCCGTCGAGCTCGGTGAGGAGGTCGGACTCCGGCCGTTCCGGCACGGCGTGGCCGAGATCCCGGCTACGAACCTCGCCGATCCAGGTGGCGTGCTGGTATTCGTGGTTGATGATCGCCGTCAGCATGGTTTCGGCGATGGAGCGAAGTTGCGTCGGCGCACCGACGTCGCCTCGGTCGATGACATCGACCCGATGGCGGATCCGATCGGCGACAGCGGCCCGGAAGTCGGCGATGTCGGCGACCGACGGGAGGTCGCCCCGCTGCCGTTCCTCCGTGGCCGAGTCCATCAGTGCGTCGATCGACGGATCCAGTGAGGGTTCGGCTGCCGTGAGGTTGCGCATCATGTAGTGGGCGACGGCGGCCTGATGGCCGAGATGCCAGCCGATGGCGCTGGAGTCGGGCACCGGGCGCCACCGAACCTCGTCGGCGGTGAGATCGCGCCACAGTCGTTCGGTGTAGGCCAGGGCGCGGTCGTACTCGACGAGGAGTTCGGCCAGCGATGCTCGTTCGGTCATGATTCGTTCGTGTTCGGGTGGACCGGGCGGCGTTCCCGGAGCAGGATCTCCTGCGCGACGGTGGCCAGCTGGGAGCCGTCGGGGGCGAACAGATTGCCGACCGTCATACCACGGGCGCCGATGAGGCCGTGGCAGTCCCAGTGGTAGAGGTGCCAGTGATCGGCCCGGAACGGACGGTGGAACCAGATGGCGTGATCGAGGCTGGCACCCATGAACCGTTCGGTGTGGTCCTCGGGCGGAACCTGCAGGGGGTGGATGCTGCGGGCGGCCGAGAACTGGAACGTGTCGGAGGTGAAGGCCAGGCCGCAGTAGTGGATGCGGGGATCGTCGGGCAGCTTGTCGATGATGCGGGCCCAGCCGATGGACTGGCCCGAACCGGCATAGCTCGGCAGCTGGCGGCGAGCCATGATCCAGGGCCACTCCCAGATACCGGTTGGGAGGCTCTCGGCGTCGGGCACGAGCGGCATCCGGGCGGTCTGGACCTCAGCTTCGTCCTCCTCCACCTGGAATGATGTCGACAGGTGGAGGATCGCTCCGCCGCTTTGCCGGGCCACGACGGCCCTGGTACAGAAACTGCGTCCGTCGCGGAGTCGATCGACTTCGAACCGCACCGGTTCGCGGCTGTCGCCCGGTCGTATGAAGTAGGCGTGCAACGAGTGGGGGCGATAACGCTCCTCGACGGTTTGCAGGGCGGCCCAAAGGGCCTGAGCGACCACCTGACCACCGTAGATACGGTCGCCCCAGGGGTAGCGGGGACTCTGACCGATCCAGGTGTCGGGTCCGTGGGCCTCGAGGTTGAGAACACCGACGAAATCGACGGGGGAGTGGCTGACGGCCGGTGCCTCGGAGGTCTCAGCCACGAGGATCCCCGGCCGTGGTGTCGAACATCGCCTTCAGCCGGTCGTAGTCGGCGTTGATGTTCCGTTCGACCATCCTTCGGGCCGGACCCTCGAACAGTCTCATCAGTGCCTTGGGCTCCCCACGAATGATGGCCGACAGGGTGGTGCCGCCGTCGGTGCGGGGGACGACCTCACGGGTGATGTCGAGCGGCAACGTGCTCTTGGTCGTCTTGATACGAACCTTGCGGTCGGGTTCGTACTCGACCACCTCGAAGGACGAAACGATCGGGCGGCCCAGGAAGCGGGCGACCTGATCGTAGGTCGAACCCACTCGCAAGGGCGGTTCGCTGGTCCAGGTGCAGCTCTCCATGCCCTTCTGCCAGGACGGGTTGTTGGTCCAGTCGGCCCAGTAGGCGAACACCTCTTCAGGGGACTGGTCGACGTCTCGTTGGACCTTGACCTCGATCACGTCGACCTCCCTACGGCTACACCCATCATCGACGCTCAGCGGCCGAGAAGTCGACTCAACCAGGATCCCGACGTGGTGCCCTTGGCGTCGTCGACCTCACAGGTGCACCGCTGCTCTTCAGGTACGTGGGCGAGCACCTGGTCGACATGGCGGCCGCAGCCGGCCCATCCAGGTCGACCGCATCGTTGACACGTGACTTCTCTACACATACGGCTCGAATGCTAGCCGACGGCGGACGTGGTGGAGACATGCCGTGTTCGAGGACGAGCTTGCGGTCCGCTCGGGACGTTGGGCCCTGGCGGACCGAGTCGTCGACGCTGAACTTGATTCCAAGGACACGGAGGCCGCAGGATGGACGAACCAATCGAAGCCACATCCCGCAAGCACCATTCCGACGTCCGTCGTGTTCGTCTTCGTTCCCGGGAGGGGAGGGCGGTCATCGCAGCGGCGGTTCTCGGACGCCTGGCCGACAAGATCGGGGCCCGCGTCCCGATCGTGGCCGGCAATCTCATTCTCGCCGCCGGCACCTGGTGGCTGAGCCTCGTCGGGGTCGGCTCCAAGTTTCTACCTGACATACTCCCGGGGATGATCGTCCTCGCACTCGGGTTGGCCACCCTTGGCGCTCCACTGACCTCCGCAACCCTCAGCGCAGTCAGTGAACAAGACCAGGGGATCGCCTCCGGTGTCAACAACACCGTCGGGCAGCTCGCCGGTCTCCTCATGATCGTCGTGCTCCCGGCGATCGCCGGACTCTCCGGAAAGACATTCGACGGTCCGGACTTCGCCGGCGGTTACCAGCTGGCGATGCAGGCCTGCACGCTGCTCTGCTTCGTTGCCGCAGGCATCGCTGTGCCCACCATGCGCTCCGGCCAGGCCCCGGCGACCCCGACGGTTTGAACGGTCGAGTTCGCCTGTGGTCAGACCTCCTTGATGAGGTCTCCGTATGGCAGCCGGATCCTCTGTGAGTAGAGGCCCTCCGGTCGTCGGGTTCCCGCCCCGATGACCATCGTGACCTCGGCTTGCTCGGGGAGGCCCAGCAACCGGCGGATACGGAGCTTGTCGAGTCCGCCGATCGGGCATGAGTCGTAGCCGTGGGCGGTCAACGAGAGCATGAGGGTCATGGCCACAAGGGAGGACTGGGTATGGGCCCAGACCCGATGATCACCGGTGTTCACCGGGCTTCTCACGGTCGGTGCCCTGCGGCCCCTGAACCAGAACAAGACCCGACGCATCAAGTTGTCGAAGCCGAGCGCGTCGGTGTGGCGGACCCGAGGCGTGATCTTGTGGTAGTAGTCATCGAGCGGTTCGGGAAGTGAGATCCTCCCGCCCTGGGTCATCAGGTCCCACACCTTGTCCAGGTTGGTCTTCCACTGGTCTCTCCTGGCCATCACCACGACAAGCTCACCTGCCGTGGTTGCTGCCGGCTGACCGAGGCACGCCTCCGCCAATCTCTGTCGTGTCGTGGAATCGCGGACCCAGTACAGCTCGTAGGGCTGGAGGTTGGAAGAACTCGGTGCCAGCGTCGCGTCTCGGAGGCAGTCCCTCATCACCTCTTCTGGGATTGGTTCACCGTCGAATACTCGAATGGCCCGGCGACTGATCAATGTCTGTTTGAAGCCCGGAAGGGCTGTGTCGCGAAACGTCTCGTCCGGCACTCCTCGTCGCCGGCGTAGAGGGTGGTCATCGCATCGGTCATTTCCAGCAGCGGATTACCTGATGTCGCCATCGGCGGCCTCCTTCTTTCGGGCGTGCTCAGCTCCCTGTCAACAGCCGCGGCCGGGGCGGTGGAGAGGCCACGGGTCAATGGAACAGCGTCAGTCTCTTCTGAATTATCGATGCGCGGCCACAGGCGATGGTAGGGCCCGAGGTCCCCGGACTCAGATCGCTCCCGTGCCCAGACCCCACATGAACCCCAGATGGCGACTGCGGCATCGATCGGGGAGTTCGGGCTCACCGTCGACGTTTCGGTCGTCTCAGAAGGATGGGTCCGCCTCGCCTTCCTCGACGGCCCACACCGCTTGAATCGACCCGGGAGGAGGCGACGCGTCAACGGTTTGGTCCGACTGGGCCACCTCAAGCGTTTCGCTGCTGACCCATTTCAGGTACGCGGCCTCGGCCACCGGGAGCGTCGGGAACAGGAGGTCGTGGCCGATGAGGTCGATGACGCCGGCCCGCTGGAGCGGCTGGTAGAGCTCCCGCTTGATCCTCACCAACCCCAGCCTGATGCCCTGGGCCTTCAAGTCGCCGTGGATTTGCGTGAGGCCGTCCGAGGCGGTGATGTCGATTTCGGTGACGGCTTCGACGTTGAGCAACAGCCAACACAGTCTCGTGTCGGGGTAGGCCCGTTGTTCCTCATCGACGATTCGCTGGACCTTACGGCGAAGATCTCCGATGTTGGCGAAGAACAGCGGGGCATCGTACCGGTAGATGACCAGCCCCGGCAAGGTTTCGGAATCCGGGTAGTCGGCCACGTTGTGCATACCGGGAATACCCGGAACCCGACCCAGAACGGCTGACCTGGGTCGTGCCAGTCGTTGACCCATCTCCAGCAGTGACAGAGCGACCGCCACGCCGACCCCGGCCAGGATTCCGTAGACCATGGTGCCACCAAAGGTGACGAGTGCGAGAAGGAACTCCCGGCGACGAAACCGGAACAGGCGAACGAACTTCTCGATGTCGATCAGCTTCGTGGCGGCGTAGACCACGACCGCGCCCAGAGCGGCCTGAGGAAGCATGGTTGTGATCTGTCCGGCAACCAGCAGCACAATCAGCACACAGGCCGAGGCCACCAGCGAGTAGACCTGCGTGTGGGCAACGCTGGCGACGGCCAGGGCGGTTCGAGAGCCTGATGACGAAACCGGAAACCCGCCAAAGGCCCCCACCGCGACATGCACGACGCCCAACGCGGTCAACTCTCCCTGGGGCTCGATCTCGCTGTCCGAGGGCCGTTCGCCGGGCAGGGGAGGGGCGGGAAAGCCTCGGGCGAAAAGCATGTTGTCGCTGTAGGCCATGATGGCAACCCCGAGTCCGGCCACGATCAGTTGTTGAAACTCGTTCCACGAAACCTGGGGCAGCCGAGGCGCGAGCAAGCCGCTCGGGACCTCACCGACCACCTCGACCCCGAAGCCGTCGAGCCCGAGGATCACGTGAGCCAGGATGGCACCGACAACGCCGATCAATGCCGCCGGCCAGGCCGGTCGAACGCGATGAATGAGCAGGATGGCGGCCAAGGTCGCCACACCGACCAGAAGGGTCGCAAGATGGGTGCCGGTGACAACGTCCATGAAGCTGGCCACCTGGTCGACGATCGATTCGCCGTCAACCTCGGTTCGGGTGAGCTTCCCGAGTTGACCGGCGATCATCAACGCCGCGGCACCGGCCAGGTAACCGACCAGAAGTGGCTGGGACAGCAGGTCGGCTATGACCCCCAAACGGAACGCTCGTCCGACAAAGCACCAGGCCCCGACGATCAGGCTGAGTGCGGCCGACAGCTCGATGATCCGGGCCGGATCACCGCCCGCCAGTCCGGCCACCGAGAGTCCGGCCATCAGGGCGATGGTCGACTCGGGGCCCACTGACAACACTCGGGAGCCGCCGACCACGGCGTAGACGAGCATGGCCACGAGTGATGTCCAGAGGCCCGTTACCGGGGGGACACCGACGATGGCGGAGTAGGCCATGACCTGAGGCACGAGGTAGGCGGCCACGGCAACCCCGGCGGTGACATCGCGTCCCAACCACGCCCGCTCGTACCGCTCGGTGAGAAAGGTCAGCCCTGGTGTTGCCGCCCGAAAGACCTTGATGAACCACTGGTTCTGCTCGGGTACCAGGTGATAGTCGATGGCCGGTCGACGACGAGGCTCATCGCCCGGTTCCCGGGTGTCACGAGACCTTTGCCGTTCGTTCGCCGTTTCGTCGAGTTCGCTTGATGTCATGTCCCCACCCGTCGCCGCCCCCAACTTCAACGGTTGTCATCACGGTAGTGACCATTGGCGAATCGTTCCAGCTCGAGCCTGACCCGTGTCCGATTTCGTCGAATGCAGTGAGCCAGCGCATCCCGGATCAGGTTTCCCCACCTTGATGAGACAATGCGGGTGCCCCGGAATCGCATCGGAGTTGGCGACTGTCGCCGAGCCAGCGAGCGACCGAACCGGTTCCGGCGCCGATTTCCAGGACATGGGCTCTCGTCAGATCGGTGGCGCTGGTGAGGCGTCGCTTGGTGGCGGGGTCGTACACCTCGGTCAGCAGGCTCAATCGCTCGAATTCGAGGTCATCATCTGCTGTTGCCGAAATGACGATGGCCAACTCGCCGCAACGGCTGGCTGGTTGGTAGCCACGCTCAGTGAAAACGGCAGGGGCGGCGCCGGTGATCATGAGCGCAGCACTGGTGCCGGCATCGGGCGGCCAGTTTGCCGCAAGGCGAGGCCAGGGCAGCGTGTTGGCCTGGGACTTTCGAAGAAGATCCGACGTTCGGCCCTGGTGGCGGCGATGTGGGCGTGGGAGTGAAGAAGATGGAGGCATCCAGCCTCCCGAGTACGACGTGGTGGACGAGGTGGCTGTGTTGACGGGTAGAGCGAAGGTGGTCTGGTTCGGGATCGGGCTGGTGTTGGTAGGGCTGGTCCTCGTCTACAACGTCGGTCTCGCGTCGTTGGCCCATTCTCCCGTTCTTCGCGAGCACAACTTGACCGATCCGTTGACGACCGAGGTGTCGTCTCGTGCGGTGGTCACCAGCGACGTCGAGTTGCTGCGTTGGAACACCATGCCCGAGTTCGTCTCGCCCGATGATGTCCGGGTTGAGGGTGTTGCCGCGGGGTCCGGCACGCTCTTCATGGGCATCGCTCCCGCTGATGCGGTTGCGGGGTACCTCGACGGCATCGTCCACGATGAGATCACCGAGTGGGACTCCATGCAGGACGAGATCGTGGAGGTCGTGTACACCAGAAACGAGGGCGCCACCGATCCTGCCGCTCCGGGAACCGAGGGTTTCTGGGTGGCGTCGGTGAGTGGCAGTGGCGTACAGGCCCTCGACTGGACGATTCAGAGTGGGAAGTGGGCTCTGGTGATCATGAACGCAGACGGCTCGTCCGGGGTCTCGGCCGATGTCCGGTTTGGGGTTGCGACGCTCTCGGTCCTCTTCCCCATCGGCTTGGCCTCGTTGGTCGTTGGGCTCGTGGCTCTGATCAGCGGCGGCCGGATGGTCACGTCCCTGCCCTCTCGGCCGGATGAGACTCAGCGCTGGACGTTGCGGGGCCGCTCCGTTCTGCCGACCAGTGTTGAAGGACGCGTCGCAGTCCTCTGCTCGGTGTTGGTCTTCGTGCCGTTCGTGAGCGGGACGGTGTTCGGCGCCCCCATCTTCTTGTTCCTCGGGGCTCGCAAGGGTGATCGGGGGTCTGCTGTTGGTGCTGCCCTTGGTCGCGTCGATCATCGTGATCGCGCTCGTCCCCATCGTTGCCTGGAATACCCTTGGTGGGTAGATGCCAGCGAACGTGAACCTGTCCGGGTACCGGCGTTCTCTCTGGCTACACCACGCGATAATCGCGGCCGAGCGACGGAGGACGGTTGCCGCAGAAGATGTGCTGGCGACGAAAGGCGACCTCACGACCGCACAGTACGAAGCGACCTGCCGGCGGACCTTGCTGTTCAACGCAGCGATGCGACGGGCCGGAGTGGTTGGAGCCGGCAACGGCAGCTGTGCCAAGATTCCCTTGGCCCATTGATCCAAGCGAAGACTGCACAGCCATGATCCAGGTCCACGATGGTCGTCCCAGTCCACTGGGGGCGTCGGTCGAGCCCGACGGTGTCAACTTCAGTGTCTTTTCCAGAAGCGCCGAGGCCGTGCAATTGGCCCTCTACGACGGCGTAGGCGACCCCGAGCCCCGCCAACTGATCAGCCTCGATCCCAGCCGGCATCGGACCTATCACTACTGGCACGTCTTCGTCCCCGGGTTGGGACCGGGCCAGCTCTATGCCTTCCGAGCCCACGGCTCCTTCGATCCGGCCCGGGGGCACCGTTTCGATCCCACCAAGACCCTGCTCGACCCCTATGGGCGGGCGGTCGCCGTTCCCAGCGAGTATCGTCGGGCCGAGGCCGTTCGGTCCGGGCCGAACGATCAATTCGCCTTCAAGAGCGTGGTGGCCGACCCGAGCTCCTACGACTGGGAGGGCGACGGGCCGCTCCGACGCCCGTTCACCCAGACCGTGATCTATGAGATGCACGTCCGAGGTTTCACCGCCAACGCCAACAGCGGGATCGATCCGGCCAAGCGGGGAACCTACGCCGGCGTGATCGAGAAGATCCCCTACCTGCAAGAACTCGGGTTCACCGCAGTCGAGTTGATGCCGGTGTTTCAGTTCGACGCCCAGGACGCCCCCGCTGGCCTCACCAACTACTGGGGGTACGCCCCGGTGTCGTTCTTCGCCCCCCATAGCGGCTATGCCTCCGTCGACGATCCGCTGCGAGTCCTGGACGAGTTCCGGGACATGGTCAAGGCCCTCCACCGCGCTGGCATCGAGGTGATCCTGGACGTGGTCTACAACCACACGGCCGAAGCCGGCGAAGCGGGACCGACGATCAGCTTCCGGGGGCTCGAGAACCCGACCTACTACATCCTCGACGACGGCTGCCGGTACGCCAACTACTCGGGCACGGGCAACACGCTCAACGCCAACCGTCCCGTGGTTCGCCGCATGATCCTCGACAGCCTGCACTACTGGGTCGAGCACATGCACGTGGACGGGTTTCGGTTCGACCTCGCCTCCGTCCTGTCCCGCGACGAGGAGGGGCGACCGCTGCCGAACCCGCCGATCCTGTGGGACATCGAATCCGACCCGGTGCTGGCCGGCACCAAGCTCATCGCCGAAGCGTGGGACGCCGCAGGTCTGTATCAGGTCGGGAACTTCGTCGGCGACAGCTGGAAGGAATGGAACGGTCGGTTCCGCGATGACGTCCGGGCCTTCGTCCGGGGCGAACCGGGAAAGGTCAGGGCCCTGGCCGACCGCCTGCTGGGCAGCCCCGACATGTACTCGAAGCAGCCCAGGGAGCCGGAACGCAGTATCAACTTCGTGACCAGCCACGACGGGTTCACCCTCAACGACCTTGTCTCCTACGACCACAAGCACAACGAGGCCAACCTCGAAGGCAATCGGGACGGCATGAACGACAACGTGAGCTGGAACTGCGGTGTGGAAGGTCCGACCGACGACCCGGCGATCGAGTACCTGCGTGATCGTCAGATCAGGAATCTGCTCGCCATCACCATCCTGTCGCTCGGCGCTCCGATGCTGTTGATGGGTGACGAGGTTCGGCGCACCCAGGGTGGAGACAACAACGCCTACTGTCAGGACAACGAGATCAGCTGGTTCGACTGGGACGCCGTCGAATCACACGCCGACCTCATCCGTTTCGTTCGCCTGCTGATTTCGGTCCGCTCGCTGCGGGAGTCGGTGGCGACCGACCAACACCTCACCCTGGCTGAACTGCTCGAGCGGGCCCAGGTTCGCCTTCACGGCATCACGCCCGGGTCACCGGACCTTTCGTACCATTCCCGAAGCCTTGCCCTCTCGGCGTCGAATCTCTCCGGGGACCCATTGATGTACTTCGCCCTCAGCGCCTACTGGGAGCCGCTCCGATTCCAGCTTCCCGACGCTCCGGAATGGGCCGAATCGGGCTGGTGCCGCGTGGTGGACACATCGCTGTCGCCCCCCGACGACATCGTGTTGCCAACCGAGGCTCCTCCGGTCAAGGCCTCCCACTATGACGTGCGACCACGATCGATCGTGGTCCTGTTCGCCACGAGTGGGCCACGGAGCGCATCGTGATGCTCAGGCCTGGCCGTAGGCGCTGGGGAACCGGGCGAGGAAGGCAATGGCCAGGCGCAGCTCGCGGCTGTCGACGCACTCGCCGATCTTGTGGGTGTTCTGTTCGATCCCGGCCCCGAATCCGAACATCGCGGGGTGCTTGTAGCCGTCGTGGGAGACCCAGTTCTTCCCGGCCGGCACGTCGATCGTGTCGTCATCGTCGGGGATGGGGAAGCCGACGCCGTCGGTGGAGAAGATCCATCGGTCGACCCGGGCCTCGGCCCGCAATCCGCCGTCGCCGGTCGAGCGTTCCGTGACCTGGGGGGCCACCACCGACTCATAGACTCGAACTGCGGTTTCGATGGCAGGGTGGTCCGCCGGCGTGGCCCATCCCATGTAGATCTGTTCGTTGCCCAGCACGTAGCCGTTCCAGGTCGGCTCGGTGTAGACCGGCACCGACACGTCGACGGTGAGCCCGGCGTCACGAGCGGCCTGGACCGAATCGAGCGACTCGATGTCGCCCAGGGCCCGGGCCGGCTGCTCACCGACCGTGAGCCTCCGGTCGAAACGGAACCTGAACCGGTCGGGCACGGCACAATCGCTGGGCGTGTCGAGCTGGGACCAGGAAGCGGTTCGGGTCCCCCGACCCAGGAAGGGATCGTCGAGGAATCCGTCACCCGTGTCGTGTCGGCGGGCGGCCTCGGCGAGGATGGCGGCTCCGTGTTCAAGGGGATTGAGACCCTCCCACGGCATCGAGCCGTGGCAGGAACGGCCGGTCACCGTCACCTCGATCTGCATCCGACCCCGCTGACCCCGGTAGATCCCGAGCGCTCCCTTGTTGGCGTCGCCGGTGCCCTCGGTGAGGATGACCACGTCGGGAATCCGGGCGGGACCGGCACCGGGAAGCACCTCCCTCACCACATACATCGGGCCGCCGCCGTCATTGTCCTCTTCACACACCGTGCCGTAGGCCCGAATGATCACCCCCCGCAGTGCTCCCTCCGGCGCCAGCTCCAGGGCGATCTTGGTGGCTACGATCTGGGAGACAACCCCGCTCAGCTGGTCGGCTGATCCCCGACCGAAGACCAAATGGTCCCATTGATCGTCGGGCGGGAGGTGTCCCAGCTCGCTGCGCAAGAACTCGCGGTCGACAGCCTCGGGGTCGACGAGGCCGTCGTAGGCATCGATGCCGCCCAGCTTGTCCCGCCACGCCGACCGTAACGCGTTGACGGTGTCGGTGTGGCCGTCGAAGTAGATGACTATCTTGTCGTCGGGGTGGATGCCGTCCTCGGGATCGGTCACGGACCAGACGAGGTTCCCGTAGTCGTCGAACCTGACGTCGTCGGGGAATCGCACCGCTCCCACATCGACGATGGTCTGCTTCAGGAACTCCAGCCGGGGCCGCTCGTGATTGCTCAGGCCGCACGCGGGGTCACCGCCCTTGTCGGTCGGTCGGTCCGCGTAGTCGGCCGGCAGGCGAATCGACTCTTTCAGGATGGCCACGGCAAGGTCAAGGTACCGTTCGCTCAGGTCGGCGATCCGGGCATCAAGATCGTCACGGTCGGTCATTTGGGTCTCCTCGTCTCGCTCCGGTGGTTTGCCTGGGCCCCGCCGTTCACGCCAGTGCCGCCATTGCCTCGGCCAGGTTCGGGACCTTGGCGCCGGCCAGCAGTGCCATCACCACGTACATCTTCCAGTTGGCCTGCCGGGCCACATTGACCGTGTGGTGCTCCATGACGCCCGTACTGACCTCGGCGCCGATGTCGGCCGGCAGGCAGTGCATGTACAGGGCGTCCCCATCTCTGGTCAGGCCCATGCGACGTTCATCGCAGATCCAATCGGTGAACTGGGCGTTTCGCTCCAGGGCCCGAGCTTCGATGGCGGCCAACTCGGCGGTGTCGCCCCGGGCATTGGCGTCGACCCGTTCCACCATCAGATCGTAGGCTCCCCAGCTTTTGGGGTAGACGACGTCGGCGTCGATGAACGCGTCGTCCATGGACTCCACAACCCGGAACGATCCGCCGCCGCCGGCATTGGCTTCGGCCGCGACCATGGTCTCGGTGGTCAGGCGATAGCCGGGAGGGTGAGCCAGCGTCACATTGGCCCCGAACCGGGTCAGCAGCGTGATGAGGCCCTGGGGAACCGACAACGGCTTGGCGTAGGACGGCGAGTAGGCCCAACTGACTGTGATGTTCCGTTCCGACAGATCACCGAGATTGTCCTCCAGCCACAACAGATCCGCCATGGTCTGGGTTGGATGGTCGACGTCGCACTGGAGGTTGACGACCGGGACCTTGCGGCTGTCGCCGGTGGCGGCCAGATACCGGTCGATGCCGGTCTTGACATCGCGGATGAACGTGTTGCCCTCACCCAGGATCAGGTCGTGGCGGATCCCCATGGCGTGGGCGTTCATGCCCAGCATGGCTCCGGTCTCCACGGCGGTTTCCCCGTGCGAGATCTGGGTTGACGAACCGTCGACGATCACCGGCTGCATCCCGAGCCGGGCCGCCGCCCCGGCCCAGGCGCTCTTGGTCCTCGTCGATTGGTCGAAGAACACCGCCCAGGCCAGCTCAAAGGGGAGCAGCGAGGTCCGGATTCGTCGACGGTCGAAGTCGGCCAGGGTTCGGGCCAGGCGCCCCAAGGAAGTCAGCTGGGCTGTAGACCAGTCTTCGGTGCTGAGCATGCTGTGCCCGAAGATGAGGTCCAGGTCGGCCTGGTCCAGGTCGATGGTGGCCGGGGAGTCTGTCACGGGTTCCTCCTGATATGGGTGCCCGCCCGGCCGTCGACGGCATCGACCAGGTGCTCCGGCCGGCAGATGATGGCCTCGCCGTCGATTGCAGCCAGGTAGCCGGTGGCCGCCTCGATCTTGGGTCCCATGCTGCCTGCCGGGAAATGACCGTCGGTCGCAAGGGACCGGGCCTCGGCCCAGGTGAGTTCCGGCAGCGGTTGTGGGATCTCGGCGTAGAAGTCTCGATACACGTAGTCGACGCTGGTGGTGATGATGAGCAGTGGGGACCCGAGGTGGACGGCCAGCAGCATGCTGACGATGTCCTTGTCGATCACGGCTTCGTGACCGATGATCTGCCCGTCGGCGGCTTTGCTGACCGGTATGCCCCCGCCACCACAGCAGACGACGGTGATGCCGAGCCGACACAGGTGTTCGATGACGGGCAGTTGCACAATCTCGAGTGGCCGGGGGGAGGGGACAACCCGCCGGACGCCTCGCTTCGGATCCTCCATCAACTGCCAACCGTGCTTTCCGGCCAGTGCCTCGGCTTCGGCCGGGTGGTAGAAGCGACCGATGGGTTTGCTGGGGGAGTGGAACGCCGGGTCGTCGGGGTCCACCTCGACCTCGGTCACGATGGTGACCACATGGGATTGGTCACCTCGATGACGCAGCTCGGCCCGAAGGGCGCTCTCGATCATGTAGCCCATGGCCCCCTGGGTGTCGGCCACCAGCGAGTCCAAGGGTACCTCGGGCAGGGTGTCCCCGGCCAGCTCCGACCGGAGTTGCATGAACCCGACCTGGGGGCCGTTGCCGTGGGTCAGAATCAGATGGTCACCCCGTTGGATCAAGTCAGCGATGGGTTTGACCGCCTCCCGGGTCACCGCGAACTGGTTGGCCACGGTTGGGGGGAGTTGGGGGTTCAGCAGGGAATGGCCGCCGATGGCGAGAACCGACGGTGCCGGGGCTCCACTCCATTCGTTGTCCATCACGTCGCCTCCAAGCCGCGGTGCTGCACCAGGAATAGCACGTTTGAGCACCGGCCAGCTCATTGAGCCGATTCGCCGCCCATCGCGACACGTCACGGTCGGCGAACCGCGCGGAAACGGTCGTCGCCGACGCGCCCGACGATACGTGCGCCCTCAACGATCGGCCTGCCGTTCGCGCGTGGGTCCGTAGGGTGCGGTCCCGAGCATTCTGCTCGGTCAAGGAGCCGTCTGAAGGGGGCCCAGCGCCCGGTGCTTGAGTGGCGACCCCGTCGCGACATTGAACGTCGCCGCCTGCTCAAGAGGGGGGACGAGATCGTCCACCTCCGGCGGAGGACGGCTTCGTCGCAGAGATCTGGGCGTCGACTCCGCTCGCGACGGCACGTCCGGCTCGACCGCATTCACTCGTAAGTGCGCGTCGGAGCGCCTTATTCCGATACCGCGAGCGGCCCGCCGCTTACCGGAGCCGGATCGCTCGCTCGGGCGGAGTGATGTGTGACGACCCTTGCTCCGCAACGGAGCGGTCCCGGGTGTCTGGGCGGCATGTTGCGTTCGCGACGTCCCGCCTTGCGCCGTTGGGGCCTTCGGCCCTGTTCGACATTCACCAGCCCGACCAACATCGTAAGGAAGGCGCCCACCACAATCAGGAGGCAGTGATGGGTCTGTGGTCAGACACCACCAGCGGCAGCCCAGATGCCGAGCCGGACGTAAATACTCGATTCGAGCAACGGAGAAAGAAACATGGAGACGACTGGGTTCAACTGGCATGAGCTGATGTCTCGCGATCCAGACAAGTCGGAGCAGTTCTACCGGGCGGTCACCGGCGTCGATATTCAGGCGATCGATGACCCTGACCGTGACTACAGGCTGCTGATCGTCGACAGGAGGCCCGTGGCTGGGATCACCGGACCCGCTCCCGGTCGAGCTGACTGGCCGTCAGGCGGCCCCGAGGGCCATTGGGTGTGCTACTTCCAATCCGACGATGTCGATCGGGCTGCCGCTCAGACCAAAGAGCACGGAGGTGAGGTTCTCGTGCCACCTCTAGACATCCCAGGGACAGGCCGAGCAGCGGTGCTTCGAGACCCCGACGGCGCAACGTTCGGCGTGTTCGCGTCCGCAACGTGAGTCCAGCGCGACTCGTACTCGGCTGCTAGGAACAGGGAGGTTGGGGTTGGCCCGGTTGCGGATGAAGAAGATCAGAGCGCCGTGACGGTCCCGGGGATCAGGTAGCGGCCGAGCAGCTGGTCGACGGCAGCGTCGACCGAGCTCGGTCCGTCCCAGATCATTGCCTCGGCATAGAAGAAGCAGTCACCGTCGACCAGGAGGCGGAGGTCGGTCTTCCCACGCCCAGGACCTGGTCACGGTGGCGCTCCTTACTCACCTCTGGCACGGCGCCGGCCCCGGCGGTGCGCTCAACGGCGTTGCGGTGGGCGGCCAGGGCCTTCAGGATGGCCTCAAACTGGTCGTCTTCGAAGGCGGAGCACACCCCGTCCGGCCGTTGGCGCAGGGGAGGGTAGGGGAGACCCGCTTGCGGTCCGGGAGAGGGAGCCGGACCGGTGTCGTGCTGGGAGCGCGAACGAATCCGGCCTGTTCTTTGGCCGTGCTGCGCTGCTCGGCCGCCTGGTGTTGTTGGCGTTGACGGCGGAGTTCGAGCTCGACCAGACGGTGCAGGTCGGGTCCGTTCCTTGTCGATGATCCGGTTGGTCTCGGCGATGTAGGTCTCCCGGTGCGGGCGATGTGGACGGCGTTGGCGTGTCGCCAGTCGTCGATCCGTGGACGCCGCAAACCCGCGACACCTGTTGTCCGATCTCATCAAAGGTGGCGAATCGACGCTTTCCTGGCCAGGGGTTCGCCACGTTAGTGAGACGATCGCGGCTCTAAGAATCTCATTAGAGTTGGCGAAGTCGGACACAACATCCAGAAAGAGGGGAGTGACGGGTTTGCCCGCTGTGGGCAGGAGGGATTCGCCGAGAGGGCTTTTGCCGGTGTAGACTGTTGGTATGACGCGAACATCTACAACCATTCGGGTGAGCATCGAGCAACGAGAGCGTTTGCGCCGGCTGGCCGAAGAACGCGAAGCGTCGATGGCGGAAACCCTTGATGACGCCTTGGAGGCGCTTCGGCGCGAGCATTTCTACAAAGGCATGGCCAATGCAGAGGAGGCGCTCCGCTCCGATCCGGCACGTTGGGCCGAGTACATCTCCGAACGGGACGCATGGCTCAACCCTGACCTCACCGGCAGGTGAACTTCGGCGACATCGTCACGGTCGACTTCGGCGTGCCAGTAGGTTCAGAGCCGGGTTTCGTCCGGCCCGGGATCGTGGTGACCGCTGACGCTTTCCTTCGATTTCGACCGACAACCGTGTTCGTCGTGCCGCTCACTTCAACCCGACGAGTGTTTCCCAGTCATGTTGAGATCGACCCTGACGCAACGAACGGCCTGCAAACGACTAGCTGGGCTCTCGTGGAGCAACTCCGCGCCGTGGCCGTCGAACGCTGCAACGCTCGTGAGGGGAACGTCGGTCCGACGATCACCCACCAGATCCTTGACGTCATTGCCATGATCACGGGGATGCCCTAGCACAGAACATCGTCATCAGACGGGAATGGCGGTATCCCACGCTGGGGGCGATCGCCGCCGGTCCCCGGGGACCTCCATCTCTGGTTGGTTGGGTGTGTGGGGTTTGGTCAGTTTGCTTTCGAGTTCGCCGGCGAGCCCCTCTTGGCCGGTGTGTTAGGAGGGGCTGGCGTGGTCGGTGTCGGGGGCGGTGAACCAGCTGAGGTTCCAGGTTGTGCCGGGGCGAGTGCATTGACGGTGGTTCTGGCCATAGCGGCTGCGGGGAGGGAGCGGGCCGCCACTGGGGGAGGAGGTAGAGCAGGATCGGACCGTGAGCGGCGGCGGCCAGTGATGGCAGAACAAGGGGGGCGAGGGTGCTGACGAGGTCGAAGGTGTCGAGATGCGCGGCGAGCCAAGCGGCGAGCTGACCAAGGTCAGGGAAGGCGACCGAGACTTCGCCCGTCTTGTTGGGTGTGTCCTCGATGCGGCCAAGGCTAGCTCGAGGATCTTGTTGACGCCCATTGCACGAAGCCGGCGGTGGAGTGGTAGTCACGGGCGACGAGCGTGATCTCGGTCGGCTGGCCGCCCCGTACCCGAACGTTCAGATCTCACCGATCTGAACGTGTGGCCTCGCCGGCTGGAACGATCCGTCACGTGTCTGAGATTTTCGCCAACCACCGCGAGATCGGACAAGTGACGGGCGGGGTTGAGGTGCCGGCCTCCAGGGTTTGCTGCATAATGACGCTTATGTCTGAAACAAGACGGTAAATCCAGCCGTTGGAGCGGATTCGTCGATCAAGGTCGCTGGTTGAGGTGCCAGGAACCACTCGAACCGTGAGAATCGCTCTTGTTGGGCCAGCGGCAGCGGATGAAACGTCGCTCCGACGATCGTCTGGCGACCCAAACCTTTGCCGCCGCCTTGCCGGGGTTGTCGATTCGAAGGTTGTCGCTCGAGTTGATCATGGCGGCAACCGTCTCCGGGGTCACCTGTCAGTTGGTTCGACCGCCTCATTGAACACGAACATCTGTTCGGTACGTTGTTCTGCTGGACGGTCAGCACGATTCGTCGCTCGTGGTCGCGAAGGCGCCATTCCGTTACGACCCGGCGTTCCGGGAGCTGGTTGACGTCGGCAGGACGAGACACGAACAGCAACAGCAGTTCCGGATCGGCTTCGGTCCTCATGGGCTCACCGAGCACGGAGGACGCCACCCACTCCCCCAGCGTCTGGACAACCGTCCGCAACACCACGCGGACTTCGGTGAATTCGTCGGCGCGACGCTCCACCGTCGTCAGTTCGAATCTCGAACCACCTGACGGCCCGGGAAGATTCCGACACGTTCCCGGGGCGCCTGCTCCGAACCCTGCGGTCGATCGGTCGATGGATCTGGGAGTTCCTGCCCTGATCGGTCTGACCGCCACACGGCGCCGGCGAGCAGAACCGCCCAGAGCACAAGGCCAAGATCGTGCGTGGGTCCTCCGACGATGCCGTCGGGAAACACCGGCGACAGGAGCCGGTAGAAGGGTGCGGAGGTTTCGGCGAAGTCGACGACAAGGGTGCGCCGTCCGGTGCTCGACTCGACGGCCAGCCACAACCAGTTGGCGGTTCCAATCAGCGCAACCGAACCCGTGACCAGGAGTCGTCGCCGGCTCAACGACGCCCATCGAGCGATGAACAGGGCGGCGATCGGCAGGACCACGACGAGCTGACGACCCGGGACCCACCAGCCGTGCATGGTCAGGGCGACAAAGGTTGCCGTGAGCCAACCGACGCCGACCACGGCGGCACCCAACCACAGCGGAGCGCGATCCGGTCGCGAGGATCGCCGCCTCGCCCGCAGGGCGCCGACGACGGCCGGCGCCAGCAGGAACCAGATCGGCGACCACACGCCGATCCCGAACCGCCGGTCGACGAGAAGCCCGATGAGGCGACGGTTACGGCCGAGGACGTTCACCTCGGTGCCGACCACGGAGAACTCCCCCGTCGACTCGAAGTGATCGCCGCTTGCGTACACCGTCCAGCCTCCGTAGATCACCTGGTGGGCCCTCAGATAGATCACGCCGGCCGCGGCGGCCACGCCGAGAATCCCGACGATCAGTTTGGGATGTCGGCGACTCCGGCCGAGCAGCGCCAACCCAAGGACCGCCGCAACCGGCACGTATTTGACCGCCAGCCACGGAAGGCCGATGATCGCAGCCAGCGCGATCACCGTCGTTGACAGCGGCCGTTGATCACCGTCACCGGTCAAGGCGGTTACGGCCACGACGACCAGCAGGGCGGCCGGGACCTCCGGATACACCTGCGTGCCGTAGGCGGCCAGCGGGATCCCGGCAAAGCAGCCGGTGACCGCGACCAGTGCGGCGACGCGATCGACGGCGAACCGACGATTGGCGGTCCAAGCCGTCAGCGCCGCGGTCAGCCCGGCCACCACGGCCAGAGCACCCTTTGCTCCGACCCAACCCCCGATCGCCATCGGAGCCGCGAGGAGGACCGGCAGAAGCGGATCATGGGGGCTGACCCGCCGACCCGACTCGTCGAGCGCCCGGGTCTGGGTGTCCACCGTGATCTCGTGATACGGCAGGTAGGACCGTGCCTCCAACTGATTGCCGATGTCGAGATCGCCGTCGGCGACCAGCGACGACGCCGACAGAAGGTACTGCGGTTCGTCGGCCGTCGTTCGGGCCCCGTAGGTGGCCCGGGCCCCGATCGCCGGCAGGGCGATCAGCGTCACGATCGCACCGATTGCAGCCAACCAGCGCCCCGGAATCGGTGCCGTCACGTCAGTCCTCGACCACGAAGTGCTCGAACCGCCGCCGGTGCCCGAGCCACACGTCGTCGCGCCACTGCACATCCTCATCGAGGCAGTCGACGGCGCTCAGGGCCATGTCGATCACATGATGGAGGTTGTCGGCGACGGCGAGGCCCTGACGACCCAACACGGTGACGCCGGGAACGGCTTCCGATCCGGGGCGGATTGTCCTGCTGCCGGGGTGCTCGCCCGGCTCGGCGTCGTCGAGGGTCAGGACCGGGTACACGGACCGGAGGCGGCGAACCGCCGTCTCGACGGTCCGAACCGTCGGCAGTCCGAGCCGGGCGAGGCCGTCGAGCGCGAGGCCGACCAGTCCGTCGTCAGCACCCGACCAGATCTCGTCGCCGAACGAGCACGGAATCTCGAAGCACAGCACGCTCCGATCGGCCGGATCGGGTCCGTTGCGGTAGTTCTTGGGTTCGGAGAACCGGGAGAAGGCAATCCCCGGTGTCGGCACGTAGTGGGCGTCGAACGGTGTATAGCGTGACTGGTCGATGCCCACGTAGACGAGCACCATCCCTCGCATGGGTGGTGTCGGCACGGGTTCCAGGCCCAGCGGGTTCCGAAGTGTGTCGGCCGGGGCGGTCCACAGCACCCGTCCCGCGGTCACGGCCTCCCCGCCGGAGAGGGTTGCCGTCGGACGATGCGCGTCGCCGGCCAGTGACACGACCGAGCAGCCGGTGCGGAGGCGGGCACCGTGTTCGGTGGCCGCCTCGGCCAGGCGCTCGGTGATCTGGCCGTAGCCGTGCCGGGGATACAGGAAGGTGGCCCCCCGGTTGCGGGTTGTCGACGCGACGCGGGCCAGGATCCGGGTCGGTGTGCGCTGGGAGATCCGCTTGCGGGCCAGTTCGGCACTGAGCCGCTCCGGAGGCAGACCCCAGAGTTTGGTCGCCATCGGCCCGTGGAACTCGGTCAGCGTTGATGACCCCAGCCCGGCTCGAACGAACTCGGCGTAGGAATCGTCGGTGGCTCGACGAAACGGTCCGATGAGGGCGTCGGTCGCCGCGCCGATGACGAACGCAGGCGGCAAGTTGCGGGCCATGTCGCCCGGCCGGAGTGGAAACCGGACCCAGCGATCCCGCAGCCTCAGGCGACCGTTGCGCTCCCGGGCCTGGAGATCCGATCCCAGCAGACCGTTCAGCAGCTCGAGAACGCCAGGCGGGGCCGAAGGATGAAGACGGTGGCTTCCGAGATCGACACGCTGACCGGCCACCGTGAACGAGGCAGCCATACCTCCGAGCGACGGAGCCGCTTCCACCAGTTCGACCGACAGCCCCCGCCGGGCCGCGGCCAGGGCCGCGGTCAGGCCGCACGGACCGCCGCCGACGACGAGCACATCGACCTGACGGCGGATCGTGTCACCTCGATGGCCGTCGTCGAGGCGCAGCGTGGTCACCGGTCGGCGGGAATCGGGATCTGGGGGTGTCCGGGCATCATCTCCACCCGGCCCCGGGCACCAACGGCCACCGGGTCGACGTGGGATCGGTTCGAAACCACCGTGGTTCCGTCGGCCAGCATGATCGAGCAACTCCAGGTGACCCCCCGGAACTCGATGGCGGAAATCACGGCATCACCGTCGGGATCAGGAACGAACCTCACGTCGTCGGGTCGAACCATGGCCACATCGGCCTCGACGCCGTCGGATTCGACCGCAACCGGACCAAGTGCTGTAACCGGCCCCGCTCCCCCATCGCTGATCGGCAGGAACGACGCCTCACCCAGGTAGGCGGCGACGAACCGGTTGGCCGGCTCGTGGAACACGTTCGGGGGTGGGCCCGTCTGTTCGATCCGGCCCGCTCGCATCACCGCCAGCTGGTCACCGACGGCGAGAGCCTCGTCTTGATCGTGGGTGACGAAAACCGCGGGCGTTCCGGTCGCCCGCAACGCCCCGATCACGTCGCGACGCAACTGGGTCCGGAGATTCGGATCGAGGCTGGCGAACGGCTCGTCGAACAGCATCAACGCCGGACGGGGGGCCAGGGCTCGGGCCAGCGCCACCCGCTGACGCTCGCCGCCCGACAACTCGTGGGGATACCGATCGTGGAAGCCGGCCAACTCGACGACCTCCAGTGCCTCCGACGCGCGTTGTCTGGCAGCCTTCCGGCCGACGTCGCGGATACCGAACATCACGTTGTCGATCACCGACAGATGGGGAAACAGCGTGTGCTCCTGGAACACGAGACCGATCCCACGTTTCTCCGGTGGTACCCGATGCCTCGAGTCGTCGACCAGCACGCCGTTGATCCGGATCGATCCCTCGTCGAGATGGGCAAGACCGGCGATCGAGCGAAGCAGGGTCGACTTTCCGCAGCCGCTTGGCCCCACCAGAGCCAGGATGTCTGGATTCGTCAGCTCGAGTGAGATCCGGTCGATCGCCGTCGTCGAGTCGTAGCGTTTGACCGCACCGTCGACCACGAGAGCCGGTGCTCCGTTTGTCGCACCACTCATAGCAGACCCTCCCCGGCGGGCGCCGTGGCCCGTTCGGCGGCCGCGGCCGCATCGGATCGGGCATTGAGGCTGAGCGACAGGACCGCCACCGGAATGAGGGCGAACACCACGATCGTCAGCGCCGGCAGGGCCGCCTGCTCGAAGCGTGACTCCGAGGCCAGGTTGAACGTCCAGACCGACAGGGTGTCGAAGCCGAACGGGCGTAGCAGCAGAACAATCGGGAGCTCCTTCAGCGCATCGATGGTCACCAGGACGAGCGCGGTGGCCAGACTGGTCCGGGAAAGAGGGAAGTGTATGCGGGCCATGATGCTCGACGGTCGATGGCCGAGCGTCCGGGCCGAGGCCGTCATGTCGACCGACACCTGATCCAAACCGGCCTCGGCGGCGTTCAACGCCGGGGCCATGAATCGGACGGAGTAGGCGTAGACCAGGCCGAGGAACGATCCGGTGGCGGCGACGCCCGGCAGCCCCAGCCCGATCCGCTCCAGGGCGTCGTCGAGCGCGACGAGAGCGAGCAGTACGCCGATGGCGACGACCGGGCCGGGCACGGCGTAGCCGACGGCGGTGAGGCGGGCGGCCAGGCCGGTCGAACGTCGGTGGCCGAAGCGGGAGGCGTTGGTGACCACCATGGCCACGACGGCACAGATCACCGCGCAGATCGTGGCCAGCAGGAGTGAGTGGTAGAGGAAGTCACCGAAGCGCTCGGTCACCGGGGTGCCGTTGTCGGACCTGGCCCGTTCGACTGCCCACACGACCAGCTGGATCGACGGCAGGAGGAACGAGAGCGCGAACACGACGGTGCAGAGTCCGGTCGCCACGCCGGCCCTCATGCCCGACAGCGGGCGGGGCACGATGCCCGAGGCCCGTCCGGCCGCCTCGCCGAACCGGGCCCGACCCCGAAGCAACCGCTCGATGCCGATGACCGCCAGGGCGAAGGCCAGGACCAGGGTGGCGATTTCACTGGCCGCATCGCGATCGAAGGTGCCCCGCCAGATCCGGAACACGCCGACGGACACGGTGTCCACATCGAAGTACTGGACGGTGGCGAAGTCGGTGAGGGTCTCCATCATCACGACGGCGACACCGGCTGCGATTGCCGGGCGAAGCTGCGGCAGCACCACTCGACGGGCGGCCTCGAGCGGACCCGCCCCCAGGGTTCGGGCGGCCTCGAAGGCGGCCCCGGCCTGATCCCGCAGTGCGGCTCGGGCCAGGAGAAACACATACGGGTACAGCACCAGGCTGAACACGGCGATTGCGCCGCCCATCGATCGCACGTCGGGGAACCAGGCGTCGGCCCCGAACTGGGCACGCCACCATCCCTGGAGGGGCCCGGTGAAACCGATCACCGAAAGCGTCACGAAGCCGAGCACGTAGCTGGGCATGGCCAGCGGCGAAATCAGCAGCCAGCCGAAGAGCCGCGATCCGGGGAAGCGGTAGGCCGAGGTCAGCCAGGCGAAGCCGACCCCCAGGACGAGAGTTCCGATCGAAACCCCGGCCAGCAGCACGACCGTCTGGACCAGCTCGCCCGGCAACCGGGTCTCCCACTGTTGCCGCCAGACGTCGCCCCGTGGCGAAAGGATGCTGGTGGCGAGGAAGGCGACCGGTGCAACCACGAGCAGAGCGGCCAGCCAGGCCGCTCCGGGCCAGGCCAGCACGGCCAGCCGGTCACCGAGGTCGAGTTCGACCCGACGTCGGTTCTGCTCCGAGGAGCCGGCCGGATCGGGCGGTCCGTCACAGTCCGGGCGATCGTCGACGATGACACTCGTCATCGCTTACCGGTACCCGGCCTCGTCCATCAGCCTGACGGCGTCGGCATTGAGGCCGCCGAAGACCGAAGCGGGCAGTTCGTCGCGGGCGAAGTCGGTTCCGAACTCGGACGCGATCAGCGGCTCCGGTTCGACCGACGGGTTGGCCGGATACTCGTGATTGCCGTTCACGAAGGCGCTCTGGCCGTCGGTGGCCAACCACTCGAGCAGCTGGACGGCGAGCTCGGGATCATCGGCGTAGCGGGTCACCCCGCCGCCGGAGATGTTGACGTGAACGCCGAATCCGTCCTGGTCGGCCCAGGCGAGTTTCACCGGGAAGTCAGGGTCGTCTTCCAGAAGCCGGGCCAGGTAGTAGTGGTTCGTGATCCCGACGTCGCACAGTCCATCGGCGATCGACTCGAGGATCAGGATGTCGTTGTTGAGGATCTCCGCGTTGTCGGCCCAGCCCGACACGATACGCAACGCCTCCTCCTCGCCGTGATGGGCGATCAGGCTGGCCACCAGCGACTGGGTGTAGACGTTCGACGAATCGCGAAGACAGACCCGGCCCGCCCACTCAGGCTCCGCAAGATCGGCATAGGTCGTCGGCATCGCCCCCGCCGAGACCCGGTCGGGGTGGTAGACGAGCGTTCGGGCCCGAACGGTGAGCCCGAACCAGTTGCCATCCGGGTCGCGAAGGCTCTCGGGAATCGCCGCCTCGAGTTCCGGGGAATCGATCGGCGCGAAAATCCCCTGCTCGGTGGCGATGGCGAGGTTGCCGGCATCGACCGTGAGGTAGATGTCAGCCTGGGTCTCCTCACCCTCGGCGGCGATCCGCTCCCGTAATTCGGCATCGCTGCCGGGCAGGAACTCGACCGAGATTCCCGTTTCCTCGCCGAACTGGACGAACGCCGTCTCCAGATCGTAGTGACGCCCCGTGTAGATGCGAACGACATCCTCCTCGCCTCCGCCCGAACACGATGCGGTGATCGCGGCAAGGGCGACGAGAAGCGCTAGGGAGCCGAGAAGCCGGCCTGCTCCGGTTGTGGGCACAACGGAGACGATATCGTGTCAGGAGAGGTTGTAACACCCTGTAAAGCATGTTTAACCTCTGTGGTTGTGCAGCGGGCTTTTTCCCCACGAAACCGGAATCCCCACCCTCTGATTCAGAGCCGGTTGGTCCGAGGCTGGGCCCGCTCCCGTTCAACCCCCATTCTGGTCGCGCTGTCGGTGAGCGTCGTTGCCGTCGCCGGATTCCTGCTCGTTCGGGCCGTCGACGGCGACGCCCTGCTCGGGGCCACGAGCCGGGCTGTGGCCGATCCCGGTGGCCTGATGATCATCATCGCCGCGCTCGTCGCCGCATTCTCCATGCGGGCCGTCGCCTGGTGCCGGTTGCTCGATCGGCTGTCGTTCGGCCACGCGCTGGCGGCCATTCATCTGGCGCTGGCCGGCAACCACGTGCTTCCCTTCCGTCTCGGTGAGCCGCTTCGGGTCTCCTCGGTCGCGCGGCGGACCGACATCGGAGTGGCGGAGGCCACCGCCACCACCCTGGTGCTGCGATCGGCCGACGTTCTCAGCCTGCTGGTTCTGGGTGCGATCACGTTGCCGTCGCTTCTCGCCGGCGTGCTGCGTCCGACCGGTGTCCTGGTTGTGGGCGCCGTCGCCGCCATCGGTTTGCTCGGGGTGGGGTTTCTCGTCCGCCTCAAGTCCCGATGCGGTGGCCGACCGACCGTCGTCCGCATCCCCGATCTGGCCACTCTCTCACTGGTCTTCCTGGCGTGGGCCGCCGAGGCGATCGTCGTCTGGCGCGTCGCCCGGTGGTTCGAGATCGACCTCGGGCCGCAGGGAGCGATCGCCGTGCTGGCGGCCGCCGTATCCGTCCAGATCGTCGCCGTCACCCCGGGTGGCATCGGGACCTACGAAGCAGCGGCGACAGCAGCGCTGGTGACTCTCGGGGTCCCCGCCTCGACGGCGCTGGCCGTGGCGATGGCCGTACACGCCGTCAAGACCGTCTACAGCCTCGTCGCCGGAGCGGTCGCCGCGGTCTGGCCCGAGCCGTCCGTTCTCGGCCGGCTCCGAATGGTCCGGCCTCGGGTCCGTCGCCCGGGCCAAGTTCCGGAACCCGGTCCGATCGTCATGTTTCTCCCTGCTCACAACGAGGAACCAACGGTGGGCGCCGTGGTGGCTCGGGCCCCGGCACGTTTGGGAGACCACCCGGTCGAGGTGGTGGTGGTCGACGACGGAAGTTCCGATGGCACGGCTGCGGCCGCACGCACCGCCGGCGCCACCGTGATCACGCTTTCGACCAACCGGGGGCTCGGTGCCGCGGTCCGCACCGGCATCGAGCACTGTCGCCGGGTCGGTGCGGTGGCAGGGGTGTTCTGCGACGCCGACGGGGAATACGATCCGGCCGAGCTGGGGACTGTCGTCGGCCCGATCCTCGCCGGCGAGGCACATTACGTCGTCGGCAGCCGGTTCGACGGTGACATCGGCCGGATGTTTCCCCACCGCCGGCTCGGCAACCGTCTGCTGACCCGCTGGGTCCGGTTCATAACCGGTGCTCCCGTGACCGACGGTCAGTCGGGCTACCGGGCGCTGTCGGCCGACGCTCTTGGCGCCGTCGAGATAGCCCACGACTACAACTATGCCCAGGTGCTCACGATCGATCTGCTGGCCAAGGGCTTCGACTACCACGAGGTCGGCATCACCTACTCGTTCCGCCGGTCAGGACGGTCCTTCGTCCGCCTCGGCCCCTATCTCCGACAGGTCGTGCCAACGGTCTGGCGCCAACTCAACCCGGGTCGAGACCCGATTGCTTCTCAGGAGGAGCTCCCATCATGGACAACCGACGCTGGATCCGTGGGCTCGGTGCCGCTCTCGTCGCCTGCCTGCTGATTACGGGCTGTGGCGGCGACGACGGCGCCACGGTCCGAAACCTCGCCGACGAGGAAGCAAGTGCATCGGACGGGTCGGCGTCGAGCGCCGGCTCGGGCTCGACCGCCGAGACCGACGGCGGGGCGAGTTCGAGCGCCAGCTCCAGCGCGCCGGCCGAGGGTTCGACCGAATCCGAGGCAGCCGCCGGTGAAGCGGTCGACGCCGAGGGCGGCTACACCTACGCATCCGACGTGACGGCCCACCGGCAGGTCACGCTCGACGTGTGTGGGATCAAGGAGCATCTCGATGCCGACACGCCGAACTTCGAGGCCGCCGCCGAGCTCTATTCCGACGGTGAGTACTCGATCAACGACGACGGCAGCGTCCGCACGCTCGCCGGCTTCGCCACCGCCGACGATCGCCTGCACGGGCTCGACGACTACTACGGAACCGCCACGCCTCTCGACGACTGGATGACCGAGGCGCTCGGCGCGACCGGTCGGTTCGCCGGTGCTTCCGATGATGTGCGGGCGCAGGCGGTCGAGAAGGGTGCGCAGAACCAGATCCTGGTGGCCTGGGCGATCCACGAGCTCAACAGCGCGCTGGAGAAGGTCGGGGCTGGTGACATCGACCCGGCCGAGGGTGCACCCCACAACTGGGACGAGGCGTGGGCGTTCTACCACGGGGCCGCCCCGGATTGCGCCCCCTTTGCCACGGCCAACAGCCGGGCCGAGAACTTCGGAACCGTTTCCGATGACGGCGTGGCCCAGGCCAATGCGGCCATCACCGAGGCGATGAACGACGGCCGCGACGCGCTGATCGCCGGCGACGCCCGGGCCGCCTCGGATGCGGCCGACGAGGTCATCCGAAACCTCGTCATCACCTACAGCCAGGCTGCGATCCGGTATGCCACGCTTGTCGGCCAGGATGTCGAGAACGACGACCTCGATGCGGCTGCGGAACATCGGGTCGAGGGACTGGCGTTCTTCGGGGTGGTCGAGGCCCTGGTTGCGGATCGGGGAGCCGACGTGGAAGCCGTCAACGCCGTATTCGATCTCGACGCCGAACCGGGCTCGAACGGCGGACCGGACGAGATCCGGGTTGCGCTCCAGCCGGCCTGGGAGGCGCTCGGGATCTCCGACGACGACATCGGAACCCTGCAGTAGCCCAACGGGTACGAGCCCCCGTTTGCGTCGAGGCGCGGAGTCCGACCGTCTCAGCCGAGGTTCCGAAGAGTCTCCTCAACTGCCCCTGCGGTCCGGAGGAGCCGACCGTCCGACATCGCGGGTGCCATCAGCATGAACCCGACGGCGGGCGCCGTGGCCCGCTGCTCGGGTCCGCACATCGGGAGGCTGATGGCGCAGGCATCGAGGAAGTTGCCGACCGACGTGTTGCGCAGCGCTTTCAGGTTGGTCGTGCCGTAGTAGCGATCGTCCGGATCGGACGGGTCGCCATCGGGTGGGAAGCTGGCGATCGGCGGCGGCGGAATGGCGACTGTTGGTGCGATGAGGGCGTCGAAGCCCTCGGCCACGTCGGCAAACCGATCGATGAGGCGACGACGATGATTCACGACCTCGATGTAGTAGACGGCCGAGGCCCGACCACCGCCTTCGATCCTGCGTCGGACGCGCTGGTCATACTGATCACCGCGCTCGACTATCAGACGCCGATGCCACTCCAACGCCTCGGCCGGCGCCAGTCCACCGTCGCGATTGATGTGGCCGAGCTCGTTCAATTCGGGGAAGGTGGTCTCGGCGATCGAGACACCGGCCTTCGACAGGGTCGATACCGCGACCTCGAAGCGGGCGGCGACGGTCTCATCGAGATCCTCCATGAGAAAGTCGGTCACCACGCCGAGTCGGATCGCCGATGGCGTCGGGCCCTCGCCCGGCGATGCGGCAACTGTGGTCCCGACCGTGTTTCCAGCCAGGACCGAGTCGACGATTCCCACGCAGTCGACGGAGTTGGCCAGCGGACCGACCGAGTCCAGCGACGGTGCCAGCGGCACGATCCCGTCGAGCGGAACTCGGCGGGCGGTCGGCTTGTACCCGACGATGTTGCAGAACGCCGCCGGAATGCGGCACGAACCGCCGGTGTCGGTACCGAGGGCGGCAGCGACCATCCCGTCGGCGACTGCGACGGCCGAGCCCGACGACGAACCACCGGGGATCCGCCGGGTCGAGCGGTCCCACGGACTGGCCGGCGTTCCGTGGTGCGGATTCAGTCCGAGGCCTGAGAACGCAAACTCGGTCATGTTGGTTCGGCCGATGACGACGAAGCCCGCCGCTCGAAGGCGAGCAACGGCCGGGGAGTCGCTGGATGCCGGAGCTTCCGCGGCCAGGGCGGTCGATCCTGCGGTCGTCACCTCGCCGGCTACATCGGCCAGGTCCTTGACGGCGATGGGAATCCCGCCGAACACCGGCGCCCATCCCCCGGCTGCTCGCAACGAGTCCCAGGCATCGGCCTCGGCACGGGCTCGCTCGGCGGCTACCGCGATGAACGCTCTGCTCCCCTCCCCCGCCGGGTCTTCGATTGCCTCGAGCGCATCCTCGATCAACGCCCGGGAGGTTGTGACGCCGGTGGCGAGCTGTTCGCCGAGATGACGGATGGGCTGATTCAACATGATTGGTGCCCCGTGAGGTCTGATAGGCGGATCTCCGAGCAGCGAACCCGGCAAGTGTAGGGTCGATTGCCATCGTCGACCAGGGCGGGATCCACGAAAGTGTCACTGCCGAGGCTCATACTAGGAGCATGTCGAGAATCGTCTCGTCACCACCTCGAAGCGTTCGTGGAGCGCCCAACGTCGTTGCCATCAACGACGATGCCGCGCTGTACCTTGCCTTGGCCGATGCCATACACGGAGCAGCCGTCGGGATGTCGCCTGCTGCCCAGACATTGCTCCGCCGTGGATTGAAGGAACGGTTCGGTTCGCTCTTCGAGTCGAGGGGCGATCAGGCCGTCGACGAGTTGCTTCGGTTGGCCACAGAACCCCGAGCGGCCTGACCCGGTGTCGATCGCGGCGGAGGAGGTGAGCTGGTGACAGCGGCTCCGGTGGTGATCCGGTCGCGCTCAACGCCGTTCTTCTCCGTGGCGTGCGCCATCCTCGTCGTGTACTTCGTGATCAAGGCACTGGTGCTCGACGCCGGTCCCGCCGTTTTCTCGATGGTCCTCGGGGCTGTCATGGCCGTCGCCGGCCTGTGGTGGCTGTGGCGAGCCGGGCAGCGGGCCGTCGTCCTCGACGGTGATCAACTGATCATCCGCAGGGGTCGGCGGTCGAGGGTCTACTCACGGGCGGAGATCGTCTCGATCGACTTGTCGTCGCTCGATCACCAGATCGTGTTCACCGACGGTTCCGGTATCCGGCTGCCTCTCGAGGGCCGAGCGCTGATCGAAGCCGGTTTCCTGCTCACGCCACCCCGCCGTTATCGGGCGGTGTGACAGCGGGCGCCGCCCCGACCTCCACCGGTCGCGACGGGTCGCTGATCCACTCCGACCACGACCCGGCGTAGAGTCTGCCGTCGCCAAGTCCGGCGATTCGAGCGGCGAGCAGGTTGTGGCAGGCGGTGACGCCCGATCCACAGCTGGCGAGCCACTCCCGCCGGCCGTCCAAGCCGAGAGCGGTCAGCTCGCGCCGAAGTTGATCCGGGGTTCGGAAGATACCGCCCTCGTCGATGTTGTCGGTCCATGGCCTCGACCGCCCTCCGGGAATGTGTCCGGCGACCGGGTCGACCGGATTCGGTTCACCTCGGAATCGTTCGGCGCTGCGGGCGTCGAGCAGCGCGGAGCCGCCGCCGACGTGCTCGCTGATCTCCTCGACCTCGATCACGCGCTGCCGAGGCCAATCGTCCACGCTCGGGTCGCCGATCGTCGCCGGGTCCGAGGTGGGACGTTCAAAGAACGTACCGGTGCCGGCTTCGATCGGGCCGGTCCACGTGGCGAGCCCGCCGTCGAGCACGGCGACCGGATGACCGATGGCGTCGAGCATCCACCACAGCCGCGCGGCCGTGGCCCCCGAGCTGTCGTCGTAGCAGATCGTCGGTCGGCGTCCGAGCCCGAGTGCGCTGATGGTCCGGCGGAACCGGTCGACGGGTGGGAGCGGATGCCTGCCCCGCGGTCCCGGCGGGTCGGACAGGTCGGCATCGAGATCGACGAAGACCGCCCCCGGCAGGTGACCTTCATCGAAGGAATCGAACTTGGGACCCGTCGGGATCGACCATCGCACGTCGGCGATCTCGACCGAGGTGATGTTGGCCGCCAGCCAGTCGGCATCGACAAGAGGTCCGGGAAGGCGCATTCCTGCTCTCTGTCTCCTGAGGTTCGCCGGGTTGGGACGGGCTCAGCCCAGACTGAAGGTCATCGTGGCCGATCTCCCGCCTCGCTCCGGCCGTTGATACAGGTGTAGGTGCTGGCCTTCGGCGCTGAAGATGATCGTGATCGTGTTCACACCGTACCGGGCGCTGGTCTGGTCGAGCACCACGTTGCCGCCCTGCAGCGGTAGCTCACCGCCGACCTCGTAGACCAACGTCCCGGTGACGCCGGTGGTGAGTGCCACCTCGGAGATCTCGTTGTGCCAGGGACCCTCAAAGCCCTCCGCCACCAGTACGCCCCCGTTGTCGCAGACGTAGGCGTCGCGCAGGACGAAACTCTTGCGAACGTCAACCGTGCAAACCGCCGGGAGACGCACCGTGCCCGACGGCGATTGGGTCGCCGAATCTCCGGAATCGGTTCGCGAGAGGGTCGGTGGAGTCGACGATTGGTCGCCGTCACCGGAAGTCGATTGACCGGTCCCGTTGGAGTCGCCATCGGATCCGGCGCCGTCACCCGATGCGCCGGTCGCCTGATCAGCGGCCGAACCGCCGTCACTACCGGCTGACGAACCCTCGCTCCCACCCAATTGGGCTCCGTCGTCGCCCGCTCCGGTGGAATCGGATCCCGCGCCGACATCCAGCCCGTCGGCGGTTTCGGCGTCCGTTGAGCCGGATGCGCCGGCGGCCGAGTCGTCGCTGACGGACGGACCGGCCAGTTGCCCGGTTTCGAGCGAGTCGGCGACCCCGGCCAGCGTCTCGGTGTCGTCACCGCCACCGAGGCTGCGAGCAAGGAGCACGATCGGAATCAGGGCGGCCAAGGCGACGGCGATCAGCATCGCCCACGGCATCCGCAGCTCGTCGGATTGCGCCTGCTCCCGGATGGGCACCTGGCGGTGCAGGTCGCGATGAACCCGGGGGTACTGGGTCTGAATGAACTTGACCAGCTCACCTTTGCCCCCCATCGGGTCACCCGTCGGATATCGGATCTGGGTGACCGGCGGGGCCTGGAGTTCGTTGACCGCGTCCTCGACGAGCAGGCAAACCCGGTCCCGAGCAAGCCGGGCCTCGAGAAACCCGGCGGCGTGCAGAATCCGCTGGATACGGTGATCGGTGCTCTCGATCGAGAGCGGATCGTTGTCGGTGACGACGAGAACCGCCATGTCGAACTTGGTCATCGCGACCTCGACCGGCATCGAATCGAACGTGTGGACGGTGCAGCCGTCGCTCTCCAGAGACCGTGCCAACTGCACGATTTCCTTGTTCGCTCCGGTTGGACCCATCAGGATCCTGGGCTGACTTCCGCTAACGTTCGCCATGGCCACGACACCATGTTAGTGACGTCCGCCGCGCTCCTTCTACCACCTGCCACCAGAAACAGGAGATCGTCGAGTTTGATCTTTGTTGTCGCATTGTGGATTCTCGGTTTCGTTCTGGCGATCGCCTTCATCACCGACGGCATCGTCTATCTGACCGGATCCAACCGGATCCAACGTCGTATGGACCACCTCGAACTCGGTCGCGAACTCTACCGCGGAGTTGGCGTGGTCGAAATCATCGGCGGACTGGGTCTGGTTTTCTCGGCGCTGAGCAGCCCTCTGTCGGGCTGGCCCTCGCTGTTCAAAAGCTCGACGTTGGTCTGGTTGGGTATTCCGAGTGTGCTGGCGCTCGTTGCGGTCAAGGTCGTGGTCATCCTGATCCATCGTGACGCCAACGATCCGGCCCACGAGTACAGCTCGGCCATCACGCTCATCGTCCTGTCGATCGGATATCTCATCGCCTTCATCGCCCGGCAGGTGGTGGCGGCCTAAGATCGGGTTGGCTCGACTGGCCGCCCGGGCGGCCGACGACCGGCGGTCGACACTGATGGAGGAGGCGGACCGATGCTCAAGCAGCTGGCATTGATCCTGGCCATCATCATCGTTGCGCTCCTGGCCATCGTCGCCGCTCTGACCATCGTCAATCGTGGCCCCGAGAACGAGGAGGGCGAGGCGAACCCTCCCGAGGTGTCCGGGTCCCGCACGACCATCATGGTCTCGGTCGGCGCCGACGGCAGCCAGGTGGAGGTCGGCTGCCGCCTTCCGGTCGAAGGCCAGAGTCCGTTCCTCGTCACGTTCGAGAATCGAACCGGCGAGATCGATGACTACCAGGCCCGGGTTCTGGTGCGCCTGGAGGAGGGCGGCCGGTCCACGGTGGTGGCCGGCGCTCCCGAACTACGACCGGGTGAACGCCGCAGCGTGGTGCCCGAGCCCTGGCTCGAGCCGGAAGGGATTATCGGCTGCGAGGTTCTGGCGCTCCAGGGATCGGACCAGGTCATCATCCTCGAAGACCCATAACACGTCCGGTACGCTGATCGGCCTATGGATTGGTTCGTCGACAATTGGCCGACACTGCTCATCGGCCTCGGAATCTTCATCGTCCTGTCAGGTTTGGTCCGCCGGGTGGCAAAGCTGGCATTTCTCGGCATTGCGCTCGGTGCCGTCGGCCTGGTTCTCTGGCCAATGGTGAGTTCCTCCCTCTGAGCCGAGGGTCGATTGAGAACTCGTCCCGACCGTCGGTTCGACGTCCGCAGGCCCGGTCCTCCGGCATCCCAAGCAGCCGAATCCGGTTCTAGGGCAGCGACGGCGTCAGGAGCAGGACGACCGGCAGTGTGAACAGCGCGGTGACGGTGGCGAACGCCACCGTCGATGTGACCGCTTCGGGTTCGAGGTCGTGCTCGAGGGCCACCACCATGCAGAACACAGCCGGAGGCATCGCGGACTGGACCGCCGACACGGCCGCGAGATCGCCGGTCAGGCCGATCGCCAGTGCGGTGAACGAGGCGGCAGCAGGCGCCACGACCAGCTTCGCAAAGGTCGAGACCGCGATCGGGAACCGGACCCTGAAGCGACGGCTCGAATACAGCTGCAAGCCCAGCGTGAACAACATCGTCGGGATCAATGCACCCGACAGCAGGCCGATGGATCGGGTCAGGATCGGCGGAGGCAGCAGGCTGAGACTGTTCGCCGCCAGAGCGACCAGGCTGGCCACGGTCATCGGAGCAAGCAGAGCCCTGATCACCGCCGAGGTGACGGATCCCCGACGGCCGTGGGCGAGTCCGACACCGAGCATCATGCCGGTGGCATTGATGGCCAACATGAACACTCCCGCGGCCGGGAGAACGTCGTCGCCGAAGGCGAAGACCGAAATGGCGAGTCCGGCGTTGCCGACGTTACCGTAGGCCGACGTCATCGCGCCGGCCGCAACCATCGAACCATCGGCGCCGGACCCCCGCAGCACGATCCAGGTGAATGTCGCCGCCGCGGCCATCCCGGCCAGACCGGCGGCGCTCAGTTGCAGGATCACCCGGCGTTCGAGGTCGGCGTCGGCCAGCACGTCGAACATGAACGCCGGTCCGAGCACCCAGTAGGCGAGCCGGGACAGCGAGCGCACGTCGACGCCGAGGCGCGGACCCGCCAGCGCACCGAGCGCCACGATCAGAACAACCGGTCCGAGCACGTCGAACAGTACCGAGGCAACCGACATCGCCGACCACCTTAGGATCGAAGGAGCCGGAGTGGATTACCGGAGCCTGGCGTCGACGCCGGTTGTCCGGGGGTGCCGAAGATTTGCCGGCTGTGAGTGATTTCGGGGTTGAGGCGACATTGCCGGGGACCTAGGGTGGGGGCCTACAAGCGGGTCATGCGGGTTGAGAGGAGCCACTGTGCAGAGTAGATCAATCGATGTTGGCTTTGTGCCCCAGGCCGAGACTCTGTTGGCCCGAGCCGAGAAATTCCGGACAACCACCCTCGAGTCGGGTGCGTTCGCCTGGGAATTCAGGGATCGGGGCCCGAACGTCACGGCCCTCCGCGAGGCGGCCCGGCTGGGAATGACCGGCATCGAGGTCGATCGTGAACTCGGCGGCCTCGGGTTCGGATTTCGGGAGAAGGTCCGGGTGGCGGAGATTCTGAGCCGCTCGTCGATCGGTTTTGCCTTCAGCCTCGTCAACACCCAGAACGTCGCTGCGCGCCTGGCCTCCACCGGCGGCGACCGTCACCGCGACGCCTACCTGCCCGATCTCCTGGCCGGTCGGCGGTTCGGGGCGACCGCCCTGACCGAGCCGGAAGCCGGGAGCGATTTCGCTGCCATCACCACCAGCGCAGTACGAACCGGTGGCGGTTGGGTGTTGAACGGTCGCAAGGCGTGGATCACCAACGCCGTCATCGCCGATGTCTTCCTGTGCTACGTGCAGACCGATCCGGACCGGGGCCGTGACGGTATCGCCTGTTTCGTCGTCGACGGTCGGCGCGACGGTTTCGACGCCACCGACGGCTACCAACTGGTATCCGGTTCCACCGTCGGGGCGGGCGGCTTCTCCCTCGACGGCTACGAGGCCACCGAGGACGACATGATCGTCGAACCCGGCGCCGGCTTCCGCCAGGCCCTGCTCGGCGTCAACGGTGCCCGGGTCTATGTGGCTGCGATCGCCTGCGCTGCGGTTCGGGCCGCGCTCGGTCAAGCTGTCGAGTACGGATCGACGAGGGAGAGCTTCGGGCAGCCGATTCTGGCCCACCAGGGTCTCGCCTGGAGTCTCGCTGCGGTCGCGAACCGATTGGAGGCCGCCGAGGCGCTCACGGCCCGGGCCGTCGATCGTCACGAGGAGTCGCAGGCCGCGCTCGACGGCGGGGCTGACGACGATGACGCCGTTCGGCTTGACGCACTGGCCGCTGCGCATGCCAAGAAGTTCGCCACCGAAATGATCGAGCCGGCGATCGAAACATGCATGCAGGCGATGGGTGCCGAGGGCTTGCGAGCCCACCATGCGGCCGGTCGGCTGCTGTCGGAGAGCCGGATTCTGGGCTATGTCGACGGCACGACCGAGATGCAGACGGAGCGTATCGGTCGATCCCTCCTCGACTTCTACGGCTCTGATTCCGCTGGTGCGGTGTCGGTCGCCGTTCGCTCCGCATCGGGCGTGTCGGCGGCCGGATCCTCGGTGATCGATCTGTCGGAGTCCGAACCGGAGGTTGCGGATCACGAGTCGGCATCCGCCGGCGCCGCCGTCGGCCCTGAACCCGTCGGCGCTGAACTCGACGGCACCGAACTCGACGGCTCCGAACTCGAGCCGGCCGATGAAGCCGAACACGTGCAGACACACGGGTTCGTGCCAACCTCAGGGTGGTCGCCCGACCCGTTCAGGCGTTCGTATGAGGACGCCGGGTTGTTCGCCGATCCCGTGGGTGCCGACGGCTCGGATCGCGACCTGCTCGCCGACCGTGAACCCGTCGATCAGGATGCGATCGCGGCCGGCTCCGGGCCCGTCCCCGACTCGACGTTGGCCGATGCCACCCAAACGATGGAGTTCCAACCGACCGGTGACATCGCCGTCGCAGGCGGCCCGTCCGAACCTCCGCTCCGGTCGGATCCTCCGATGCCGCCGACCGAGCCGCCTCCGCCTCCGCCTCCGCCTCCGCCTCCGCCTCCGGATGTGGCCGACATCGAGTTGCCGTCATCACCACCGATGCCGCCGCCTCCCATCGATGAACCGGCAGGAATCGGCTCTCCCCTGCCACCGCCTCCCATCGATGAACCGGCAGGAATCGGCTCTCCCCTGCCGCCGCCTCCTCCCACCGGCCCTCCACTGTCGACTGATCCACCCGGGCTGCTGGAGCCGCCGATGCCTCCGGGTCCTGCGCTGTTCGACGCGGCCGAGCCGCATGTCGCTCCGTCCATGCCGCCGCTTCCCCCGCCCGAATTCCAGCAGGCCGCCGATCCGAACCCGACCCCTCCCCGACTGCCGGGTGACGAGCATCGCGTGGATGCGACCGAGGCCGATCAGCCGTCCATGCCACCCCTGCCTCCAGACTCGATGAGGACGGCCGACTGATCCTTCCCCAGCACTCGCGGGGCACGATTCAGCGGGGAAATTGCCCGTCCGGACCATTTGGGGGTGATTGCCCGGTCGCCTTGACGGCCGGCCCACGAAATGCCGGACCCCGTCCCTCACCGCGGACGGGTTCCCGCCCGCCCGAGGGCTCGAGTCGGCCCGGGTGAAACAACCCAGAGGGAACCAACGTGTCCGACGACTACGGACTCGATCGTCTCCAATCACGCCCACCATCATTATTTCGATTTGAACGAGTTGTTATGCTGGCGTCATGATCCGCAGGCACAACGTACTTTCGGCGTCGACATCGGAAGGGTCGGCGACGCAAGCAGACGTTCCGTCCGAGCGTGCCACGCCTCAACCCACCGTTTTGAGCACGGTGTGGGAGGGACCAACCGCCGACGACCGGGCCGACGTCGCCGACGCCGATCCACAGGTGAGCGACCTCGACGGAGACGGCGAACGGTCGCGACTCCACCGATGGCTGTTGGAAGCGGTGACCCACCCCCGGGCGCTGGTCATCACCGCCGTTGTCGCTGTGGTTTGCGGCGGCGTGGTGGTCCTCGGTGAGTTCGGCGAACCTCCGTCCGCTCCACCTTCGGTTGTGACTCAGAACCCGGCCGACTCGACGCAAGGCAGCCTCAGCAGCCGGGCCGTCGCAACCGACGAGCCCGCCGATCTCGAATCCGTTGTCCGCGAGGCGGTCTCGGCCGACGAACGGCTTCGTGTCACCGCCCAGTCGATCGGCACCGAAGCGGGGAGCTGGATGCTGGAAGCCCAACCCGTCGATGACACCGGACAGGTTTTCACCGTACGGTTCACCGTCAACGGCGTCGTCGTCGAGGAAGTCGATCGACCCCCCTATCGACTTCTCCTGAATACCGAAACCCTGGCGCTGCTCCCCGGTGGGGTCGGCGACGGGCGGCCGCTCATCGTGACCGCATCGGCCGCCTGGCCGGTCGCCAGTGAGATGGCCAGTCCGGCGACCCTGGTCCTCCCCAACTGATCGCCGGCCGACGGCGGACTCGGTGATCGAGCCGCCGCTGCCGCACGTAGGGAATCGCAGGCCCTCCGGCGAGACTGTCGGGGTGGGCACACCCCTGGCGCCAGCGCATACGTCGACCTCGCCGGCCGGGTGGTACCCGGATCCCTGGCAGCAGAGTGTTTGGCGCTGGTGGGACGGCACTCGCTGGACCGCCCACCTGGGGCACGCCACAGACCACCGTCCGAAGCTCGGCGGTTGGCTGAGCTGGCCCGTTGCGGTCTTCGGAATCGCCACCGTCCTCTCACTGGTCGGCCTCCTCGTGGTCCAGACCGAGGCCGCCCTGCTCGGCATGGCGCTCGGGTTGGTGCCGCTGGCGGTCGTCCTGCCGGCTTTGGCCTGGCTCGATCGGGTCGAACCGGAACCGTTTCGATCCCGCCTTCACGCCGTTCTGTGGGGTGCGACCGTCGCCGGGTTCGTGTCAGGTGTCGTCAATTCGGTGGTGGCCTTCGGCTTCGGTGAGGCATGGGCGGCGGTGGCGTCGGCGCCGCTGATCGAGGAGTTCACCAAGGGCCTCGGTGTCTACTGGGCCCTCCGCCGGCGGGAAATCGACGGCGTCAGCGACGGCATCGTCTATGCCGGCTGGGTGGCCCTCGGTTTCGCCGTCGTGGAGGACTTCCTCTATTTCACCACCGCCGTGGAGACCGGCATGTGGCGTGAGGTGTTCATCATCCGAGCCCTGCTGACCCCGTTCGCCCATCCCCTGTTCACGGCGTGGATCGGCATGGCCATCGGTTTGGCGGTCGTCCACCAGCAGTCGGTGCCGGTCAACGCCATGTGGGGCTACGGTCTCGCCGTTGCCAGCCACGCGGCGTGGAACGGCACGCTGACCTATGCCGGTGACACCGGCGACGAGTTGGTGCTCCTGGTGGCCGCCGCCGGCTTCTTTGCCCTGTTCGTGGCGGCCGCCGTGACCGTGGCCCGGATCCGCCGGAACGATCAGCGACGATTCGCCGAACTGGTGCCCTTCCTGGCTCAGCGATACGGCATGTCGAGCCATGAGGTGGCGGTGTTCAAAAACTGGAAATCGGTCCTGACGGCCAGACGGAGCCTGCCCCGCAGCCGTCGCCGCGGTTTCGACGAGATCCACTCCGCACTGGCCCGCCTGGCGCTCTTTCACCGTCGAAGCGGACCATCCGACCCGGCGACCGAGCAGATCCTCGCCGAACAGCTCCGAAAAGCGCGGGACACCAAGCAACGTTTGGCCCCCAACACAGGCTGAGGGGACCCACTGGCGGTTCCTCACCGTCGATTCGCCCTTCGTTCGAGCCCACTCCGCAAACGAGTGGCGACAAAGTAGTCAGGAACACCCGGGCTGCGGCCGATAGGTCCACCATGGGCCTAGGACCAGAAGCACTGACGAAACTGCAGCCGCCGGCCAAACTCCGCGACCTTGGAATCTCGCCCGGGTTGGCCGAAGACCTGTTCTGCCGGCGCGTGCTCGCCGAGCGGACGACCACGGTCGGCAAGGCGTCGCACGCGCTCGGCATCTCCCATGCCGTGGCCAACGAGATCGCCACATCGCTCCGGGAAAAGGCACTGCTCGAATACCAGGGTCTCGACGGTCGCGACTATCGCATCACCCTGACCGAGCTCGGGTTCCGCACCACGGCCGAGCGCATGAAGACCGCTCAGCATGTGGCCAGCATGCCGATCCCGATCGAGGACTACCAGGCCATCGTCAAGCTCCAGCAGAGCGACGTCCACCTCGATCGTGTTCTGGTCAAGAAGGCGTTCGCGGACATGGTGGTCGAGGACAACATCCTCGATCAGTTGGGCCCGGCGTTCGTCAGCGGCGGGGCCATCTTCATCTACGGCCCTCCCGGTACCGGCAAGACCAGCCTGGCCGAGCGGATGTGCCGCTTCTACAACGACCTCGTGCTGATCCCGAAGTTCACGGCCGTCGACGGTCAGCTCATCTCCGTCTTCGACCCGGCCATTCACCGGGCGGTGCCCGAACAGCCCGCCGGCCTCGATCCCCGGTATGTGCTGTGTGAGCGGCCGCTGATCATGGTCGGTGGCGAGCTGAACCTGGAGATGATGGATCTCCGCTACGACCCGATCTCGGGGCTCAGCTCCGCTCCGATTCAGATGTTGGCCAACAACGGCATCCTCGTCGTCGACGACTTCGGCCGCCAGACCACCTCGCCCGAGGAGATCCTCAATCGGTGGATCATCCCGCTGTCACGGGGCGTTGACTTCCTCAAACCGAACTCCGGAACCAAGTTCACGGTGCCCTTCGAGCTGAAGCTGGTGGTCTCGACCAACCTCGAACCCAACGCACTCGGCGACGACGCCTTCCTGCGCCGTCTTCGACACAAGGTCTTTGTCGGCCCGTGCACCGACACCGCCTTCAACTGGATCCTGGTTCGGGCCGCCGATCGCCACGAAATCAAGGTCAACGCCGACTCGGCCAAGTATCTCAACATCGTGACGAGGGAGCATCTGGGTGAGCTTCGACCCTATGTCGCCATCGACTTCTGCGAGCTGGCGGTCAGTATCTGCAGCTACGACGGTCTCCCGATGGTCCTCGACCGCCCGTTGATCGACCGGGTCGCCGACCTCTGCTTCGTGAAGGACCCGGACGACCCGTCCATCTGGCATCGCGACCCCGACGACGGAGAACACGAACGGCCGGCCGACAACGAAGCCAACGGGGTCGGTTCCCTCAACGACGAGATGGCGCCGTTCACAGCCATGGGTGACCACCTCACCTCGTCGTCACCCTGACCTTGGCGGCCGCTACTCGAAGTCGAGTGTCTCGCTGACCAGCGCCGCTATGGCGCTCCGTTCGCTCCGACTGAGGGTCACGTGAGCGAAGAGCCGGTGGCCGCGTAGGCTGGCCACCACCGAGGCGATGCCGTCGTGACGGCCGACGCGGAGATTGTCGCGCTGAGCGACGTCGTGGGTCAGGACGACCCGGCTGCCGGCACCGAGCCGGCTCAGCGCCGTCAACAGCACGCTGCGCTCGAGATTCTGAGCCTCGTCGATGATCACGAACACGTCGGTCAGAGTTCGACCCCGAATGTAGGTCAGTGGAAGGACCTCGACCAGCTCCTGCCGGTCGACCTCCTCCCGCACGTGTTCATTGGCGATGGCGCCGAGCGCGTCGCCCACGGCGTCGGTCCACGGCCGCATCTTCTCGTCCTCGGTGCCGGGGAGGAAGCCGAGATCCTGGCCTCCCACCGCGTACAGGGGCCGGAAGATCATCACCTTCCGATGCGACTTGCGTTCGAGGACCGATTCGAGGCCTGCCGCGAGCGCGAGAACCGACTTTCCGGTTCCGGCCGGGCCGCCGATGCTGAGAATCCCGACGCCCTCGTCGGCCAGGAGGTTGAGGGCGAGCCGCTGTTCGGCGTTGCGTCCGCGGACGCCGAACAACGAGCGGTCGGCCGCGAGCCGCACCTTGCCGTCGCCGGCCGCCACTCCCAGAGCCGATTGATTCGGGCTCTCGAGAATCACACCGGTGTTCGCCGGTAGGTCGGCGGCTTCGGCGATGTCGCTGACACCCAGCTCGTACAGTTCGTCGATCTGGTCGGCCCGTACCGCCAGCTCGACGACACCTCGCCATTCGAGATCGGCACCGGTGTGGTGGCGGAACTCGACCGCAGGCATGCCGAGCACGCCGGCCCGGAGCCGCATCGGCAGATCCTGGGTGACGAGGACGACGTCCTCGCCGTCGGCCTGCAGGTTGAGCGCCACCATCAGGATCCGATGGTCGTTGCTCCCGTCGTCGCGCATCGCTTCGGGCACGAGCCCGTCGGATCGATGGTTGAGTTCGACTCGAACCGTACCACCCTCGTCGTTGATGATCGACGGGAGGGACAGCCCACCGTTGTCCTCCCGAACGGCTTCCAGCCGCCGGAGCACGGAGCGGGCGGCCCAACCGAGTTCGGGGTGGTGCCGTTTGGCTTCCAGTTCGGTCAACACGATGATCGGAAGGACCACATCGTTGTTGCCGAACGAGTCGAGAGAGATCGGTGCACTCAGCAGGACCGACGTGTCCAGGACGTAGGTCGTGCGCTCGTCAATACGTCGTTCTTCGATACACGAACCCTATTTCGGATCAGGGGGCAACGCCAGTCATTCCCCTCAAATTTCGGTGCCGACGGTGTGTGCCCCCAGACAGTGCCGGAACGGGCTCGTGCCGGCACCGACGGCCGTTGCCTGCGGGCCGATCGGAGACGCCGCTCAGGTGTAGAGCAACGATGCGGAGGGCGTCTGTTCGACCGGCTCACCCTCGACCGAATAAGCGAAGTTCAGCACGGTGCGGCGACAGCCGTTGTGGATCGGCTGGACCCGGTGCTTGAGCCGATCCGAACGCAACACGTAGGCGTCGCCCACCGCGTGCGACCTGGTCTGCGCGTCGTGTGCGTTCTCGACCGGACAGAACTCGAGGCGACCGCAGCCGTCGGGGCAGTCCGGTGACTCGATGAACATCACCAGCGCAACGGGGTAGTCGTCGGTGTGGAAGCCGTGGGTGTCCCCGGCCTCGTGCAACATGTTGAGTACGTGGCGTTCTACCGGATCGCCCGCAGCCTCCAGACTGCGACCCACCACGCTCGAGATACCGGCGATCAGCTGCGGATCGTGGTACAGATCGACGATCGCCGGCGACCGCTCGGCGATGGCCAGGCCACTCACCGTGGTCATGTGGCGGGGAGTGTTGTCCATGCACTCCATCACGAAGTCCTTGCGGTTGGACAGAGGCAGGACGGCGGCGATCTCCTCTCGGAGGACGGCCACGGTTTCCTCGGGGAGCAGACCTGGAAGGGGCACGTAGCCGCATCGGTCGAAATGGGTGACAACGTCGCTCAGCCCGTGACGTCCGAAAGCGCCGTGGTCGAGGTCGATTCCTTCGGTCTTCGGGTTTTCACGCGTCTGCATCAGCAGTCAGATTAGCGAGTTCACAGGCGCGACCATTACCCGGGATCGTGTTGAACCACCGTGAGGGTTGTCTCAGCCCTGATCGTCTCGGACCGACGAACGGCTTCTGACCCGCTGCGGTCGAGTCAGCGGTAGGGCAGCGCCCTGAGGCGCAGCCTCATCGGACCGGGAACGTCGATCATGGCCTCGTTGCCCGATACGAAACGCACGCGATGTTCCGGACCGAACAATCCGGTCACCACCTCGTCCGTGTAGGGGTCGTCGACATCGATCTCCAACTCGATCCTCGGCAGCGCCCAGGCATTCGGTCCCCCGGCCTGTGCCAGCTCTCCTCGGGCCGAACGGACCTGTTTGACGGGGAACGGGATGTCGGCCCGATTGACGAGGGTCGCATCCACGTCGTCGGCGTTGGAGTAGATCTCCAGCCGCCACCGGGTCTGCTGGCGGGGACTGAGGAGCGGAACCCGACGGCGCCGTCCCGTGAGGTTCCACTGGATGGCCACGAGCGGCAGCACCAGGAACAACAGCCCGAGAAGTTGCACGAAGGTGTCACGCATGAGCCGACTCGTCAGTCCCGGGCGCAATGGACGGGCCGGGACTCCTCGGCGTCGATTCACAGCTCAATGGCCCACGAACCTTCCTGGTGGAACAGCAGTTCAGAATCCGGTCGGGCCATCAACCATTCCGCGAAGTAGTCGAGCGTGTCGGCCGCCTGCCCTCGGCCGTGGATGCTCCAGCCGATCTGTCCGTTGGTCAGCACGACGACGATCCGTTCTTTGCCCGCAGCCGCCG
>JAOTVU010000269.1 GCA_029863385.1 Acidimicrobiia bacterium
CGGCCGCGCTGTCGGTCGAAATGGTCATGCCGCAGACAGGGTCGACGTGATGGGCCGTGGCCGGGGTGGTCTCGTTGTCGTCACCGGTTTCCACAATAGGTTGCCCGGCCGGCGCCAGTTTCATTGTGTCGATGGCACGTGGCCGCCAGCGGCGTAGGCGACTGGCGTTGGTCACCACCGACAGGCTAGATGCGGCCATGGCGGCGGCGGCAATCATGGGGCTGAGTTGGACCCCCAGGAAGGGATAGAGCACGCCGGCGGCCACCGGGATGCCGATGCCGTTGTAGATGAACGCCAGGAAGAGGTTCTCACGGATGTTGCGCATCGTGGCTCGACTGAGGGTGATCGCGGTGCCCACTCCGTCGAGAGCGCCCGAGATCAGGGTGATGTCGGACGACTCGATGGCGACGTCGGTCCCGGTGCCGATGGCAAACCCCACGTCCGCCTGGGCCAGAGCAGGGGCGTCGTTGATGCCGTCGCCGACCATGGCCACGACACCGCCCTCGTCCTGGAGCCGTCGGACTTCGAGCGCCTTGTGTTCCGGCAGTACCTCGGCCAGCACTCGCTCGACACCGACCTGACTTGCGATTGCGGCCGCGGTGCGGGCGTTGTCGCCGGTGATCATGGCAACCGCGAGGCCCAGCGCCCGGAGGGAGGCGATGGCCTCGGCGGAATCCTCCTTGACGGTGTCGGCCACGGCGATGACCCCACCGGGATGTCCGTCGACAGCCACCAGCATCGGGGTTCGACCCGCGGCGGAAAGGCGGTCGACCTCGGAGGCCAGGGCGGTGGTGTCGACGTCGGCGCCATCGAGGAGGCGCTGGTTGCCGATGAGGATCTCGCGGCCCTCGACCACAGCCCGGACGCCCTTGCCGGTGATCGAATCGAACTCGGCCGGATCGGCCAGGTCGAGGCCGCGGTCGCGGGCTCCGGCCACGATGGCCTGCGCCAGCGGGTGCTCGGAGGACTGCTCGGCCGAGGCGACCAGCCGCAGCACCTCGGACTCGTCGATCCCCATAGCGGGGATGACATCGGTGAGCGCCGGTTCGCCTCGGGTGATGGTGCCGGTCTTGTCCAACACGATGGTGTCGATCCGCTGTGCGGTCTCGAGTGCCTCCGCCGAGCGGATCAGGATGCCCTGCTGGGCCCCCTTGCCGGTGGCGACCATGATCGACAGCGGGGTGGCCAGCCCCAGCGCGCAGGGGCAGGCGATGATCAACACAGAGACGGCGGCCACCAGTGACAGGGTGAGGGCGGGCTCCGGCCCGACGATGAACCAGGTGGCGAAAGTGGCGATGGCGATGAACATCACGGCCGGCACGAAATACGAGGACACGAGGTCGGCAAGGCGTTGGATCGGGGCCTTGGATCCCTGCGCTTCCTCGACCAGGCGGATGATCTGGGACAGCATGGTGTCGGCCCCGACCTTGGTGGCCTCGAACCGGAAGGCTCCGGTCTGGTTGATCGTCGAACCGATGACGGTGTCGCCGATCTCCTTGCTCACCGGGATCGACTCGCCGGTCACCATGGACTCGTCCAGCGTCGAGCGGCCATCGACGATGACGCCGTCGACCGGCACCTTCTCTCCAGGGCGAACGAGCACCACGTCTCCGGGGACAACGTTCTCGATTGGCACTTCGACCTCGGCTCCGTCATGGATCAGGGTCGCGGTCTTGGCCTGCAACCCGATCAGCTTCCGGATTGCCTCGCCGGTACCGGCCTTGGCCCGGACCTCGAGCAGGCGGCCCAGCAGGATTAGGGTGATGATGACCCCGACGGCTTCGTAGTAGACCTCGCGTACATCTTCGGGAACGAACGACGGGGTGAGCGTGACGAGCAAGCTGTAGCCGAACGCGGCGATGGTTCCGATCGTGATCAGGCTGTTCATGTCGGCGGTCCGGTGGCGCAGCGTGAGCCACCCCGTTCGGTGGATCGGCCACCCGGTAAAGACCATGACGGGGGAGATGAGGAGGAGTTGGATCCACCGATTCAACAGCAGGTCCGGCACCCAGGTTGCGCCGAACAGATCCATTGCCATCACGGCGAAAACCACCGGCGCCGAGAGGACGGCGCCGATGAGCACTCGGCGGGAGAGGTCTCGGATCTCGGCTTGGCGCTCGGCCGCCTCGTGATCCTCGGTCGCGGCCGATCCGGGGGCCTCCCGAGGCATGAGTCGGTAGCCGGCATCGGCTACTGCGGCTTGGAGGTCGGCGGCGCTCACCCGGGCCGGGTCGAACTCGACTGTCGCTCGTTCGGTCCCGAAGCTGACGTCCACCCTGTCCACCCCGGGAATCTCACCGAGAACGGACTCGATGTTCACCACACACGAGGCGCACGACATCCCCGACACTCTGAACTCGGCCCGATCGGTGTTCAACGTGACCTCCGTGGACAGGCCGACGCCCACGGCCTGGGCGACGACCGGCTCCTCGCCGCCGGTCTCGGACGGTCGATGCCCGTCGGCCGGCTCGACGACGAGTTTGCCGTGGATCATGTTCATCCCACAGGCGAAGTCGAACTCGCCGACCTGGTCGGGGACGAACTCGAGCGTCGTGGTTGCGAACGCCGGCAGCGTCTTGGAGGCCCCGAAGTCGGGAAACACCACTCGCGAGGTGCAGTCGCCGGCTTCCTGGCGGTCGAAGGTCAGGCGCAAGGGGACCCCTTCGGTGACCCGGATCAGATCGGGAGAGTAGCCGCCTTTGACGACGACGGTCACTTCCTGGGCCCCGTCTCGCAGCTCGGCCCTCCGTGCCTGTTTGGGTCCGAAGAAGAACCACCACAGGAACGCAGCGACGGCGATACTGCCGATCAGGACGAGGAGTTCGGCGAGACCCATGTCAAACCTCCGGGTAGCTGGCCGGTAATATACCCTATAGGGGTATACCCTAACATGATCCAGGCTGGAACGCAACGGCGACCTTGTTTGAAACTACGGCTGCAACATCACACCGAGTAGAGCCATTAGTCCCTGCCCCTACCGGGTAACTGGCAGCAGTGGGTTCCACCGTGTCGTCGGCGACAGAAGCTGGTGTCGGACTCTTGGCGCGTACCTCCACCGGCGACAGGCCACGAAGCAGTCGCGGTCCCTTTACCGAAGCTTTACAACCGACCCATCGTGTGGGGCTCGGAAACTCTGTCGTCCCTGGTCAGGCTGCATTCTGGTATTCGTTGATGAGGCCGTTGCATCGGGTTGATCTGAGTGTGGTGATGGTCGCTGGCGGTGCCAGCGCGACAAGGTGTCGGGCGTGACGACCCAGCCGTGACGGAGCCGGCGTGGGAGTGCCGCTGCGAGCATCCACGATGGCGCCATCGAGCCTGGTCAGCACCCACGCGCAGGTTTCCGAGCTGGACCTGAATCAGGAACCCACACCGGGCCTGTCGTCAAACCAGGTTCGAGACCGGCATCGATGCGGGCCTGGCGCCGCCACGTGCAGATCGACTGGTCATGATACATGATCGAGTCGGCCCGGCTCTCGAAAAGAGCAGGGCGTGGACGAGCAGTCATGCAACCCGGGATCCTTCAAAGGCGAGCGGTCGCTCGAGTCAAGGGTGACAGCCGAGGAACCGGCCAAAGGTCGGTTCATGGCTACCCAAGTTCGATGCGGTGCAACTCGCCCGTGATGGAAGTCGATCCGGTTGGGCCGAGAATCCTTCGTCCCGGCGTGCCCTGCCCGACCGAGACGTAGAGGGCCCGGTCGGCATAGGTGATATTGGTCGGCGAGTCGAGCCCGTTGGCAAGTACGACTGGATCACCGTCGTCAGCTGGATACATGGTCACACTTCCCGCGAAACGGGTGTAGCCGCCGGGATCCGGCGCCGCGTCCGGATCGAAAAGGTCGAAATCGCGCGGCATCTTCGCGGAAGGCCACATGCTCGTCAGCTCGACCACGAACACGTTTCCGTCGTCGTCCACCGCGACATCGACCGCGGTCGTCAAACCGGTTATTGCATCTGATGATCGCCCGGTTGC
>JAOTVU010000006.1 GCA_029863385.1 Acidimicrobiia bacterium
ACCGAATCGACCCTCCGGGATCATGACCGAGGTGAGCTGCGGCAACCGGAACCCCTCGGTGGCGAACAGCTCGAAGCCTCGCTTCTCCAGGCCGTCCTGCAGCATCGTGCCGCAGTGCTGGTGGCGGGCGATGGCGTTGTCGAGCCCCTCGTCGAGCACCGCGCCCAGTCCGGCGTGGATGCTGAAGATCATGCTGATCGGGGCGGTGTGGTGGTAGGCCCGCGCTCCCGAGCCGGTGACGTAGCTGGCGATCATGTTGAGGTCGAGATACCACGACTGCGGCTTCGGTTTGATCCGCTCGATCGCCCGGTCGGACACGCTCAGCGGGGCCAGTCCCGGCGCCACGCCAAGACACTTCTGGGTGCCGGAGTAGGCGATGTCGACGCTGTTGGCGTCGAGCTCCACTGGCGTGCCGGCGAGGGAGGTCACGCAGTCGACGATGAACAGGGCGTCACCCTTGTTGGCTCCGATGTCGGCCAGCGGTGACAGCGCACCGGTCGAGGTCTCGGCGTGAACCATGGCGATGGCGGTCGGGTTCGGGTGGGCGGCGAGCAGACGCTCGGCCTCGACCGGCGTTCCCCAGTCGAAGTCGACCCGCACGACTTCGGCGCCGGCGCGGCCGGCCACGTCACACATCCGGTTGCCGAACACGCCGTTGACGCCGACGACCACCACGTCGCCGGGACCCAGCACGTTGATCAGCGACGCCTCCATCCCCGACGAGCCGGTGCCCGACACCGGGAACGTCAACCGGTTGGCGGTGCCGAAGACGGTGCGGAGCCGCTGGTTGGTTTCGTCCAACAGTTCGATGAACTCGGGGTCGAGGTGCCCGAGCATCGGCCTCCCGAGCGCGGCCACCGCCTCGGGATAGGGGTTGCAGGGCCCGGGGCCCATGAGGATTCGGTCGCTCAGCGGACTCATAGAGTCCGACTCTATGCGCCAAACCCCGTGCTGCAAATTCCGTGAGCGTTGGGCTAGCAGCCGAGCCCGAGCCAAACCGGGACGTCCCGGCTTGTGCCCCGTACCTTGGCCTGACCGCCGACGTTGAACTCGACCGAGCCACCGCCGTCGAACTTGATCAGGTCCTCGTAGCCGTTGGCGACGGCCCAATCCACCAGCGACGGCACGGTGGCACTGTTGGTCGCACCGAACACAAGCCGCCCGCTGTTCTGATCGACGGCGACGAACGGGTGGTACGAGGTCAGGTAGGTGTAGGGATCCCGGGCGTAGTCGCTGCTCAGGTCCTCGTCGTTCTGACCGTCGATCCGCAGTGGGATACCGGCGGCGGCCCAGATCCACTCGTCGGGCCCGACCTTCTGGGCGGGTTCGAGCTGGTCGATGTAGATCGAGGTCTCGGCCGACGCATGCCACTGTTCGAGGACGAGACTGCCCTTGGCGTGGATCACGCTGTTGAGTTTGGTGTCGGACGGGCTGGGACTCGGCCACGGCTGACCGGTCACCGGCCAGTCCTCGGCCACCGACTTCGGTGCCGAGTCGACCCGAACCCCGAACACCCCCCGATCGGTTCGGTCCGACGAGTTCTTGACGTGGGCACCATCGACCACCCCGATCCCGAGCGCCCCGGGATTGGACGAGTCCTTCTCCGACGCCACCAGCCAGTTGGCGTTGATCGACGCCACCGAGCAGCGGTTGTGGCCGGTCGAGAACCGACCGTCGGCGAGAACACGGTCGAGGTCGACGATCACGCCCTTGAAGGAGCCTCCGGGGAACGACTTGTCGTAGGCCTGATAGCCGTTGGCCGCCAATGTGGCTTGACCGAGCGGCACCAGGCCTTCGGTTTCGCAGTGGTTGGCGGCGGCGGTCTCGGCGTTGAAGATCGAGTGGCAGGTCTCGGTGAACCGCAGGTACTCCCGCAGCTCGGTGAAGTTGACGACCATGTCGGATCGGTCGAGCGAACCCGATCCGAGTTGGTTGACCCAGTAGTTCTGGCCGCTGCTGTCGGGAACCCGACACAGCACGTTGTCGTACACGAGGCGCACGAATTCGGCGTTGGACACGTTGCCGTAGCGGTTCTTGAATTCCGTCCCGCTGGTGAAATAGGAGGCGATCTCGTCGAGGCTCATGCCGTTCTGGGCGGCCTCGACCCAGTGGGCGAGACCCGTCGAATCAGGCTGACGCAGGAACGTCGCCTGGTACAGGCGCCACACCCGCGCGTGATCGGGTGAGAGGCCGACAACGGACTCGAACTCCGCCGTCGGCTTCGAGATCTTGCAGTCGTCCGTCGCCGCTTCCGCGGTTCCGGACACGGTCAACGTGGCGACGAGCGCGAGGCCAACGGCGACCGCCATTGCAATCGCGCCGGGTTGACGGCGGCGCGAAGCGAATCGAGAACCCATCACGGAGGTAACGGTCGAAGCGGGCCGGATCCTGAACCCTTTGGGTCGGAAGACCCCGGTCGCTCATCCGCTCACCGCCGTGCCACATCGCATCGCCAGGCCACGGAGCTGGCGACGGACCATGATCCCGTCGCCCCATCCCAGGCCGGCGCTCATCGCTCGACCGGCCGGACCGTCGATGCGGATGCGGGCTCGGGTCACCAGACGGGTGGCGGCTCCCTCAGAGCCGAGGGGTTCCAGACGGTAGGCGAGCGTGAACCACAGTCGGTGCCCGACGACCCGGCGGTCCGGCAAGGCCAACACGAGGTGGTCGGGCCGACGGTAATGGGTGACGTCGAACGCGATCGGTCCACCGGATATCTGTTCGCCCGCCCCACGTACCTGCCACTCCGGGTGGATCCGGTCGGCCGAGCGGCGGCCGAGGTTGTCGATCCAGTCATACGAGTACCAGCCGGCCCGCCCGAACCCCATCTGGGCCAGCCAGGCGAACACGTCCTCTCGCGGCGCGCCCAGCGACACCGCCCGGTCGTTCGAGACGTGCGGTTCGGTGATCAGCTCATCACCCGGCATCGGACCCGAGCCGTCGCCGCCGCCCACCGCCGGTTGATCGATCACCCGACCTCGGTCAGCAGCTTCGCCAGCTTGATGCGGTCGACGGCGGTCGGGGTGGTCACCGCGGCCAGCGCCGATTCCCAGTCGGGGAGGGTGTGGACGAAGCCGTCGTGGCCCATCATCCAGAACCGGTCGAAGTTGGCCAGGAACGCCCGGTCGTGGGAGACGGCGATGACGGTGCCCTCGAAGGTGTTCAGCGCCGATTCGAGCGCCTCGGCCGAGTCGATGTCGAGGTTGTCGGTCGGCTCGTCGAGCAGCAGGAGATTGTGGCCGTCGAGTTCGAGGCACAGGATCTCGAGCCGGGCCTTCTGCCCACCCGAAAGCGTCTCGTACGACTGTGCCGACGTGCCCGCCACCGCGGAAGCCAGCCCGTAGCGGGCGAGGGCGCCCATGGCCCGTTCGTGGTTGCCGACGCGGGCCATCACCGGATCGAGCACGGTGCCGTCGGTGAGCTCCGGGTTGTCGTTGACCTGGGTGAACAGCCCGGCCTCGACCCGGGCGCCGAGCTTGACCGTGCCGGAATGGGCAATGGGATGACCGGCCAGGAGCCGTAACAGGTGGGTCTTGCCCGAGCCGTTCGGCCCGACCAGTCCGAGCCGCTCACCGAAGTACACCTCGTCGGTGAAGGGGAACACGAGATCGGGCAGCTCGACCGCGTCGAGCGCCACGACGCGACGGCCCGAGTCGCCGCCTCGCAACCGCACCCGCACGTTCTGTTCCGGCGCCGGCGGGGGTGGGGGACCGGCGGCCACGAACCGCTCCCAGCGGCTCTCCGCCGCGTTGGCCCGCCCGGCCATGGCATCGTTGTACGATGCCTTGAACTTCATCTCCTTGTAGAACTTGTAGAGCCGCCGCTCCTCGTCCTTCCATCGTTGCAGCGCATCGCCGAGCTGCTGTTGCCGGGCCTCCCGGGCCTCCGGATAGGTAGCATACGACTGACCGTGCACCCAGGCCCCGAACGCCTCCAGGGTGACGATGCGGTTGGTGCAGTCACGCAGTAGCTGACGGTCGTGCGACACCATCAGCACCGTCTTGCGGCTGGTGCGGATGAGCTCCTCGAGCCACTGTTTGGCCGGGACGTCGAGATAGTTGTCGGGCTCGTCGAGCAGCAGCACGTCGGCGTCGGACGAGAACAGCAGATCGAGCACGATCTGTTTCCGCTCACCCCCCGAGAGCTGGGTCGTCAGCCGTTGGCCGGCTTCGTCGAGGCTGGATCGGACGACCCGGCTGAGGGTGGCGTCCCACTCGGCCTCGGCCAGGTAGCCCCCGCAGTCCGACCACTCGCCGATGAGCTCGGCCAGGTCCATGGCCGCATCCTGATCGGCAGCTCGATCCGTAGGCGCGCCGCCGTTGGCTGCGGCCGCCTCGGCCGCCATGAGGCGGCGACCGATCGAGCGCAGCGGTTCGGGTGAGCAGTCGATCAGCATCTCCCGCACCGTGGACTCCACGCCGACGCCCACGTCCTGGGCCATGTAGCGGACCCGCCCCCCGAGGTTGACGTCGCCGTCGGTCGGTTCGAGTTCACCGGCCAGGATCCGCATGAGCGTGGTCTTGCCGACACCGTTGTTGCCGATCAGCCCCGCGTGGGAACCGGGGCTCAGGTTGAACGACACATCGGTGAACAGCATCGACCCGCCCGGATGGGCATAACCGAGGTCGCTCACGGCGATGTGTGCCATCGTTCCAGGGTACGACCGGCGGGGACGGCAGCGCCGAGAATATCGGCTGTCACGACACGCACATGTTATGCAACAGGGTGTTGCATAACCAGGCTGATCTGGACTACTGTGCAACACTATGTCCGATAACTCCGAAGGGGCCGGCGTGGCCTCGACTGCCCACTCCGCCGCCGCCACGGCCACCGAATCGTTCCAGGATGTTCGTGATCTGGCGTTCGATCCCGAGGTGGGGCACCCCCGACGCAAGCTCATCCTGGCCATCATGTGCGGCGCGTTGGTTCTCGTCGTCGCCTCGGTCAGTTCGCTCAACGTCGCCATCCCGACCATCGTGCGAGCGCTCGACGCCTCCCAGTCCGAACAGCTGTGGATCATCGATGCCTACGCCCTCGTCTTCGCCGGGCTCCTCCTTCCGGCCGGGGCCCTCGGCGACCGCTACGGCCGGAAGAAGGCCCTCCTCCTCGGTCTGGTGATCTTCGGTCTGGCCTCCCTCGTCGCCACGCTGGCCGACAGCCCACAGCAGCTCATCGCCCTCCGAGCGGTGGCCGGCATCGGTGCGGCGTTCATAATGCCGGCCACCCTGTCGATCATCACGGTGGTCTTTCCGCCGCACGAGCGGGGCAAGGCGATCGCCGCCTGGGCCGGGTTTGCCGGCGCCGGCGGAGCGCTCGGCCCGCTGGCCAGCGGTGCGCTGCTCGAATACTTCTGGTGGGGCTCGGTCTTTTTCATCAATGTGCCGATCGTCGTGGGCATGCTGATCGCCGTGTTCTTCGTGGTCCCCCGGTCCCGTGAAGGCGACGGCGTGGCCCTCGACCCGATCGGTGCCGTTCTCTCGATCCTCGCCCTCGGATCGCTGGTCCTCGGCATCATCGAGGGGCCGGAGTGGGGGTGGACCGATGGTCGCACGCTCGGAGTGTTCGCCCTCGCCGCGGTGGCCGGTGTCGTCTTCGTCAACTATGAACTGCGCTCCGACAACCCGATGCTCGACCCCCGGCTGTTCCGGATCCGGGGGTTCACCATCGGCGCCCTCACCATCACCAGTGCCTTCATGCTGCTGTTCGGCATGTTCTATGTTGTCACCCTCTACCTCCAGTTCGTGCAGGGCCACTCCGCCCTCGGCGCGGCGGTCCGTCAGCTCCCGGCCGCCGCCACGATGATCATCGTGGCCCCCCGATCACCCCTGCTCGTCGATCGGTTCGGCGCCCATCGAATAGTCCCGGCCGGGTTCGTGTTGCAGGCCGCCGGGTTCGGATTGATGTCGACCTTCGCCCCTGACACCGCGTATGCGATGCTCGCCCTTGCGCTGGTGCTGCTGGCCGGTGGGATGGCGATGATGATGCCGCCCACCACCGAGGCCATCGTGTCGAGCCTGCCGCGGGAGAAGGCCGGTGTCGGTTCGGCGGTCAACGACACGGTCCGCGAGGTCGGTGGCTCCATCGGGATCGCGCTCATCGGGGCGCTCCTTGCCACCGGCTACCGCGACGGCATCGCCGATGTCATCGGCCGGGTTCCCGAGCAGGCCCGCGCCGCGGTCGAGGACTCGATCGGTGGCGCCTACTTCGTCGCCGCCGAGGCTCCGGGTGACTTCGGTCAGCAGTTGCTGGAGGCCGCCGGTTCGGCCTACACCAACGGGATGCAGCTGGCGTTCTCGGTCGCCTCCGCCATCGCCCTGTTGACGGCGGTCATCGTGGCCTGGGCCCACCCCGGCCGTCACGCCGCATAGGACAGCCGTGCCTCGGGTCCCCACCGTCGATCCTCGCATCGTCCGCACTCGAGAGGCGGTCGTCGCCGCGGCCAGCGAACTGTTGGCCACCGAGGGGATCGGGCGCCTGACGATCGACGCCATCGCCCAGCGGTCCGGCGTCGCCCGCTCGACCATCTACCGCAACTGGCCGGAGCGGGCCGATCTGCTGCTGGCCGCCTTCGAGTCGGTGGCCCGTCTGGACTGCCCGCTGACCGCTCTCGGGTGCAGCGGCGACCACCTGGTGGGCGAGGACTGCGGAGTGCCGCCTCCCCGAACGGTGGAGGAGTTCCGTCGCATCGTCTCCGAACATGCTCGGAGGATCATGGCGTTGCGGGAGTCGACCCTGGGTGGGGCGCTGGCCGCGATCGTGGCCGAGGCGGCGCACGACGAGGCCATCTCGGTGGCGCTCCACCGGTTCGGCCAGGCCAGGCGGGTGCCGCTCGCCGACGCCGCCTGCCAGGTCATCGACGTGGTCGGGGCGAAACCGAGGGTAGGCCCGCCCGATGCAATCGAACGGTTCGTCGCACCGTTCTTCTACCGGCATCTCGTCTCCGGCGAAACGATCGACGAGTCGTTCGTCAATCGGCAGGTCGAACTGCTGCTGTGGGACCTCGGCCTGATCGCCGTGTCCGGGCGGTCCTGATCTATCGTTGAGGCCGGGGCTCACCGTGACAACCGGAATCTTCTCACCGCCCGACATCGAGATGACTCGTCGCGATGACGGGTCCATCGTGCTTGCCTCCCGAGCACCGCTGGCCGACCATCCTCGTTCTGTCGGGGTCTGGCTCGAGCGCTGGGCGAACGAACGGCCGGATGGCGTTTTCCTCGCCGAGCGGCCCGATGGTGATCACACCCGACCGTGGAACACCATCACGTACCGGGCGATGTGGGACTCGGCTCGTGCTCTCGGCCAGGCACTGCTCGACGGCGACCTCGGCCCCGATCGTCCACTCGCCATCCTGTCGGGGCCGTCGATCGCCCACGGGCAGCTCAAGTTGGCCGGCTACCTGGTCGGTGTGCCGGTCGTGTCGGTGTCGGTCGCCTACTCGCTCCAGGCTCAGGATCTCGGCAAGGTCAACCACATCCTGTCGCAGTGCGACCCCGGGCTGGTGTTCGTCGAACGCTCCGCTCCGTTCTCCCGGGTGCTCGACGCCAACCCCGACCGCCCGGTGATCTCCGGCGACGGCGAGCGCGGGCGGCCACTGGCCGAGCTGCTGGCCACCGCACCGACCGCCGAGGTCGACGAAGCGTTTGCCGCGGTCGACGGAGACCACGTGGCCAAGATCCTCTACACCTCCGGCTCGACCGGTCTACCCAAGGGGGTGCTCACCATCCACCGGATGTTGTGCTCCAACCAGATGGCCGTGCTCCACGCCTGGCCGTTCCTGGCCGAGACCCCGCCGGTGATCTGCGACTGGTTGCCGTGGAGTCACACCTTCGCCGGCAGCCATGACCTCAACATGGTGCTGGCCCACGGCGGCACGCTCTACATCGACGGCGGGAAGCCGGCGCCCGGTCTGTTCGATGCCACCGTGGCCAACCTCGCCTCGGCCCGGCCGACGATCTCGCTGAACGTTCCCGCCGGCTACGCCCGCCTCGTCGACCGTCTCGAAGCCGACGATGCGTTCGCTGCGGCCTTCTTCGAGCGGCTCCAACTCATCTTCTATGCGGCCGCCGCGTTGCCCCAGGACGTGTGGGAGCGGCTCGAGACCCTGGCCGAACGAACCGTCGGCCGTCCGATTCCGATGACGTCGAGTTGGGGTCTGACCGAGACCGCGCCCGCCGCCACCAGCGCCCACTTCCCGCTCGATCGGGCCGGCGTGATCGGCGTGCCGCTGCCGGGCGTCGAGCTGAAGTTGGCGCCCAACGGCGACAAGATGGAGATCCGGGTCAAGGGCCCCGGCGTGACTCCCGGGTATCACCGTGATCCCGAGAAAACGGCGGCTGCGTTCGACGACGAGGGCTGGTTCATCACCGGCGATGCCGTCAAACTGGCCGACCCGGCGGACCCCAATGCCGGCCTGGTGTTCGACGGCCGGGTGGCCGAGGACTTCAAACTGATGACGGGCACCTGGGTCTCGGTCGGCACCCTCCGCCCCGCCATCCTGGCCACCGCTGCGCCGCTCATCACCGACTGTGTGGTGACCGGTCATGATCGGAACGAACTCGGTCTGCTGGTCTGGCCCGGAGCTCCCGTCGATGACGACTACCGAGCCGCGCTCGTCGAACGACTGCGTGCTCACAACGAGGCGTTCAACAACACCTCGTCGACCCGTGTTCGTCGGGTGGCGATCCTCGATGAGCCACCATCGATCGATCGGGGCGAGACCACCGACAAGGGCTACATCAACCAGCGGGCGACCCTCGAGGCCCGGGCCGAGGTGGTCGACCGCCTCTACGCCGCCGATCCGTCCGACGCCGGCGTCGATCCCGGCATTCTGTTCATTTGCCCACAGATCATTTGATACGGAGTCATCTCATTTGATACAGAGTCATCTCCGACCGGAACACGATCCGGTTTTTCATGCTCTAACCTGGTCGCGGTGAGCCACAACGACGATTTCTGGTCCGGTTCGCAACAGGATCCAGGACAGCCCACCGAGCAGTCCCCCTACTTCGGCGACTCGGTGTTCGATCAGCCCCGGCAGCCGGCGGCCCACGACCCCTATGCAGGCGATCCCTACAATCGACCTCAAGGTGGTGATCCCTACGGGGGCGACCCGTATGGCGGCGATCCGTATGGCGGCGATCCGTACGGCGCGCCCGGCGCTGAAGAATCCCGACGGCGGGTCCTGGCCACCGGTCCGCACCAGTTGGGCGATCAATGGGGCGAGCCCGATGATCCGTTCCAGGACCCGTTCGATCCGAACCGGGGCCGCCAGGACGAATTCTCGGCCCGCCGGGGTCGCGGTGGTTTCGTCGCCGCCTTCATCGGCGCCGCCATCCTCGTGGCGCTGGCGGCTGGAGCCTACGCCGTGTACACGGTCCTGCAGGACACCAACGAGTTCGACGCCACGGCCGTCGTCGATGACTCGACGACCACGACGACGCAGCTCACCACCACGACCGAGAGCACCATCCCAACGACTCTCCCCGTCGGCATGCAGATCCAGCTCGTGTCGGATCAGTTCATCTGCAACGAAACCGTGCGCGAGTTCGGGTTGATAACGGGCGCCACCCCCAACGAGGAGATCGCCTTCAGTTCGCCGCAGTCGCCCAACCTTCGAGCGGGCCAGGCCGACGAGAACGGGCGGTTGCCGATCCGCTGGTCGTGCACCCCGGATCAGGTCGGTACCGTCTGGGAGCTGACCGCCACCGGCGCCGAATCGGCGCTCTCGGCCTCCACGTCGTTCACCGGCGTGGCCGAGGGAACGCCGATCGTCGAGCAGGCCACGACCACCACCATGGCGACGACCACGACCTTCGAGGTCGGCGAGTTCACCGTGGTGCTCACGGAGAACCCGTTCACCTGCGACGGCGGCGCACGGGTGTTCGGCACGCTGTCGGGTGCGACACCCAATGGGCAGATCTCGTTCAGCTCACCACAGACCAGCGGCATCAGCCCCGGCACCGCGGACGAGACCGGAAGCCGGCCGATGCGGTGGTCGTGTTCGCCTGATCAGGCCGACACCGTGTGGGAGCTGACGGCCACCGACGACGCGACCGGCCGGTCGGTCACCTTCAAGCTGTCGGGTCAGCCGTAACCGCCACCACTCCGAATCGGCCACTACTGGGCCTTCCGCAGGTTCTGGCCCGAGAGGTTAGAGCGGAGCACGTTAAGGTTGACGTCGAGCGCACGGTTGGGGATCACCCCGCCCTTGATGACGACGGCCCTTTCGGTCGCCGGGTCCGGCGGGACGCCGAGGGCGCAAGCGACACCGTGGTGGACGATCACGGCAGCGGTTGCGTCGTCGGGTGGGGGTTGACAGCCCGGAGCAAGTTCGACGGCGGCGAAGACGCCGAGGCCTCGGACTATGGCCGACCTCGGCCACCCGGCGGGGTTGTCGCCGAGCGCATCGTCGATCCTTGCGCCTCGGGTGCCGGTGATGACGGCGACGGCGCCGGCCGCGTCGGTCGGCGTTTCGCCGCTGAGATGGTCGAGCGCATCGAGGATGAGCCGGTTGCTGCAGATGGTGCGGGCGACGACGTCGTCGAGGGCGGAGCTCGAGGTGTCGCACCCGCTGAGGTGGGCGAAAACAAAGTCCGGTGTTTCGTTGGCCGAGGCGGCTTCGATGGCTGCGGCCAGTTCGGCGGCGGTCGCGGTGCCGCTCCGGCCGGGCCCACGAAACCAGATGGACTCGGCTGACGGCGCTCCGAGGTGGGTGGTGGCGTAGCCGTTCCGCCGGAGCAGGTCGGCGACCGGGTTGTCGCCGTCGAGCATGGCCGTGAGTCGGCGGCGGTCCCGCTCGTTGCCTGGGGTGCCCGGATACCGGCCGGACAGAGCGGAGGTCATGGCGAGGAGAGGGTGGGAGGAGTTGGACCAGGCCTCGGGCACGACACGAAAGCCGCGGATGGAGAGGTCGAGCCGGAACTCGGCGTTGTCGTAGCCGTGGTCGTCGAGCAGAGCGTCACTGCTGGGATAGTCGTCGACCATGATGACGATCAGATCCCGTTGTTCGGTGGTCGGACCGAGGGTGATCGGATGCAACTCGATCCGGTCCGCTCCGATCCAGTTGGGCAGGCTCAGGCTCGGCGCCGACAGCCAGAACAGGCCGGCGAGCACGAGGCCCAGCGCCCGCGACCGCACACCGATGCGACGAAGGACCAACCCGAGTCCCATCAGCCCGGCGAAGGTGGCGGCGGCAAGGACCAGCAATGTGGTCGTGGCCGTCGTCGCACCGCCGCCCCAGGCGAGGCGGTGGAGTACGACCATGGCGATCGGTGCGGCCAGCCAGGCGGTGTTCGCCATGGCTGCAGGCTACGCCAGTTCGGCCGACCCGAACCCGACGCCGAAGCGGACGCACCAGATCACGACGGTGTCGTAGACGCTGAGGTCGACGTCGGTCGGGATGTCGTAGTTCTGCGAACCGATGTTGCCCTTCAGGTCGCCGAGGTCGACGTAATCGTCGCCGAAACCGTCGGCCGACGAGGCGAGGTAGACGTTGAGATCGGGCCCGTTGTCGGTGGCGAAGTCCTCCTCGAGACGCAGGACACGCTGGGTGCCGCCGTCGGTCAGCACGACGGCCGAACCGGCGGTGGGGTGGGCTCCGTCGACGAAGGATCCGGCGGCCGCGGTTCCGGGTCCGGAGTCTTCCATGGCCTCCTCGCCCTCCGCCAGAGCCTCGTCTTCCATGGCCGCGTCGTCGGTCATGGCCTCGTCGGCGCCTTCAGAGGCGAACACCGGTGCGGCCTCGGAGACCTCGTCGTCGATGAACAGGGTGCGTACGCCGAAGACCCCGAAGGCCAGGAAGGCGACGACGGCGGCTCCGGCGACGAGGGCGGGGGCCAGCCATTTTCGATCGGTGAACAGTGACAATGATCTGCGTCCTTGCGTGAGTGGAGATTGTTTCCAAGCGACCCAACCGGACTCGGGCCGACGACGATTCCGGTCTTCGTGGTCGTTTCGCAAATGTTTCGTGTTGGCGGGCCGCCGGAGAGGCCGATCAAGTCGCCATCTGCCATCATGGCGGGTGATCGACGATAGTCGACCCGCATTCCAAGGAGCTCGACCAGATGACCGAACTCGGCCCCCGCACAGCGGACCTGTTGCCAACCCTGAGCATCGAGGAGAAGGCCGCGCTGACCGCCGGTTCCGGGTTCTTCCACATGACCGGCGTCGAGCGGGTCGGGCTCCCCAACTGGCTGACCACCGACGGCCCCAACGGGGCCCGGGGCACCTCCGTGCTCGGCTCGGGGGAAGCCAAGGCCACGTGCGTGCCGTGCGGCTCGGCCCTCGGGGCGACCTGGAACCCGGCGCTGGTCTCCGAGGTCGGCGCTCTGCTCGGGCGCGAAACCCGCTTCAAGGCCGCCCGGGTTCTCCTGGCTCCGACCGTCAACCTGCATCGCTCGCCGCTGGCCGGCCGCAACTTCGAGTGTTTCTCCGAGGATCCGTTGCTGAGCGGTGTGCTGGCCGCCGCCTACATCGAGGGAGTCCAGTCCGAAGGTGTCGCGACGACCGTCAAGCACTTCGTCGGCAACGAATGTGAGACCCATCGCAACACGAGCAACTCGATCATCGACGACCGGGCTCTGCGGGAGCTGTACCTGCTGCCGTTCGAGTACGCGGTGAAAGGGGGCGGCACTCTCGGGGTGATGACATCCTACAATCGGCTCAACGGCCGGTACTGCAACGAACAGACGTGGCTGCTCACCGACGTTCTGCGTGACGAGTGGGGGTTCGAGGGCTTCGTCACCACCGACTGGTTCGCCGGGGGTTTCACCGAGTCGGCGGCCGAGGCCGGTCTCGACATCGAGATGCCGGCCGGTGATCGGATCTATGGCTCGGTGCTGGCCGAGGCGGTTCGTGACGGGCGGGTGCCCGAATCGACCCTCGACCGGATCGCAGGTCGCCTGCTGTCGGTTTTCGAGCGGATCGGTGCGTTCGACGACGAGCCGCAGATCGAGCAGTCCATCGATCTGCCGGAGCACCGGGAACTGGCCCGACGGGCCGCGGCCGACGCCATCGTGCTGTTGCGCAACGAACCGGTCGGCGATTCGCCGATCCTCCCCCTGGACGTCGACGGGCTGACCTCGATCGCCCTGATCGGACCCAACGCCGGGCGGGCCCGGATCATGGGCGGCGGTTCGGCCAACCTGCGGCCTTTCCACCGAACGAGTCCGCTCGACGCGATCCGCGATCGCCTCGGTGACTCGATCACCATCACCCACGCCGAGGGGTGCAACATCGACAAGGGCGCGCCGCTGCTGACCGGAAGCGAAATCCGCACTCCCGCCGGTGAGCAGGGTTTCATCCTCGACGTGTTCGACAACAGGGACTGGGCCGGCGAACCGATCGCCCGAGCGACGAGGGACACCAGCCGGCTCACCCTCGGGGACGAACCAGCGCCCGGGCACAAGCTGACGACCTTCTCGGTCCGCGCCCGGGCGATCTACACCCCGAGCATGTCCGGTTCGTTCACGTTCGAAGTCATTCAGGCCACGCCGAGTCGTGTCTTCGTCGACGGGGAGTTGGTGATCGACGGGATCTCCGAACCGCCGCCGGGGGGAGGCGCGTTCTTCGGGATGGGTTCGGCGCCGATGACCCACACGATCGCACTCGTCGCCGGATCCGACTACGAGCTCCTTGTCGAGACGACCACCACCGACGAGAGTATGCTCGCCGGGCTCGATCTACGCGTCCGGTCTCCGCTGCCCGCCGATCCGTTGGGTGAGGCGGTGGCCGTTGCGGCTGCGGCGGACGTCGCCGTGGTGGTCGTCGGTACCAATGACGATTGGGAGACCGAAGGGGAGGACCGGATTTCCCTCGGGCTGCCCGGTCTCCAGGACGGGTTGGTGTCGGCCGTTGTCGCCGCCAACCCGCGCACCGTGGTCGTGGTCAACACCGGGGCCCCGGTCCTCATGCCGTGGGCTCATACGGTGCCCGCACTCCTGCAGTCGTGGCTCGGTGGCCAGGAGATGGGCGATGCGCTGGTCGACGTGTTGACCGGCTCGGCCGAGCCCGGTGGCCGGCTTCCCACGACCTTCCCGGTGTGTCTCGAACACACCCCGAGTTTCGGCAACTTTCCCGGCGACAACGGGCAGGTCCCCTACGGCGAGAGCATCTTCATCGGGTACCGGTGGTATGACAGCCGCCGGCTCCCGACGCTCTTCCCGTTCGGCCACGGTCTGTCCTACACGAGCTTCGACGTTGGCGAGCCGTCGGTGGCGGTCGACGCGGCCTCGGCCGGTGGCGACATCGACGTGACGATCGACGTGCCGATCACCAACACCGGTGACCGGAGGGGCAGCCACGTGGTGCAGTGCTACGTCCGGCCCCATCAGTCCCGAATCGTTCGACCCGACAAGGAACTCAAGGCGTTCGCCAAGGTGACTCTGGAAGCGGGGGAGTCGACGACAGCGGTGTTGACGCTCGACGAGCGTAGCTTCGCCTACTGGGATCCGGCTCAGCCCGAGTGGCCCGATCTGATGGCGGCAACGGCGGTGACGTTGCCTCACATCCAGGGCCAGGAACGGCGAACCGATCCGGGGTGGACGGTGGACGTGGGACGTTACGACGTCGTCATCGCCAACAGCGCCGCCGATCCGGTGGCCGAAGTCACGATCGATATCACCGACTGATCACTCGCCTCATCAGGCGAGGCCTCCCAGTAGTATCGGTGGCTGGTGCAGGTTCCCGTTCGTCTTGTCGCTGTCCTGCGACCGCATGTCCACGGGGCGGTTCTGGCCGCTGTTGGCGTGGCAACCGTCGTCTTCTCGGCCTCTCCGTTTCTCATCGACGAGGTGGCCGATTACTACGAACTCGGCTTGAGTTCTGCTGCGCTCATCAGCACCGCTCAGCTCGGTGGCTTCGGGCTCGCATCGTTCGGGGCCGGTCGGACGTTGGCCGGTCGCCGTCATGTGTTCGTCGGAGCCACGTTGGCGCTCGTGCTTGTGAATGCGTTGTCGGCACTGGTACCTCCCTTTCCTGTGCTCGTCGGGCTGCGAATGGTGGCGGGGCTTTCGATGGGGGTCACCAGTTGGATGGCGTGGGCGATGGTCTTCGGAGACGATGGGGAGACGAGCGAGGTTTCGATGGTGGGGCCGATGGTCGGTATCGTCGCCGCGCCGGTGATCGCCCCGGTCGTGCAGCTCGGTGGTATCAGCGCCACGTATCTGATGTTGTCGTTGTGGGCGTTGGTGCCACTCGGTCTGGCGTGGTTGGTGTCGGTGCCGGAGGTGCCTCCTGCTCGTACCGAGCTGTCGGGGGGACCCGGCGACTCGGCCCGGCGCAGCGCGGGCGCCGTCCGCCATCGGCCTGTGCCGGCCGCCTTCGTGATTCTGATCAGCTTGGCCCTGTTCTCCGCCGGCGGGTCGTCGGTGTGGATGTTCACGGCGGTGTTCGGCGAGGAACGTGGTATCTCGATCACCGTGCTGGCGTGGGCTTACAGCGCCAACGCCGTCGCAGGCGTCATCAGCGCCCGGTGGCCGGCGGAACGGGGCCCGGCCGGAGTCTGGGTTGCCGCCACCGGTGGCCTGGCACTGCTCGTTTGCGCCTATCCGAACGGGACGTTTCAGCTGGCGGCGATGGCGCTGTGGGGATTCTTCTTTTGGATGGGTCTGCCCGCCGCGTTCTCCCTGCTGGCCGCCAAGTCGCGATATCCCGAGGAGCGGGCCGGTGACGCCCAGGCCTATCTGGCCGCCGGTCGGGTGCTCGGCCCCACGCTGGGTGGCCTGACGCTCGACTACGGAGGAGCCACGACATTGGGGTTCGTGGCCGCAACCGTGATGATCGGCGCCGGTTTGATGCTCGTCACAACCGCCCGTTCAGGGAACAAACACACCGAAATAGGTGTTTTCTAGTACTTGCCGAGCAATTCGGCCGACTTTCGGCCGATACTGGATACAACTTTCGGCACGGAGGTATCAGCCAACAATGGCAACCTATTCATCCACAATCCCGGTTATCCAGACCGACGAGGCGACACGAACACAGTTCCTGGTGCGGGTTTATCAGCACTTGGCTCTGGCGGTTGTTGCCTTCATCGGTTTCGAAGCCGTGTTGTTCACCACGGGTCTGGCCGAGCGATTCGCCCGATTCCTGTTCGACACCGGAGGGTTCGCCTGGCTGCTGGTCCTGGGCGGTTTCGCCGTCGTCAGCGCCATCACCTCCCGGGCGGCCTACGACCTCGGGAACATCAACGCCCAGTACGCAGGCCTGTTCGGCCTCGCCGCAGCCGAAGCGGTCATCTTCGCGCCGTTCCTCTGGTTCGTGTTCGAGAGCGAATCCGGCACGAGCGACGTCACGCTGGCCGCTATCACAACCCTGATCGGCTTCGCCGCCCTCACCGTGGTGGCCATGGTCACCCGCCGGGATCTCTCGGTGCTGCGCCCGCTGCTCATCTGGGGTGGCGTGGCCGCCATCGGGCTGATCATCGCTGCGGTCATCTTCGGCTTCACACTCGGTCCCATTTTCTCGGTGGCCATGATCGCTCTCGCCGGCGCCTCGATCCTCTACCAGACCCAGCGCATCGTGCGCGAGTACCCGGCCGGAGCCTACGTCGGCGCAGCGGTGAGCCTGTTTGGTTCGCTGATGCTGATGTTCTGGTACGTGCTGCGGCTCTTCGTCGGTCGCGACTAACCCCCGGCGCCGCTAACTCCCGCAACCGATCGAGCCGGCCGGACACCCACAGCAGCGGTTGCAGCTTCAACCGACCGCTCCACCCGGCCTTTTGAGAGGGCGCAACTCCTCGGGGTTGCGCTCTCTTCGCGCCCGCACGCCGCCGCTCATGGTCCTTCGGCTCGGACTGGATCGTCGGGCTGTGGGCCGGTGCGCGCCCGATCGGGCCAGGTCGCTGCGTGATTGGCGCCGTCGGGGCGGTGGATGTCGAGCCGGCGGTCCTCGGCCAGTTTGATCTTCCAGCCTCCCTCATGGACGGCGTGATGATGTTTGGAGCAAAGGGGTACGAGGTTGCACAGGTCTGTGGACCCGCCGTTCTCCCATTCGTGAATGTGGTGGAGTTGACACCACGCCAAGGGACGATCGCATCGGTCCCAGGCACAGGTTCGGTACACGGATCGGATCGCCTGCCATTGGGCGTCGGTTGCTGTGCGGTAACGGCGACCGACGTCGACCGGCACGCCGTCGCTGTTGAGGCGAATGCGTCGGATGGTGGCGTCGCACGCCAGGCGCGAGATCGACTCGGGTGGCAGGGGATGCCCACCACACGTCTCGCGAACGGAATCGTCGTGAGGACCACGGGTGAACGTGTCCCAATCGACGATCACGTTGAGATGCGGCCGCCCGCCGCCTCCGGAGGCCACCCCGGTCAGCAACTCAAAAGCGGCCGTGGCTGCGAGGTTGGAGGTCTTGTTGAATCCACCCTGGTTGGCCAGGCGGGTGAGCCGGGCCTCGACCGAGTTGACGATAGCTTCGTAGCGCTCGGGGTCGAACTCGGCATGGATCCTACCCATGCCGGTCCGCTCGTCGTACCAGTGTCGCCACCGGCTGGCCGACTGCTTCGCCTTGGTGTCGGCGAGGCCGTGATCACCCTTGATCCGTTCGGCCTCACGTCGAACCTTGGCCGCAAACACGTCGGCAGGGTCGGCGCGGGCCGAGTCGATCAACGCATCGGTGTTCAACTGCGCCCGCTGCTCGGGCGTGAGATCGCGAGCGGCTCGGGTGATGGCATCGACCTGGTCGCCGCCGATCTCGCCTCGGTCGACGGCAGCACCGACCTTGCTCAGCGCTGCTGCCGTGTGAGATCGCGCCGCTTCCCGCCGTGCCGTTGATCCGCGAACCCGGCGCCCGTCTCCCAGCAGTGTTTCGTGTGCGCCCGGGCCCCGGGCATCGCCGCCCTCGTCATCTGACAACCGTTCGGCGGCCATCCCGACCCGCATCAACAGGGCCTCGATCGCCTGCTGGCCGTCACGAGCCCCGGAGGTGATCGAACGCAGCTCATCCGAGGAACAGGTAGCCACATCGACCCCGCCGACCAGGGCCGAGAGAGACGTCAACACGCCGATCGCCTCCGTGACGGTCACCGAACCAACCGCAAGATTGAACGCCGCTTGCATCACACCCCACCTGTTTGAACCCAAAGACCGCGAACCAGCCACGGTGAACGTATCCGGGCTGCTGAAGGGTGGGGAAGAACGGCGAAGCAACCGAGCCGCCGTGATGTCAACCGTAGCAGCGGCGGTGAGCTTTGTCAAACAAATGTTCGAGTTGATATCGGGTTCTGATCGCGGCAATGCGGCCACCGCGTCGGTGATGATCGACGGCATGCCCAGGGGCGGGGAGTTCTGGACGGAAGCTTCGGAGTGACGGCATACGGCAGCGGATGTGAGGCATGCACAGGGGGTCGACGGGTCGGCGTTGATGGTCGACCGCGCCCGCCGGATCTTGACGGGAACTTCTGCCGAGATTCTGCACATGGACATCGAGGATCTGCGTCTGGACGAACAGTTCGACACCTCGCACGAGAACGCCAACGAACTCGGGCAGTGTCCAACACGGCAGGCTGGTTGGTGGTGAGCACGAAGAGCACGTTGTCGGTCGCCGCCAGACCGTCCATCGCGTTGAGCAGGCTGAACAGCAGCGGATGCCCGGGCTCGCCGTAGTGTCCCCGAGCCGTGGCAATGAGGTCGACGTCCTCGATCACGAGCATCGCCGGGGCCAGGTCCCGCTCGGCCTGGGGTCGTCAGCCATCAAGATGGTCGGATCACCAGGTCGTCAGATCGTCAGATCGTGACCAGATCGGGATTCTGTCCGGCGTCGCTCACGCCGCGGCGCACGTCGACCGTGGCCAGCACGGCAATGCCGGCCACGAAGAACATGATGAGCGAAATGATGGCCTGACGCTGCGAGCCGGTGATCTGGTTGACGATGCCGAACAGCAGCGGCCCGATCCAGGTGGTGCCCCGGGAGGCGATCTCGTAGAAGCCGAAGTACTCACCCTCGGCGTCGGACGGGATCATCTGGGAGAAGAGCGACCGGGCGATGGCCTGCGAACCGCCCAGCACCAAAGCCAGGACTGCACCCATGATCCACAACTGGGTGATCGAGTTGAGGAAGCCGTACGCGTAGACGACGAGCCCCGCCCACACCACCAGGTTGATGATCAGCGCCCTCTTCGCTCCGATCCGTTCGGCCCAGCGGCCGAAGCCCATGGCTCCGGGGGTGGCGACGAACTGGATCATCAGCACCAGGAGGAGGAGGGTCTCGGCTTCGGCGTCGAGCTCGTCGGCGGCGAAGGAGGTGGAGACGGCGATGACGGTCTGGATGCCGTCGTTGAAGATGATGTAGGCGATGAGGTAGCGGAACGTGACGGGGTAGCGGGTCCACAGCTCCCGCCCGGTCGACGCCACGCCCCGCAGCGAGAAAGCGATCCAACCGTGTTCAGCCGGTTTGGTGCGAGCCGGCGACCGGCTCCGCAACCGGCGATGGGTGAACGCAGCGATGAACCCAGCGGCCCAGACCCCGGCTCCTCCGAGGCTGATGCGGACGGCCAACTCCGTGTCGTCCATGAGAGCGATGAGGGCGAAATTGAGAGCAAGGTAGATACCGCCGCCGACGTAGCCGAAGGCGTACCCATCCGACGACACCCGATCCCGCAGCTGGGGCGGGGCGATCTCCGGGAGGTAGGAGTTGTAGACGACGCCGGCGGCGGCGAAGCCGATGGCGCCCAACACGAACAACGCTCCGCCGAGCAGGATCGTGTCGCCGGTGACGAAGAACAGCGCGGCGGTCAGCAGGCTGGCGGCATAAGCCAAGGTCACCAGCAGCCGCTTCTTGTGTGGGGTGTAGTCGGCGACCGTGCCGATGAGCGGGAGCAGAATCACCTGAGCGACGGCGGAGAGCGCCACCGCAAACGGGAAAAAGGAGGCCGGGTCGATCGTCAAGCCCAGCAAGCCGACGCCGCCGCTGTCGTCGGCAAGCTCGAACAAGTACGGGCCGAGCAGCGCGGTGAGCACCGTGGTGGTGTGCGCCGACCATCCCCAGTCGTACATCTTCCAGCCGAAGATCTCGCTCTTGTCGTAGGTCGCTTCGGGTTCGACGCTAACCGGGGCGCTGGTCATCGCCGTTCAGAGTATCCCAGGCGGGTGTTTGCCGGCGGAACTGCTCATTGGAGCGTTGTGCCGGTCGACCGGTACCATGAAGCGACCGGGTAAGCGCCGGGAATCGAGGACCGTTGCAACCGACCGACCATCACGATCAGTTCCTGACCGCAGGTCGGTGGAGTGAACGCCTGATCAAACCGGTGGCCCGTCTCGACGTGCCCGATTCGATCCGACTGCTCCGGGATCGCCCGATCCTGTTCGCCGGCAACCATCGCAGTCTGTTCGATGTGTTTGCCACGCTGGCCGTGCTCGGCCGGTTCCAGGTGTCGAGCCGCATCCTCATCCGCGCCGACCTGGTCGACAGCGGAGCGACCGGTGTGCTGCTCCGCCGGCTCGGTTCGATCGCCACGTCGCGCACCAACCGCCAGGAGGCGGAGGACTCGGCGGTCGAGGCGCTTGAGCTGGGTCAGACGGTGTCGCTGATGCCCGAGGGTCGGCTGGTGCCGCCGGAGGAGCGTTCGGCGAGCGGCGTCGGCCCGGGCCGCCCGGGTTTGTCCCGCATCGCCCGTCGCTCGGGTGCGGCGGTGATTCCGGTGGCGTTCGTGGGCACCGACCAGGTCTGGCCTCGGGGCGGAGTTCCTCGTCTCGGCCTACCCCGGCCGCAGGTCAAGATCCGCTTCGGTGAACCGATGGAGCTGACCGGCGACGACGACCAGGCCAACGTCGACGCTTTCATGGCCGAGCTGGGCCGCCTGGTCAGCGCGCACGAGTCCGCCGCCTGACTCGCCTGAGCCGACCTGATCGTCACGTCAGGGAGACGACGAGGAGCGCCAGAGCCAGGTGGTACGTGACCATCACGATGACCGGCGACCAGGGTCGCTCGGTGACGAACTTGTTGTCGGCCAGGGTGAGGTCCGACACCGCGAACACGGCGGCTGCGGTCGGAGCCGCCCAGTGGCCACCCCACCACGAGGCGACGGCCATGACGGCGATGACCGAGATGTAGGCCGCCACCGGCCCGAGCTGTCGGGGAGCGCGTCGACGGACGGCGGGTAGGAGGCGGCGGACGCCGATCACGAGGCATGCGGCGAGAACCAACCCGCACGTCACGATCGACCACACTGGCGCCGGCTCGCTCCGAGCGGCGAACCCGGCCACGAACGCCGTGTGCCCGACGAGGAACGACACGAGGCCGGAACGAAAGAGCTCGGGCTGCCACATCAGCGCCAGGTCGCCGAACAGGCAGAAGGCAAGCGCGATGAGGAACCACCGTTGCTGTGCCGGGTCGGCGGCGTCGACGAGGTCGGCGCCGAAGATCAGTCCGACGGTGACCACCGGCTTGGTGAGCCATTCGAGCCATGGGCTGTTGTCGTCGTCCTCGCGATCGGGGCGGCGGCTGTACCAGTTCGCGACGGCGGCGAGTGCGATCACAATGGCGAGGCCCCAGGGCATGACCGTACGCTACAGGGTGTGGCCGCCACTATTCCCGACTAAAGTAATCGGGAATTCGGTCAAAGGTGACCAGAAGTACGTTCCCTCGCATCAACCCTGAAGCAAACCTCTGAGGAGCCCTATGTCCGACGCAACCGAGTCAAACCCGGAATCCAATGACTCCAGCCCCGCCACCTGGGGCTTCGAGACCCGCCAGATACACGCCGGTCAGGAGCCCGACTCCGCCACCGGCGCCCGGGCGGTGCCGATCTACCAGACCACGGCCTACCAGTTCCGCGACGCCGAGCACGCCGCCAACCTGTTCGCCCTGGCCGAGCCGGGCAACATCTACACCCGGATCATGAACCCGACCCAGGGCGTGGCCGAGGTTCGACTCGCCGCCCTGGAGAATGGTCTGGCCGAGACCGCTGCCGGTGTGCCCGGCGGGCTCGTCGTCGCCTCCGGGCAGGCGGCCGAGACGATGACCATCATGAACATCGCCGAGGCCGGCGGGCACCTCGTCGCCTCCGCCGCCCTCTACGGGGGCACCTACAATCTCCTCCACTACACGCTGCCCAAGTACGGCATCGAGACAACGTTCGTGCAAGATCCCGACGACCTCGACGAGTGGCGGGCCGCCGTCCGCCCCAACACCAAACTGTTCTACGGCGAGTCGATCGGCAACCCCAAGAACAACATCCTCGACATCGAGGGTGTCGCCGCCGCCGCTCATGAGGCCGGGGTACCGCTCGTCATCGACAACACGGTCGCCACCCCGTACCTGATCCGCCCGCTCGACTGGGGGGCCGATATCGTCGTCCACTCCGCCACCAAGTTCCTCGGCGGTCACGGCAACTCGATCGTCGGCGCCATCATCGACGGCGGCTCCTTCGAGTTCTCCGACGCAGAGCGCTACCCCAACTACAACGAGCCCGACCCCAGCTACCACGGCCTCACCTACTGGCCGATGCTCGGCGCCGGGTCGTTCATCGCCAAAGCCCGCATCCAGTTGTTGCGTGACATCGGCGCGGCCGTAAGCCCGTTCAACGCCTTCCTCCTCCTTCAGGGCCTGGAGACGCTGTCGCTGCGCATGGAGCGCCACGTCGAGAACGCCCAGGTGGTGGCCGAGTGGCTGGAGGCCCGCGACGAGGTCGAGTCGGTCAGCTACGCCGGACTGCCCTCCTCGCCATGGTACGCCGCAGCCGAGAAGTATTCGCAGGGCCGCGGTGCCGGGTCGGTGCCGTCGTTCATCATCAAAGGCGGCCGGGAGGCCGGGCAGGCGTTCGTCGATGCGCTGGAGCTGCACAGCCACGTGGCCAACATCGGTGACGTGCGTTCGCTGGTGATCCACCCGGCGTCGACCACCCACTCCCAGCTGACCCCGGAGGAGCAGGCCTCGACCGGCACCCACCCGGGCCTGGTGCGGCTGTCGGTGGGCCTGGAGTCGATCGACGACATCCTCGCCGACCTCGACAACGGCTTCCGGGCAGCAAAAAGCGCCATGTAGCCAAGCGCCTCCCCAACTCTTCCTGAAAGATCCGCGCATAGTGCGCGTTCTGTTCAGGAAGAGTTGTGGGAGGGGGTTGTTGCGCTTACGTGTCGGTGTGGCAAAGGCGGAACCGACCAGCCGATAGTGTCGTCGGAGAGGTTACAGACACCTCGACCTCGGGAGGGCTCGCCATGGGGCGCCGACAGTCATATCGTCCACCACTGACGGCACTCGCCATGCTGCTGGCATTGATGCTGTTTGCGGTGTCGTGCGGCAGCGACAGTGACGAGGAAACCACCGAAGACGCAGCCACCGATACGGCAGAGTCGTTCGACGAGTCCGACTTCGGCGGCGAGGAAGCCGGTGGCGCGGCCGCCGACTTCGACGTCGAGATGGCGGAGGAGGCCGAGGCCGCCGAGGAGCCGATGGTCGACGAGGGTGACGCCGCGGCCCCGACCGACGACAGCGCGGAGTCGGACCTCGGGGCTGCCGGGGGCGCGGCGACACCCCTCACCGCCGCCGACTTCGGTCGCCAGATCATCTTCACCGCCGACATCACCGTCGAGGTCGACGACGTGGCCGCCGCCGGCGACCAGGCCACCGACATCATCGCCTCGGTCGGCGGCTTCGTGTTCGGTCAGCAGACCCAGGGCGGCAGCAACCCCGAGTCGGTCCTCATCTTCAAGGTCCTGCCCGAGGACTTCGACCGGGCCGTCGAGGCCCTCGGCGGCGTCGGTGAGCTCCGCAACCAGGTGATCTCGGCCGACGACGTCACCGAGCGGGTCGTCGACCTCGAGACCCGGATCGAGGTGGCCGAACTCGGCGTCACCCGCCTCCGGACGACGCTCGAGGAAACCCAGAACCTCGAGGACTACGCCGAACTGGAACGCCTCCTGCTCGAAAGAGAGAGCGAGCTCGAGCTCATGCGGGGCCAGCTCCGTACTTTGCAGGACCGGATCGATCTGGCCACCATCACCCTGCGCCTCGTCCAGGACGCGATCAATCACTCGATGGCGTTGAGCACCACCCTCTATCACGCCCAGGACGACGGGGCATCGTGCCCCGGCAACGACGACCCGACCGTGGAGTCGGGCACCGACCTCACCGTGTGCTTCGAGGTCATCAACACCGGCGAGGAACCGATCGCCGATCTCGTCTTCATCGACACCGCCCTCGGCATCGACTCCACCGACGACCTGATCCTCGTCTACGGCGACCTCGACCGGCTCGACGGCGGCCAGAGCCTGATGCTGGCCTACGAGATGACGGCCGATCGTCGCACCCAGTTGCGGCCCAAGGTCACCGGGACGCCGATCACCGAGGACGGTGAGCCGGCCGGTCCGTCGGTCGACGCCCGGGGCGAGGGGTTCATCGACGCCTTCGAACCCGAGAGTGACCCCGGCTTCGGTGAGGGCTTCGGCGCCGGTGTCGACGTGCTTCGGGCGGTGTGGACCGCAGCGACCGTGCTGATCGGGTTCGCCCTGCCGATGCTGGTGCTGCTGGCCATCTTCGGTCCGATGGTGTGGTTCGGAAGACGCTGGCTGCGGGACCGCCGTCAGGATTCGAACGGTGGCGGAACGCCCGGTGCCCGAAGGGGTCCGCCGCCGCCTTCGCCCGCCTCGGCACCGCAGCCGCCGCCCCCGACCGGTGAGCCGGTCGAGTCCGTCCCGGTCGCGGACTGACCCGCACCCGAACCGAAGGCGCCGCCCACGGCTCGGGAACGCCCTGTCGAATGTCAGCCGGTGGCGAGGGCGAAATCGCCGTATTCGTCGTCGCTCGACTCGAGGTGTTCGAACTCGATCACCCCGATCTCGGTGAATTTCGTCCGGAGCCAGCCTTCGCCGGCGTCAAGCAGGCCGAGTTTGCGGCAGTTTGGCACGATCTTGGAGAACAGGAGCCGCTGGAACTCCTTCTCCTCGGGCGGTGCGTTGAGCATGCAGGCGATGATGGGTCGGGCGTCGTCGATGCCGAGCCGATGCCAGACCTCCTGGCGGAGGAAACGGTCCCGCATCCGGAGCGCAGCCTCGAACGCGAACTCCTGCCGCTCCTGGATCTCGGCCAGGGTCAGGTTCTGGTAGTGCTCCTGGAGGCTCAGCACCCCGAAGGCCACGTGGCGGGCTTCGTCACTCATCACATACCGCAGTAGCTTCTTGAGCAGCGGTTCGTCGGTGATCTGATGGAGGAACCCGAACGCGGCCAGGGCGAGGCCCTCGATCATGATCTGCATACCGAGGTAGGTCATGTCCCAACGGCTGTCATCGATGACGTCGTCGAGCAGATCCCGGAGATGAATGTTGATCGGATACCGGTCGCCCAGTTTGGTGTCGAGGTACTTCGCAAAGACCTCGACGTGGCGGGCCTCATCCATCACCTGCGTGGCCGCATAGTATTTGGCGTCGATCCAGGGGACCGTTTCCACGATCTTGGCCGTGGCCACCAGCGCTCCCTGCTCGCCGTGGAGGAACTGACTCATCTGCCAGACCAGCGACTCGCGGGCCAGCTCGTTCCACTCGTCCTCACCGAAGTTCGACAACGGACTGCCCGGCACCTCGGCCAACTTGAACAGCGACTGGTTCTGCACGTAGGTCACCGCTCGCATGTGTTCGATGACCTCGTCCAGGTCGACGTCGATCGACCAGTCGAGATCCTGCTCGCCATCCCACATGGCGTGCTTGGCCTTCTCGTACAGTTTGTTCAGCCGGGGGCGGGCACCTTTTTCGTAGTCCCAGGTGAACAGGGTGTCGGCGTTGTTTTGGACGTGGCGGACGACCTCGTCGCGATCGGTGTTGGTCACCTCGAAGATGGCGTCGACGTCGTTGACGTCATCCCGCCCGATGATGTCGGCGTTGCTTCGTGCCGGTTCGTTGCCGGTGACGGTCATGGCGATCCTCCGGGTTTTGCCCGCTGATGTTGCCTTCCAATGTAAGGCTGACGGGCGGCCCCGGTCAACGAGACGCCCACGGGGACCTGTGGCAGACTCGGAGGAATGAGCAACCACGGGGAGCCGGTCGTTCGCGAGATCGCCGGGCACCAGTTGAAGATCTCGAGCCCCTACAAGGTGTTCTTCTCCAAACGGGGCGAGACCAAGCTCGATTTGATCGACTACTACCTGGCGGTCGAGGAGCCGATCATGGCCACCATGGGTGGTCGGCCGACACTCATGCAGCGCTTTCCCGATGGCGCGTCGGGCAAGTCGTTCTTCCAGAAGCGCGTTCCGAAGGGCGCACCCACATGGCTGCAGACAACCACCATGTCGACGCCCAACGGCACCACGTCAAACGCCATGGTCGCGGCCGATGTGGCCCACCTGGCCTGGGCCGCCCACATGGGGTGCCTCGGCTTCCACGTCTGGCCGCTGCGGGCCGATGCGCCCGAGCACACCGATGAGCTCCGCATCGACCTCGACCCCTCGCCCGGTATCAACTTCGACGACATCCGCTGGGCCGCCCTGCGGGTCCGGGAGCTGTTCGCCGAACTCGGGATCACGGCTTTTCCGAAGACGACGGGGAGCCGTGGTCTGCACATCTTCGTGCGACTCCGACCGGGGTGGGACAGCTACCAGGTGCGGGCGGCCGCCGTGGCGCTGGCCCGTGAGCTCGAACGACGCCACCCCGATCGTCTGACCGCGGCGTGGTGGAAGGAGGAGCGGGGGGAGCGGGTGTTCATCGACTTCAACCAGAACGCTCCCCACAAAACCGTCTTCGGGGCGTGGAGCGTGCGGTCGCGAGTTGGGGCCCAGGTGTCGACACCGTTTCATTGGGACGAGATCGAGGGCATCCATCCCGACGACCTGACCATGGACATCGTGCCCGACCGTCTCGCCTCCGACGGCGATCCGTGGGCCGACATGTACGACAACCCCAACACGATCGAGCCGCTCCTCGCCATGTACGCGGCCGATCTCGAGGCCGGCCTGGGCGACGCCCCCTGGCCACCGGTCTACCCGAAGATGCCGCACGAGCCGCCTCGGGTCGCGCCGTCGAGAGCGAAGGCCACCGGTGACGACTGAGCCCCACGCCACCGAACCGTCCAGTCCGGATCTGGCAGATTCCGCGCGCGCCGCTGGCGCGCAAAAACTGCCAGATCAGGAGGAGCGCCTCGGCGCCAACTACTACAAGCTGATGGCCGCGTCGACCATTTCCAATCTGGGTGACGGGATCGGGGTGATCGCCTATCCATGGTTGGCATCAGCGGTGACCAGGAATCCGATCCTGATCGCCGGGGTGGCCGCGGCCCAGCGTCTGCCGTGGCTGCTGTTCACCCTGCCGGCCGGGGTCATCACCGATCGGAACGACCGGCGGCGGCTCATGGTTGGGTCGAACGTGGTTCGGGCGTTCCTGACCCTGGGCGTGGCGGCCGCCGTGATGCTGCGGCAGGATTCGTTGCCGTCGCCCGACGAGGCCGCGGCGGGTGAGGTGGTCGGCACCGACGTCGGCCTCTACCTGGTGATCGTGGCGGCCACGATGCTGCTTGGCATGGCCGAGGTGCTGTACGACAACTCGGCCCAGACGTTCATGCCGGCCATCGTCTCCCAACCGAATCTCGAGAAAGCCAACGGCCGCCTGTGGAGCGTGGAGATGGTGGCCAACCAGTTCCTTGGTCCACCACTGGCCGGGGTGGTGTTGCTGGTGGCGTTCTCGCTGCCCTTCTACATCGACGCCGCCACGTTCGCCGTGTCGGCGGCGTTGATCGCCGCCATCGCCACGACCCCCCGGGTTCGGGCCAGACCCCCTGCGGGATCCGGCTCCGGCGACAAGGAGGTCGGGGTCGGCTGGGTGGGGGAGGCCAAAGAGGGCTTCGCCTGGTTGTGGCGCCACCCGCTGTTGCGGCCTCTCGCCATCTCGCTCGGCCTGTTCAACCTGCTGGGCAACGGCGTGTTCGCCGTACTGGTGCTCTTCGCCCAGGAGGTGCTCGACACCAGTTCGACGGAGTTCGCCGTACTGATGACGGGTGGTGCGGTCGGCGGGGTTGTCGGGGGCTGGTCGGCGGCCCGGTTGGCTCGGCTGTTCGGCGACGGACCGTCGCTGTGGATCGCCGTCGCCGTCAACGGCGCGATGACGACGGCCGCCGGCCTGGTCAGCCAATGGCCGATCGTCTGGGTCACGTTCGCCGTCTCCACGGTGTTCGCAGTTCTCTGGAACGTGATAACCGTCAGTTTCCGTCAGACGGTGATTCCCGACGACCTCCTCGGCCGCGTCAACAGCGTCTATCGCCTGTTCGGTTGGGGCATGATCCCGATCGGTGCCATCGTCGGCGGGCTCATCGTGACCGTCAGCGAATCGTTCGGTGGCGGTCGCGAGCTGTCGCTGCGCATGCCGTTTCTGGTGCTCGGTCTCGCCCATGTGCTCCTGCTCGCCTACGCCGCGCCCCGGCTGACCAGCGCCAAATTCGCGGCGGCCCGAATCGAAGCCGGCGCCGAACCTACGTAGACTTCTCCGATGGCGATGATTGCTGCCAACGGCATCGAGATCTGTTATGAGGACAGCGGCGGAACGGGAGAACCCCTGCTACTGGTGATGGGCCTGGGCGGCCAGCTCACCGATTGGCCGGCCGGCTTCGTCGATGCGCTGATCGGTCGGGGTTTCCGGGTCATACGGTTCGACAACCGTGACATCGGTTTGAGCACCGAATTCGACTGGCCGGTGCCCTCCAAGCGCCAGCTGCTCGCCGGGTTCGTGGCCAACCGGCCGGTTGAGGCCGGCTACCGGGTACCGGATATGGCGGCCGACACAGCCGGGCTGCTCGATGCCCTGTCGATCGATTCAGCCCATGTTGTCGGTGTGTCGATGGGCGCCATGATCGCCCAGACGATGGGCTTCGAGCATCGGTCGAAGGTCCGGTCGCTGACGTCGATCATGTCGAACACGGGCGACCGTCGAAACGGTCGTGCCGATGGTCGGGTCATGATTCGTATGGCCCGAGCCCCGAGGGTGACCCGCAGCGAGGCCCCGTTGGTGGCGACCGAGATGTACTCGATGTGGGCCGGCTCGTCGTGGGATCGAGCCGAGCACCTCGCCCGGGCCGAGCGGGCGGTGGCTCGTAGTTGGCGTCCCCATGGAGTCGAGCGGCAGACCGCCGCCATCGCCGCCAGCCCCGACCGCACGCCCGGACTTGCCACGGTCACAGCCCCGACCCTGGTGATCCACGGTCTGGAGGACCGCCTCGTGCAGCCCTCCGGTGGTGTCGCCACGTGCGAGGCCGTTCCCGGCTCCCGTCTCGTGCTGTATCCGGATATGGGCCACGACCTTCCCCGCACCCGCTGGGAGGAGATGACCGACGAGATCACCGTCAACGCCCGGCGAGCCGACGGCGTGGTTTCCGAGCCGGTCCGGACGTTGACCGTGGTTCAGCCGGGCCAGTAACCCTCGTCGTCGGGTCCGAGCTGATCGAGTTCGGCGTCACCGAAGCCGAGGCGGGGCCAGGAACCGAGCGGCTCACTGGTGACCTGTTCGGTGTCGGCTTTACGCTTCTCGGGGAACAGAACCTTGTCGAGCCCGATCATGGCCGATCCGATGAGGAGCCCGGCCGTGCCGACGCGGCTTCGCCAATCGACGACCGGTTCGTCGACCGCTGGTTCCTCGTCGGTGCGATCAAGGTCGGTGGCGTCGGGCTCCACCCGGTCAGTCTAGTGAGTGGTCGGTTTTGCCAGCATCACGACCCGGTAGTCAGGCGATCCGGTCGGTTCGAATTCGTCGAGTGGTTCGAAGCCGTAGATCTCGTGAAACCGTACCGACCGTGGATTCGGTGGGACGACGTTGACCTCGGCGCACAGCTGGGGCAAACCGGTTGTGGCGGCCCACAGCTCGAAGTCCCGGTAGAGGGCCGGTCCCCAGCCCTGCCCTCGCTGCGATTCGTGGATGGCGATGCGGTCGATGTAGGCGAACCGCTCGAGGTTCTCGACGAACCATCCGTAGTTCGGGCTGTGGTAGGGCGCCTCGTGATCGAGACCGATCAGGAGGCCGACGATTCGGTCCGCGACATCGACTACCCGGAAGTACGGTGCCCACTCGACGAAGGCCGCCAGCTTGTCGTCGTCCATCGGCCCGACCTCCGGCCGGCACGCTTCGTTAAGAGCCATGACCTCGGCGGCGTCAGTCGGGGAGTAGTCGCGGATCATCGTCTACGACGGTAGCGCCGCCCTGAAGGTCCGCCCCTTCGCGGTGATTCAGGCATCGAGCCGATGATGCCGAGCGCTGGTTCGTTCTGTGTTGAACGCATGCGGACGGTGTGCCGGTGTTCGCGTGGAGGGATGGTCATCCGCCCCGGGTCTCTGCCAGCTTCGCCGTCCGCTTCACCAGGTCGGGGGCGTCGAGCCAGTCGGCCATCTCGGCCAGGTTGTCGGCCGGGCCGGTCCAGCGCAGCTCGTCGACCGACGAGGCCGTCGGGGCATCGGCCTCGAGCGTGGCGATACGTCGGAACAGCAGCGCTTCGTCGAGCATGTCGGCCAGTGTCTTCGCCAGCTTGGCGCCGCCCCGCACGGTGATGTCCCACTGCCCGGCGGCCAGCGGAATCTTGTCGATGTGCTTGTAGCGCCTCAGCACCGCGGCCGCGGACTTGGCTCCCCACCCGGGCAAGCCGGGGAAACCGTCGGCCGAGTCGCCGACGAGACCCAGGTAATCGGGGATCGACTCGGGCTCCACCCCGTACTTCTCGATGACGTCGGCCACGTCGAGGATCTTGTTGTTGCGTCGATCGAACTGCAGAACCCGTCCCGCCTGCACGCACTGGGCGAGATCCTTGTCGGGTGTACAGATGAGCACCTTTACGACCCGCTCGTCGGCCGCAGCCAGTGCCACCAGCGATGCCATGCCGTCGTCGGCCTCGTACTCTACCATCGGGTAGGTGGCGATGCCACAGGCCATGAGCGCGTCCTCCAGCGGGATGAACTGAGCGGTGATGGCGGGATCCAGGCCGGACCCGTCCTTGTAGCCGGGGTACAGCTCGTTGCGGAACGACTCGATGACGTGATCGGTGGCCACCCCGAGGTGGGTGACGCCCTCCTCCAGCATGGTCATCATGTTGCGGACCACAGCCCGGGCGGCGCCGACGTCGATGCCGGCATCGTTCACGTGAGCCGGTCGGCCGGGGGCGAAGAACTGCCGGAACAGCTCGTAGGTCCCGTCGACCACGTGAACCATGAACCTCTGATCGGACGTCCGGCCAGCCACCCCGCCACTATACGACCGAAGGGATCCCCGAGCCGGTCGATCAGCCTTTCGCCGGATCGACGAACTCGCCGGGCAGCAGGCCGAACGTGTGCTGGTCGATCCGGTCTGCGCCTACTCCGCAACGGCCGGCGGCCAGGCTTCGGCGGGTGCCCTCCAGCCGGAACCCGACCGACTCGAGCGTCCGGCACGACCCGGTGTTGCCGACGAGCACATCGGCCTCGATCCGCTTGAACCCGAGATCGAGCAGCCAGCGGCAGAGTCCGCCGAGCGCGCTCCGGGCCACGCCTTGGCGGCGGGCGTCCGCGTGGATCCAGTAACCGACACTCGCCTGCTCGCCGGCCCAGTCGAAGCGCCCCCCGCAGGCTCCGAGAATTGGCAGCTCAGCGAGCGGATGTCCGTCACCCGGGGTGATCAGCAGTTCGAATCCCCGCCGGTTGCCCCAGTTGCCGAGGCTCCACTCCACAAAGCCCCGACCTTGCTCGGTGCCGTAGGGGGAGGGCACCGTGGTCCAGCGGGGAATATCGGGATCCTGGCACGCCTCCACAACCGCCGTAATGTCGTCGAGTGTCGGGAGCCGACAGACCAGCGTGGTGTCGCCGTGGGGAACGACCAGCTCGGTTGGAAGCGGTTGGGAGTCCACAGGTGCAAAGCTAGTCCCGTATGGTCGAGAACCGAACGGGTGCGGGGGGACGTACCTTGTATATGCTGACGTCGGCAGCCAAGATGACGCCATCGGCTCCGGCGATTCGCGGTCGTGTCGAATCGGTGGCTGCCGTGGCAAGCGAGGCGGGGCGTCGTGAGGGAGCGAGTTTGGTTTCATCACCATCGGATCGAGTGAAGCTGGATGCGAATGCCGAGTCGGATCCACAGTCGGATGCGGCTGTGCGTCGAGCCTTTGTCGACGGCGACGTCGGCGCACTCGGTCAGATCTTCGATCACCATTCCGGCCCGGTGTGGAGCGTCGCCATGGCCGTGCTGCGGGATCGTCAACTCGCCGACGAGGCCACGCAGGAAACCTTCATGCGGGCGTGGCGGGCGTCCGACCGATACGACCCGTCTCGTCCGCTGGCCCCCTGGCTCCTGACCATCGCCCGGCGAACGGCCCTCGACGTCATCCGGCGGGAGTCCCGACCGACCCGCGGTGGTCATGAGCCGGAACGGGACGTGCCGCTCCATGTTCCCGGCATCGAACGGGCGTGGGAAACGTGGGAGGTGAAGTCGGCGTTGAACCGTCTCCCGGCCGACGAGCGCGACGTGGTCTGGTTCGCCCACTTCCACGGCATGTCCCACCCCCAGATCGCCGATCAGCTCGGTGTACCGGTTGGCACCGTGAAATCCCGTTCGCACCGGGCCCACAAACGCCTGGCCTCCCTGCTGTCCCACATGATTTCGGAAGGAGGGACGTCATGACCGCAAACGACGATTGGGCGTCCTACCTCGATCCCGAGACTGCTCCCGAATCCCGATCGGAGCTGGCCCCCCGGCTCGGCCCCGACGAGGAGGCCGCGCTCGAGCGAATCGGAGGGCTCCTCGCCGACGAAGCCGTGTGGGGTGAACCATCGCCCGGTTTGCGAGACAGTCTCCTGGCCCGGGCCCGATCCGAGCAGGAGCTCGGTGAGGATGCCTCATCGGCACCCACCCGAGAGCCGGTCGACGAGCCGGCCGGGCGCCGCTCCCGCCGTCGCCTCGGCGTGGTTGGCGGCGGGCTGGTCGCCGCGGCGGCCGCCATCGCCGTGCTCCTGTTCGCCGCCCGCCCGACCGACGACGCCGACGTCACCACCTACGAACTGGCCGCCACCGACCTCACACCCGGCCTCGACGCCACCGTCGACGTCCGACCGCTTCCCGCCGGAGTGGCCCTCACCCTGCACATCACGGGCCTACTACCCCCGGCCGAGGAGGGCACCTACTACGCCGCCTGGCTCATGCCGGAAATGGGCGCCATGGGTGATGGCGAAGGAATGGACGACCGATCGATGGTCGGCGTCGGCAGCTTCCACTGGCGGGAAGGCGGCACCCCGATCGGACTGTGGAGCGGCGTCGACACCGACCGCTTCCCGATGTTCATGGTCACCCTTCAGGACGAGGACGCCCCACCGCTCGCGTCCGACCTCGTCGTCATGACCGGCCGCCTAACCAGCGGCTGAGCGGTCGGCCCGGCGGGGCCGCCACGCCCACCGCCGGATAACGCCGTTAGGTATTTCGGACCACAAAACCCATCTATCGGCCCGATACCCTATAATCTTTCTTTACGATTTCGGGTCAAGCTTTTCCGGAGTCGTGCCGAGAGCCTTCGAATGCGTTCATCCAAGTCCGCGCTCATCGGTCACCCGCCGCAAATCGAATTGGATTTCCAGGTTCGCCTGCTGCTGGTTGTGGCTGCACTGGTCGGTTCGCTGACCGTCGGAATTCAGCGCGCCGACGCGGCCGCCTACACGATCACCCACCCGGTCCACCCCGACCACATCGACAACGTCCACTGGTCCGACACCTGGGGGGCGCCCCGCTCCGGCGGACGTTCCCACATCGGTGTCGACATCATGGGGCCCCGCATGACCCCCCTCGTCGCCGCCAACGATGCGGTCGTCACCTGGGGCGAGTTCGACAACGCCGGCGGCAACATCATCCGCATCCGAGACACCCGGGGATGGGAATACCAGTACATCCACATCAACAACGACGCCCCCGGCACCGACGACGGCAACGCCTCGTGTCTCCAGGCGTTCGCGGCCAAGATCTGCAACACCCTCGACGGCAACCGCATCCGGCGGGGCCTGTCGTTCAAGGCCGGCGAACTGATCGCCTACATGGGCGACAGCGGCAACGCCGAGTGGGTCGCCTCCCATCTCCACTTCGAGGTTTACGCGCCGAACGGCGAGGGTGGTGTCACCCCGGTCAACCCGACACCGTTCGTCGATGCCGCCGCGGCCAACCCGCCGACGCCGGCGCCGGACGTTCCCGACACGCCGCTACCGGACGGATCGCCCTGGCCGGACATCTCGACCGCGGTGTTCGAGATCTTCGAGGCCATCGAGGGCCGGTACCCCTCGAACGCCGAGGCCGGCGAGCTGAGCCAGCTCCTCCAGAATCAGTCGGTGGAGGAAACGCTGGCCGACGTCATCGCCGAGAACAACTCCGCGGCGATGGTCGATCGGCTCTACCTCATCTTCTTCGGCCGCACACCCGACGCCGACGGCTACGACTACTGGATCGACGAGCGGAGCCACGGTGAGTCCCTGGAGGACATCGCCGAATGGTTCGCCCAATCCGCCGAGTTCCAGCGACGCTACGGCGGAGGAACATTCGGAGACTTCCTCAACCGTCTCTACACCAACGTCCTCGACCGCGATCCGGACGTACAGGGCAACCGGTACTGGCTCGATCAACTCGAACGGGGTGACGTCAACCGAGGGACCATCGTCGTCTATTTCTCCGAGGGCAAAGAGGCCGTCGCTCGGTCACGCCTGCGCACCGAACGCACGGTGCTCGAGCGCATCCTCACCGGCGAGCGGCCGACCGAGAATGAGATCGCTCAGTGGGTATCGCTTCGGGCCGACCACAACCTGGCCGACGCCATCGACATCCTGCTCGGTTGACGGCGCGTCCGCACCCGCTACCAGGAGATCTCGAACTCGATCTTGCCGCCGTCGGCTCCAACCTCGACCTCGTACTCCACCGTCACCGGGCTTGGTACCCGAACCGTGTGTTTGAGGTTGCCTTTGACGAATTGCACCTGGTTGTTGCGGGCCAGAGCGTCGGCCAGCTTGTGGAGCTCGGCCGCCGCCTCCTCCCGGGTCATCGACTGCTCGGATTCGAACTCGATCAGATCCATGGGTCGACTGTAGGCAGCGAGCAGGGATTGACCACCCTGTCGGTCGGGTCGTAGGGTGCGGGCATGGCCCGTCTCGACGCTCGCCATCCGGCCGGGGCTCTCGGCCCGTGGTTCGTCGACGATCGCTGCATCGATTGCGATGCGGCCCGCCATGTTGCTCCCGGGTTGATCGAACGCAACCCCGGCGACGGTGTGTCGTACTTCGTGCGGCAGCCCGAGACCGACGAGGAGATCGACATGGCCTGGCGGGCCGTCCTCATCTGTCCGACCCGTTCGGTCGGCCACGAAACCGAGCGGCGTCCCCCTCGTCAGGTGTTCCCGCAACCGCTGGGCGACGACGTGTACCGACTCGGCCACAATGCCCGCAACTCGTTCGGAGCCCATTCGTATCTCGCTGTGCGGCCGGCGAATCGAGGCGGCAACCTGATGATCGACGCGCCGCGCTGGACCCGGGAGGTGGCGGGTCCGCTGGCCGGGCTGGGCGGTGTCGACCACATTCTGCTTTCGCATCGCGACGATGTGGCCGATGCCGAACGCTATGCCGAAGCGTTCGACGCCCAGGTGTGGATCCACAGCGACGACGCCTCGGCTGCGCCCTACGCAACCGATCTGATCACGGGCATCGAACCCGTCGAGATCGCCCCGGGTGTGGTCGCGTTCCCGGTCCCGGGTCACACCAAGGGAAGTGTTCTCTATCACGTCGATGGTCAGCTGTTGTTTTCCGGCGACTCGTTGGCCTGGAACCCCCGCCGGGAGGAGTTGATGGCCTTCCGCCGGGCCTGCTGGTACTCGTGGGAGGCCCAGACCGACTCGCTCGCCCGGTTCGCCGCATCGGGATTGCGGTTTGATCGGCTGTTCTGCGGACACGGATGGAGTCGCGACGCCGCCGACCTGCTGCCACCCCGGCCGGACTTTGCCGACCACCTGCTGAGGCTGGTTGCCGACATGTCGAACCAGTAGCCAGTTTGGACCCCGAATCGTCATGAACTAGCGTCGTGTTCGGTGAGCCGTTTTCGGCGGAATCCCACATGCCGCACCAAACACTTCCTCCCGGGGGGAAAGAAGGATCAATGCTGAAACGTCTACTGGCCGTGCTCGCGGCCCTCGCGATGCTCGCCGTGGTTCCGGCCGCGGCATCGGCCGACCCACCCGAGGGGTCGCCAAGCGAAATGAGCGGTCAGGGACGCCTTGACCTCTACGAAATCGAGACCACGGCCGATGTGGCTGCCGCGATGCGGGCCGACGGCTATGACGTCATCTCCGAGGCGGTCGACGGCGAGACGGTGACCATCGAGGTCGTCATGTCGCCGGGCGAGGCCAACAAGGCCCGTCGGGCCTACACCCTCGACATCTCGCTCAAGCGCAACAAGAAGGGTCAGACCACCGCTCAGGCCGCCTTCGAAGAGGCCGAGAACGGCTTCGAGGTCTGGCGTACCTGGAGCGAACCCGGTGGCTACCGCGACGAGATGGAGTACCTGGCCGACACCTACGACGACCTGACCGAACTCATCACGATCGGCCAGTCGGTACAGGGCCAGGACATCTACGCCATGCGGGTCACCGAGAAGGCCGACACCAAGCGGCGCGGCTCGCGTCCAGCGGTCCTCAACATCTCCGCCCAGCACGCCCGGGAATGGATCTCCCCCGAGGTCAACCTCCGGTTGATGAAGTACTACCTGGAGAACTACGGTTCCGATCCTCGGGTCACCAACATCGTTGACACCACCGAGATCTGGTTCGTGATCGTCTACAACCCGGACGGCTACGACTGGACGTTCACCGAGGGCAACCGCCTGTGGCGCAAGAACCTGCGCGACAACAACGGTGACGGTCAGATCTCCACCATCGACGGCGTCGATCTGAACCGGAACTTCGCCACCAACTGGGGTCAGGACAACGAGGGTTCGTCCGACAACCCGACCAGTCAGACCTACCGCGGTCCCGGCCCGCAGTCGGAGCCCGAGACCCAGGCGTTCGAGGACCTGATGGCCGCCTACGACTTCTCGTTCCTGGTCAACTACCATTCGGCCGCCGAGCTGATCCTCTACGGCACCGGCAACCAGGTCGACACCCCGACGCCCGATGATCTGGCGAACATCGCGCTGGCGGGAACCGACGCCAACCCGGCGATCGAGGGTTACGACCCCGACCTGTCGGCCGAGCTGTACATCACCAACGGTGACACCACCGACCACGCCGGGGCGGTCCATGACATCATGGCCTACACCCCCGAGCTGGCCACCTGTGCCACCGCCACCACCTACGATCCCGACGACGAGTTCGGCCCCACCTACTGTCAGGACGAGGGCCGCTCGGGCTTCGAGTTCCCCGACTCCGAGGAGCTGGTGCAGTTCGAGTTCGAGAAGAACCTCGCCTACCAGCTGGCCATCGCCGAGTCGGCGGCCGATCCCGCTCACCCGGTGTCACCGGTCGGAACCCCGGCTCCGGACTTCTGGGTCAACGCGTTCGGTGAAAGCTGGGGCGCCACCCAGGAGGTGGCCGTCTGGGCCCGCCGTGAGGTCAAGCAACTCCGCCTGAACTACTCGATCAACGGTGGCAAGACCGTGTCCAAGGCCATCTCCGAGTGGGCCGGCGGTGAGCGCTACGGCGACGACGGCAACATCTGGTATGCCGAGTACCGGGGCGACGTCACCGGTCAGTCGGTCGGCGACTCGGTCGAGGTCTGGTTCACCGCGGTCGACACCCCGTCGGGCGGAGGCGACCAGAAGGCGACCAAGATCGAGTCCGATCACTTCACCTACGACGTTGTCTACACCGGTGGAGCCGAGGTGCTCGTCCTTGCCGACAACAGTCCGGGCACGGGTCTCGGCGGTCTCGCCCCGCTGGAGTACATCGACTACTTCACCGATGCGCTCGACGCCAACGGCGTCAGCTACGAGGTGTTGGGCGTCGACGATCAGGTTGCCCCCCACCCCATGGGGGTGCTCAACCACTTCGACGGGATCATCTGGTACACCGGCGAGAAGCTGGTGACCGACTACCAGGGTGGCCTCAACACCACCTTCTTCGCCCACGAGATGAACATGAACATCCGTGACTACATCAACGAGGGCGGCAAGGTGCTGGCCACCGGCAAGAACCACGGCTTCGAGGAGTTCTTCCCGCTGAACTACGGGGAGAACGCCGATCCGACGCAGGTCTGCACCAGCGGTAACTGCCGGGTGCTGAGCGACGACGTCTACCAGTACTGGTTCGGCGCCTTCAGCCGTTCCCGTCGCGGTGGTCTTGACCCCGATCGCGTCGCCTACGACGTCGAAGGTACCGGCGGTGCCTTCGACGGCTTCACGTTCGGACTGGACGGCGGCGACTCCGCCAACAACCAGGGCGCAACCGATGCCGGCCTCGGAACCGGAACGGCCTCGTTCGTCGTGACGAACAGCGTGTTGCCATCCGACGAGTTCCCGCAGATAGCGGCCTCGGAGCGCCTGGCCCGGTGGGACACCGGCGGTGGTGCTCCGTTCGAGCCGGTGACGGGTGACTGGCAGGTGGCGACCGACCACGACGATGTGGCCTACAAGCGCCTCTCGACCGTGATCGACGTTCCGGCCGGGGCCACCACGGCCACGTTCGACTTCGCCACCTCCTACTCCATCGAGTCCGACTGGGATTACCTGTTCGTGGAGGCCCACACCGTGGGCGCCGACGACTGGACGACCCTGCCCGATGCCAACGGCAACACCGGCCAGGGCACCGGTCAGTCGTGTCCGGCTGGTTGGGCGACACAGTTGCATCCCTGGCTGTTCCGGTACCAGGACGCCGCCTGCAACCCGACCGGAACCACCGGTGAATGGCACGCCGCCACCGGTCCGTCGTCGGGTATCGAGCAGTGGTCCATCGATCTGTCGGCGTATGCCGGCAGCTCGGTCGAGGTGTCGATCTCCTTCGCCACCGACTGGGCCACCGGTGACCTCGGCGTGTTCGTCGACGATGTGTCGGTGAACATCGACGGCGTCGAAACCCAGGCCACCTCGTTCGAGGCCGGTCTGGACTTCTTCACCGTGCCCGGCCCGCCCGAGGGCAGCGCCCCGAACTCCGGTGACTGGGAGCGGGTTGGCCTTCTCTACGAGATCGCCAGCATCGTCGGCACCGACGACACCCTGTTGTTCGGATTCGGCTTCGAGGGCATCACGTCCGAGCCGGAGCGCAACGAGGTGATGGCCCGCTCGTTGCAGCACCTTGGCCTCGGCTAGTTCGGGCGCGGATTGTTTTCGTTGAAGCGATGCCTGCGATCGATCACCTCGTGTACGCCGTGCCCGATCTCGACCCCGGAGTTGAGGCCATCGCCACCCTGACCGGGGTCGAGGCGGTGGCCGGTGGGGCACATCCCGGCGCCGGCACCCGCAATGCACTGCTGTCCTTCGACGACAGTGCCTATCTGGAGATCATCGCCGTCGATCCCGAGCAGCCGGACCATCGGGGTCCTCGGCCGTTCGGCGTCGACGGTGAGGGTCCTCCCCGGTTGGCGTCCTTCGCCGTCCACCCGGTCGACGGCGAAACCATCGAGTCGGTCGCCGACCGCATACTCGATCTCGGGTTCGACCCCGGCCCGGTGACGGCGATGAGCCGACGCCGGCCCGACGGGGTCGAGCTCTCGTGGCGACTGACCCGGGCCGCCGGGTCACCGCTCGGCCTGGCCAACCCGGCGAGCGATGGTGTGATCCCGTTTGTCATCGACTGGGGCCCGACACCGACCCCGGCCCGGTCGACACCCCACGTGGGGCGGCTGGTGGAGCTGCGCATCACCCACCCCGATCCGGCCGTTGTCGACGTGGTCAGGTCGCTCGACCTCGAACTGTCCGATGGCGAGGTCACGGTGGCCGGCGGCGAACGATGCCTGGTCGCCGCCATCGAGTTGGCGGGCGGCCGGACGGTGGAGTTGCGCTGATCGGCCGTCAGACGGCGATGGCGACCACGACCACCGGAAGGAGCAGTGCGAGGTAGACGGAGAGGAACGTCCGCCCGGTGACCGCGGCGCGACGCCACGCTGCCGAATCGAACCGCAGCAGTCGCGTCAGTTGCCGCAGGTGGCGTTGAAGCCACGTGACGGCGGCGCTGATTGCCGCCAGCAACAGTAGTCCGGCCACCACGCCGATCCGGCGGATCACATCGAGCGGCCCGTCGATGAGACGGGAGAGCCCGGGCACGCTGAGGGCGTCACCGACGACCGGTTCCCCGTCGCCGAGTCCAAGTGCATCGGCCACCGAGTCGACAGCACCGGACACACCGCTGGCCGCCCCGAGATCGGCCCCGTCGCACATGAACTGTGGCGCGTCGACGCCGTCGACGATCAGGTAGTCGCAGCGGAATTGTTCACGAAAGGCGGACGTGTACAGCCAGGTCGACAGGGCGACGGCGACGACGGTCAACGCGCCGGTGATCAGCAGAGGGTTGGTGGGGCTCGAGGCGGTGGACACCATCTCCGCATCTGATCACACCCCGCCGGGGTCCGCACAAACGAGCACGATTTTGACAGCCTCGGTGTCCGGCACCGGGCGATGATGGGATCTCCGATCGAGGAGGACCACCATGCAACCACGTCGCCCGGTTCGACAGCACCCATATCGACGTCGCCAGACGCTTCGGCCTCATTCCCGTCGAGTTCGATGGCCCGTCGCGGTGACCCTGACCGCTGCGCTGATCCTCATAGCGCCTTCGATCGCCTACGCCATGGGCTTCGTCGAGGCTGACGTCAACGTGGTGCGCACCCACGTCGGCGTTCCCGGCGACAACTTCGGGTGGGTCGGCGCCGACCTGGGGGATCTCGATGGCGATGGCGTGGACGACTACGGGGTCACCGCCATCACTGACCCGACCGGCGGTCCGCTGGCTGGTCGGGCCTACGTCTTCTCCGGGTCCGACGGGTCGATGCTCAACGCGATCTACGGCGCGGCCGGCGAACTCATGGGTTACTCGATGGCCTCGGCCGGCGACGTCGATGCCGATGGAACGCCGGACTACATCGTCGGCGCGCCGGGCTTCGCCGCCGTCACCCCGACACCGCTCGGTCGGGCGCTCGTGCTCTCCGGTGCCGACCATTCGCTCATCCACGAGTTCACGCCTGCCGTGCTCACCAGGATGGGCACAGCGGTGTCGGGGGCCGGTGACGTCAATGGGGATGGCCATGACGATCTCATCGTCGGATCCCAGAGTGCGAGCGTCTCGAAAGCCTTGGCCGGTCAGGTAACCGTCTTCTCGGGAGCCGATGGCTCGGAGCTGTGGAGCCGCAACGGCACGCATGCCTGGGACCTGCTGGGCTCGGCCGTCGACGTGATCGGCGACGTCACCGGCGACGGCGTGCCTGATCAGGTCGCCGGGGCCTACGGCGCCACCGGACGAGACGGCGGAGCCGGTGGTTCGGGTCGAGGCGAGGCCTACGTGCTTTCCGGTGTCGACGGCTCGATCGTTCACACCCTGAAGCCCACCGGCGACGCCGAGAATTTCGCCCGCTTCTTCGCCCGCCGAGCCGGCGACGTCGACGGTGACGGCACACCGGATGTCTTCGTGGCCGACTACGGCTCCGGTCGTGGCGGGCCCGGGGGCACGAGCGCCACCCCGGGTGCGGGCACGCCGATCAACGGTACCGGTGCCTTCTACGTCTTCTCCGGTGCCACCGGCCAGCGCATACTGATCGAGAAGGGAGCGGTGTTCGGCGAGGGTCTCGGCCCGGGTCGGGCCATCGCCGATGTCGACGGTGACGGCACACCGGATCTCGTCGTCGCCGCCTACACCTCCTCGGAGGGGGCACCGTCGGCGGGAACGGTCAGGATCTACTCCGGCGCCGACACCACCGTTCTGCGAACCATCACCAGCACCACCCCCGGCGAGTTTCTCGGGATTGATGCGCTGGCCGTCGGCGACGTCGACGGCGACGGCCGAGCCGACTACCTACTCACCGGGTTCGGGGTGGCCTACGTGGTTTCGGGAAACGCCTCGGGATGAAGGCGGCGATAGCGGCTCGGTGTGGTGTCGAACGCCCGCCGGAACGCCTGCGTCAGATGGCTGTGGCTGGAGAATCCGACGGCGATCGCGATGTCGGCCAACCGGTCGTCGGTGTCGGCCAACCGGTTGAGCGCTGCCCGCAGCCGCAGCGACGTCAGATACTCGTGGAGGGATGCCCCGGTCGTTCGCCGGAAGACCCGGGCCAAGTGAAATCGTGACGAACCGACCGCCGCTCCGATGTCGTTCAACGACAGGCGACGGTCGAAGTTCGTTGCCAGGTAGGCCTTGGCGTCGTCGACCAGATCGAGGTGATCGGACTTGGCCGGTTCGACCGGATCCCGGTTGTAGGCCGACAGGATGACCAACTCGACCAGCCGGAGGAGCGCCTCCTCGACGACGAGGCGATCGGGCTCGACACCGGCACCGAGAAGGCGGGTCAGGGAGCGTTGCAGGACGTACGCTTCCTTGCCGGCCGGGGCTTGGGTGTGGCGGATCGGGGGAGTGTCCGGTGACGCCATCTCCGGGTCGAACGGCGCGGCCGCATCCCTCAGCCAGGCTGGATCGACCTCGAACCATTCGCAGTAGTCGCCGACCGAGTCGACCTCGGACCGTGAATACTCCTGATGCCCCCGGTACAGCACCACGGTGTTGGGTTCGGCGACGACCGTCTTCGACCCCTGTTGGGTGATTCTCACACAGGTGCGGGGAAAGACGATCGTCGGGTGGTCCATCCAGCCGCCGCGAAACGCCTCGTGATCCGGGCGGCAGCGGAACGTTCCGACGGCCAGCGAACCGGCACGATACAGCTCCCGGGACGGACCGGCCATGTTCCGATCCTACTCTGGCGACGTCAAAGTCGAGGCGGGTGACGAAGGTCGGTTCCCGGCGGCCCGGTTGATGCGTGAGCAGAGCGTGGCGATGGCGGGCACACCGGCGCGGACGAACGCCCGAGTATGGATCAGCCTCGATCGGGTCGGCACCAGTTCCAGCACCGTGAGATTGGCCGACCTCGACGGATAGGCCCGGAGCGTGGCCGGGCGGGTCCGGCGGCGGATTCGCCCCCACGTGACTGTTGCGTCCCACGACGAGCCGTGGGCTCCGACCTCCAGGCTGTCGACGTTCACACTGAGGCCCGGCAGCGGGTCGTCGAACAGTTCCCCGGTGTGCAGGGCCCGGCTCGCCCGCCCCGGCAGCACCGGTACCGGCGCCACCACATCCTCCCGGCCGCCGGCCCGGGTCGGGCGATCCCGGTATCCGCCCGGGTGGGTGGCCCTTCTCGCCTGGTAGGAGGCCGAACCCGACCGCTCGTCGTCGGGCACGTCATTCAACGGGCCGAGGATCCACACCCGATCCGAATCGACCGACGACGTTCGCGTCTCGGCTCGCGCCGGTTCGGCGTAACGGGCGGATCCGGACCTGAGCGGCATCAATTCGCCGTCGGACCGAACCCCGAAGACTTCGACCGGGGTTGGCTTCGCGGTCATGGTGACCTCCAACGGATGTTGCCCAACCAAGCCTAGTTTCGGAGATGGACCGCCGTCGAGGCGCCCGTCGTCGCCGGCGGCGCCGATGAGCCGTCTGACACCCCCGGGGCCGTTCGGGTTCCGCCAGGCTCTATCGTTGGTTGGTCGTCGAGGTTCGTGAGAGGAACCGCACCATGGCCGAGGGCCGCCAACAACAAGCGTCGGAATCGTCGCCGCGCCGACGGCGTGAGGATCTCCGCAACGTGGCCATCGTGGCCCACGTCGACCACGGGAAGACCACCCTGGTCGACGCCATGCTCCGTCAGACCGGTGTGTTCCGGGCCAACGAGGATGTGGCCGACCGGATCATGGACTCCAGCGACCTCGAGCGGGAAAAGGGCATCACGATCCTGGCCAAGAACACCTCGGTCCGCCGCAGTGACCTGACCCTCAACATCGTCGACACGCCTGGCCACGCCGACTTCGGCGGTGAGGTGGAGCGGGCCCTCACGATGGTCGACGGGATCGTGCTGCTGGTCGACGCCGCCGAAGGGCCCCTGCCCCAGACACGGTTCGTGTTGCGCAAGGCCCTCGAACGGGATCTTCCGGTCATCCTCGTCATCAACAAGGTCGATCGCTCCGACGCCCGGATGAAGGAGGTGGTCGACGAGGTCTATGAACTCTTCCTCGACATCGACGCCCGCGACGATCAGATCGACTTCCCGATTCTGTACTGCGCCGCTCGTACCGGCTGGGCCACGACCGACATCGACGCCGTCGCCGATCTCGTGGCCACCGAGGCCACCGGTTCCGCCGGCGGCGCAGGTGGCGCCGACCTCAGCCCGCTGTTCGACGCCATCACCGCCGTGGTGCCGGCGCCGGTCTACACCGAGGGTCACCCGCTGCAGGCCTGGGTCACCAACCTCGACGTCAGCCCCTACCTCGGCCGCCTCGCCCTGTGCCGCATCATGAACGGCACGCTGCGCAAAGGCTCATCGGTTGGTCTGAGCCGTATCGACGGCACCGTCGACCGGGTCAAGATCTCCGAGCTGTATCTGACCGAGGCCCTCGACCGGGTGTCGGCCGACAAGGCCGGTCCCGGTGATCTCGTGGCCGTGGCCGGAATCGACGACATCCTGATCGGCGAGACCCTGGTCGATCCCGAGGAACCCCGTCCCATGCCGGTCATCGAGGTCGACGAGCCGTCGCTCTCGATGACGATCGGTGTGAACTCGTCGCCGCTGGCCGGACAGTCCGGTGCCAAGCTGACGGCCCGTCTGGTGAAGGGTCGGCTCGACGCCGAACTCGTGGGCAACATGAGCCTCCGGGTGCTCACCACCGAGAAGCCCGACGTCTGGGAGGTCCAGGCCCGGGGCGAGCTGCAGCTGGCGGTGCTGGTCGAGACGATGCGGCGGGAGGGGTTCGAGCTGACGGTCGGCAAACCGCAGGTCGTGACCCGGGAGATCGACGGGGAGGTGCACGAGCCTGTCGAGCGGGTCGTCATCGATGTCCCCGAGGAGCACATGGGGGCGGTGACCCAGCTGATTGCCTCCCGTAAGGGCCGCATGGATCAGATGGTGAATCACGGGACCGGCTGGGTCCGGTTCGACTACCTGGTTCCGGCCCGCGGCCTGATCGGATTCCGCACCGAGTTCATGACCGAGACCCGGGGCACCGGTGTGGTCAACCAGTCGATGGAGGGCTTCGAGCCCTGGTTCGGCGAGATCCGCACCCGCCGCTCCGGCTCGCTCGTGGCCGACCGCAAGGGCCCGGCCACGCCGTATGCGATGCTGGGGCTGCAGGAGCGGGCCCAGATGCTCGTGCCACCCGGCACCGAGGTCTACTGCGGAATGATCGTCGGTGAGAACAGCCGGGTCGAGGACATGGACGTCAACGTCTGCAAGGAGAAGCAGCTCACCAACCATCGCGCCGCGGCAGCCGACGCCACCGTGAAGCTGTCGCCGCATCGACAGCTGTCGCTGGAGCAAGCACTTGAGTTCATCGCCGACGACGAGTGCGTCGAAGTGACCCCCGACGGGATCCGGCTCCGCAAGGTCGAGCTCGACCCGATCGTGCGGGCCCGGGCCGCCAAGGCCAGGAAGGCCGCGGCAGCCGCCGAGTCGCCAGCGTAGATTGGCGGGATGGCTGATCTTCTGTCGTCGCCCGCACCCGCCGACCGGCTCCGCTCGTTGATCGAGGCCGGCGACGGGCCGGTGCTTCTGCCCGGCTGCTACGACGCACTCGGGGCCCGCCTCATCGAACAGGCCGGCTTCGACGGTGTCTACGTGACGGGTTTCGGCACCGCCGCCTCGCTGCTCGGCCGCCCGGTTCATCGAAGCGCTCCGAACCCGGGACGAGCTGTCGGCGATTGCCTCCGAGTACCGGGACACGCCGCTGCTCTACAACTGGGTGGAGGGAGGCAAGTCACCGTCGTTGCGCTACTCGGAGTTGTCGGAACTCGGATTCGCCCTGGTGATCATGCCGATCACCGTGCTCCTTGCTGCGGTCGGGGCCGTGCGCTCGACACTGGCCGCGGTGAGGGAGGCCGGCACGCCGGTCGAGGTCGAAGCATCACTCCCGTCGTTCGACGACTTCACCGACCTCATAGGCTTGTCGGAGATCACCGAGCTCCAAGCCCGCTACGCCTGATACGAAAGAAGCTCTCCCGTGACTGACGACCCGCAACCTGACTACCAGCGCCACCCCGACCGGGCCGCCTCCGGTGCTCCCGACCCCGCCAACTACGCCCGCTACCCGTCGCTTGTCGACCGCACCGTGTTCATCACGGGCGGCGCCGATGGGATCGGGGCGGCCATGGTCGAACAGTTCTGCCGCCAGGGATCGAAGGTGGCGTTCGCCGACATCAACGAGGCCCGGGCCTCCGAGACGCTGGCCGGATGCGCCGAGCTCGAACCCCGCCACCAGCCGCGGTTCCATCACGTCGACCTGGTCGACATCGAGGCGCTGCGCACGGTGGTGTCCGACGCCATTGATGAACTCGGCGGGATCACCGTGCTGGTCAACAACGCCGCCTCCGACGACCGCCACACGTGGGACGAGATGACGCCGGAGTACTGGAACGACCGCCTCAACACCAACCTCCGCCACTACTTCTTCGCCATTCAGGCGGTCGCCCCGCAGATGCTGGAGGCCGGCAACGGCTCGATCATCAACGTCGGCTCCAGCAGCTACATGATGCAGGAGGACTTCTTCCCCGGTTATGCGATCGCCAAATCGGGGGTCGAGGGGATCACCCGGACCATGGCTCGGACTTTCGGTCCGCACAACGTGCGGGTCAACACCGTGCTGCCGGGTTGGGTGGCGACCGAGCGGCAATTGGAGAAGTGGTGGAGCCCCGAAGGTGAGGAGGGGACGATGCGGGACCAGGCGATCAAGCGGCGGATCTATCCCGACGAGTTCGCTCAGATGGTGTTGTTCCTCGCCGCCGACGACGGAGCGGCCTGCACCGCTCAGCAGTTCCTGGTCGACGGCGGCCGTCGCTAGGCCGTGTCCGCCGGACCCCGGTGACCGATCCCGTGATCGATCCGCTGGCGGCGGCGGTCTCCGATCTCGACCCGCTCCTCCGGCCGCGGCAGGTTCTCGCCGTCGGGGAGTGGCACGGCACCGAGGAGTTTCCCGCGCTGATCGCCCGCCTCGTCGAGGTCGCCACCGGTCGAGGCCTGGCGGTGACCGTCGGCCTGGAGATCCCGTGCTCCGAGACCCCTGGTGAGCTCGGGCCGTTCTGGAGCCGGCGGCCCGAGTTCCAGGACGGCCGCTCGAGCCGGGCGATGGCGCGGCTTGTGCGGGAGCTGGTCGACCGGCGCATCAACGGACACGACGTCGAGGTCGTCTTCATGGACGGACCCTGGGTGGCGCCGGGTTCGCCGGTCCCGATGGAGTGGCTGCACCTGGTTGAGCAGCGTCGCGACGAGGTCATGGCCAACTTCATGCTCGACGCCGTCGCGGCGCGGACCCGGGCCCTCACACTTGTCCTGGCCGGCCACCAGCATACGCGGGTCGACGGGGGCTCCGGTGACGGGTCGGGTCAGCCGGCCCTCGGCTACTATCTGCGGCGCTGGCACCCGGATCTCGTTGCCCTGCTGGCTCGGGCCTCGGGTGGTGAGGCCTGGATGCTCACCGGCGCCCCCGACAGGGGGGACCCCGACGACGCCGGCGGTCCCCGTCCGATCCCCGACGACGCCGATCTGCCGCCGGGCGCGGCCTGGACCGACCGTACGGGACCCGACGGCCATCACGGCTATCTGCACCTCGAACGGCTCAGGGCCTCACCGCCGGCGGGCGAGCACCGGCCCGCGTCCTAACCTTTGGTCGAGCCCAAGGTCAGAGTGTCTGACTGGTCTCAACCTTTGGTTGAGCCCAGGGTCAGACCTGCGATGAAGTGCTTCTGCAGGGCGAAGTACACGATCATCACCGGGATGATCACGAAGATCGACGCCGCCGCCACCACGTTGGTGTCGGTCACGAACTCGCCACCGAGATTGGCCAGAGCGGAGGTGATCGGGCGATCGTCGCCCCGCTGCTCGAAGATGACGGCCCAGAAGAAGTCGTTGTAGATCCAGGCGAACTCGAGAGTGGCCAGGGCGGCCATTGCCGGTCGGGTCAGCGGCATGACGACCTTGGAGTAGATGGTCCACAGGCTCGCGCCGTCGACCATCGCCGCCTCGTTCAGCTCCTTGGGCAACAGCTTCATGTAGTTGCTCAACACGAACGTGCAGAATCCCATCTGGAAGCCGACGTGCAGCAGGATGATGGCCCAGTTCGAGCCGTTCAGGTTGCCCGAGTTCGACATGAAGTCCGGTAGCGGGATCCGGCGGAACGCCTGGAACAGTGGAGCAACCATGATCTGTTGCGGCAACAGGTTGCCGGCAGTGAACAGCACGAGGAAGAAGATGTTGAACCGCCAGGTGTAGCGGCTGGCCACGAAGGCGATCATCGACGCCAGGAACAAGGTGAGGAGGAGCGACGGGAACAGGATCAGCGCCGTGTTCCAGTACTTGTCGAGGAAGTCGCCCTGCTCGAGGGCGTCCTGGTAGTTGTCGAGGTTCAGCTCCTTCGGCAACGACAGGAACCCGTCGGCCTGGGTCTCACTGAAGGGGCGGAATGATGCGTAGAGCGACATCACCAGTGGCGTCATCCAGAGAATGCCCATCACGATGAGAAACACGTGAAGCACCACGCGGGCGGGTCGCAGCGGTTTCTTCTTCGTCACGATCAGTCTGGTCGCCTTTTCGGGGGCGCCGGTTGTCGAGGTAATCGCGGTGTCGGTCATACCGAGGCCTCCTGGTTGCGATAGTGGTTGGTGACGTACCAGAGCACGAATCCGATACAGAGCAGGAACAACATGGTGGCGTAGGCCGATCCTCGACCGATGTTGTCGGCGCCCTCACCGATGAGGTTGTCGGTGGTGAGGATCGACAGCAGCTCGGTGTTTCGTGGCGTGTTGAGCACGTAGACGATGTCGAAGGCTCGAAGCGCCTCGATGACCGTGATGACGACAACGATGACGTTGATCGGTTTCAGTGTGGGGAACAGCACGTGGCGGAAGGTCTGCCATTCGTTGCAACCGTCGAGGGAGGCCGACTCCTTCAGCGAGGCGTCGACGCTCTTCAACCCGGCCAGGTAGAGCACCATGATGTAGCCGGTGTGGCGCCAGGCCATGGCAACGAGGATGGCGAGGAAGTTCTTCGACAGCCCGTAGCCTCCGAAGTCGAAGAGGAACTCCTGGTTGCCGAGCCAGGCGACGTTCTCACCACCGCCGAAGGCCCAGGTGGCGAGGCCGAACTCCTGGTCGTACATGATGTTCTGCCAGATGAAGCCGACGACCGCCAGCGACAGTACCACCGGTGTGTAGAACACGCTCTGGTAGATGCGGCCGCCTCGGATGCTCTTGTCGAGCAGGTAGGCGAGGAACATGCCGAGCAGAGTCGGACCGAAGAACAGGAACAGCAGCAGCCAGACGTTGTTGAGGATGGCCTGGAAGAAGTCCTGTTGAAAGGCGCCGAGGATGATCTGGTCGTAGTTCTCGAACGAGGCCCACTCGAGGTCGGAGAACTGGATCCCGTTCCACTTGGTCAACGAGAGCACGATCGACAGCACGGTGGGGATCCACACGATCAGGACGTGGATGGTCGTCGGGATCAACAACATGGCCAGGAAGACCCGGCGGTCCGACCCGACGAATTGTGATCTGCCCCCGCGCTGGCCGCCGGCCTCTTGTGTTGAGGCCTGGTCGTCGGATCCCGCCGTGGTGGGCTCCGCCTGTTCCTCGGTCGATGACGGTTCAGCGGCCGTCGTCACAAGTATCCCCCTTTGGTTGTCTGCGGGGCCCGATCGGGTGGCCGGCCCGGGCCCCACAGATTACTCGATTACGTTCCGATGCCCCTAGAGGAGCGCTTCAGCTTTGCTTTGCAGATCCTCCAGGATGGCATCGATACCGGAGGGGTCGTTGAGGAAGTCGGCGAACGCCTGACCGGCCTCGTTGGCGAACGCCGGCAGCGTGTCGCGGTCGAGGAACTGGGTCACGTTGGCGGCATTCTGCACCAACTCCGCCGACTTCTGCTGCAGGGCGTTGTAGGCGCTCGTGTCGACACCTTCGGCCGGGGCCTGGACACCGGGAGCTATGGACAGGTAGGTGTTCTGGGCGTCGGCGGTACCCATGTAGGCCACCACTTCCTTGGCTGCGGCCTCGTTCGCGGGCTCGGCCACCACGACCCAGCCGTCGATCGGAGCCTCGACCGTGTCCTGGCCATGCTCGTCGTTGAGGGTGGGGAACGGGAAGAAGTCGAGGTCGTCGAGTTCCTCGGCGGGGAAAAGGTCACCGACGAAGTTGCCGATGGTCATCATCGCCACTTCGCCGTCGACCAGAGCCTGGCCGGCGTCCTGCCACTCCCGGCCGTTGGGGTTCTCCTGGTGGAACGGCAGAATCTCGGCCCAGCGGGCGAAGACCTCCTTGGTGCGATCGTCGGTCCAGCTCTCGTTGCCGGCCATCAGGTCGACGTGGTACTGGTAGCCGTTGAGCCGGAAGTTGATCTGATCGAAGGTGCCCATGGCCGGCCAGCGGCCGTCGTTGCCCGACGCGAACGGGGTGATGCCCTGGCCCTGCAGCTCGTTGCAGAGGGCGAGCAGCCCGTCCCAGTCTTCCGGCGGGGTGGCGCCGACGGAGTCCCACACGCTCTTGCGGTAATGGATGCCCCAGGAGTAGAAGGTCCAGGGCACCAGGTACTGCTTGCCGTCGTAGGTCGAGGCCTGCTTGAAGCCGCCCGACAGGACGTCGTCGAGCATGCCCGTCCACACGTCGCTGATGTCCATGAGGAGGCCGGCCGAGGCCAGGGGCACCAGACGGTAGGCCGCGAACCACGGGGCCACATCGTCGGGCGGATCCTGCATGTAGGCGACGATCTGCTCCTGGTAGGTGTTGTGATCCACCTCGTTCAACTCGATGGTGACGTTCTCGTTGGGGAACGAATCGAGCACGGCTTTGAGGGCCTCGTTGGGCTTGGCGTCGGAGTAGTTGGATCCGACCCGAACGGTGCCGGAGGCGGTACCCATCTCGAAGGCGCCGCTGCCGTCGTCGCCCGCTCCGGTGTCGGTCGATTCGTCATCGCTGCCGCAGGCGGCGAGTACCGCCGCGGCGCCAACGGCCGATGCGCCGCCTACGAGGAACTTCCTGCGGGTAAGCGGAAAGCCGACCCGGCTCGGGTTTGGTGAGCGTTGTACGCGTCCGGACATGATTCTCCCTTGATCTGAAAACGTGAGCAGGGAGCGAGTCTCGGATCACCCCCCAGGTTGATCGTGATACTACCCGAATCCGGCGTTCAAGGACGATCGGGGTCGAACAGACGTCGGTCCACATCGACGGACGTCTCACTGACGAGGCGCGGAGAATTCTGTCGCCGGATACGGTTCGTGGTCGGACGTAAGGAGAACCATTTCATGCTTTCCGTTCTGGGTGAGCTCGTACCGTGGTCGGACCCGACCCTGCTCCAGCTCGGTCGTCTGCCGATGCACGTGCCCCTCACCGGGTTACGCAGTCGTTCGCTCGACGGTCGCTGGTCGTTCGAGCTGTTCGAATCACCGGCTGATCTGCTCGCCGGCGCCGATCCGGTCGCCGCCGACGAGGTCGACGTGCCCGGCAACTGGACGATGCAGTTCCCCTCGGTCGACCCTCCCCACTACACCAACATCCAGATGCCGTTCGACGGGCCGCCGCCTCGACTGCCCGAACGGAACCCGACCGGGGTTTTCCGCCGCTCCTTCGAGGTGCCCGAATCATGGCTCGCCGGGCGCAAACGTGTGGTTCTCCATCTCGGCGGGGCCGAGAGCGTCCACGCCGTCTTCGTCAACGGCGAGTTCGTCGGCTACGGGACCGACAGCCGTCTTCCCAGCGAGTACGACATCACCGCCCACCTCCGGCCGGGTGCAAACGAGCTGACGATCGTCGTCGTCCGCTACAGCGCCCACAGCTACATCGAGGATCAGGATCAGTGGTGGATGGCCGGGCTGCATCGCCCGCTGTGGATCGAGTCCCGCCCGCCGGTCCATATCGCCGATGTCCCGATCACCGCCGACTTCGATCCGGCCACCGGCGCCGGCACGATCGAGGTCACCACGGTGGTCGACACGGGCGCCGAGGAGGGTTGGACGGTTCGGGCGGCGGTTCACGGCCCCAACGGCCGACGTGTCGGACGGGTGCTGACCGAGACCGTGCCCCACGAGCATGCCCGTCCCTACGACTTCGTCGGGTTCCAGACCAGGCACTCGTTCGCCATCGGCCGAGCGAAGCCGTGGAGCGCCGAGCAACCGGATCGCTACGAGGTCGTCGTCGAGCTTTTCAATCCTGCCGGGAAGGTCGTGCACACCGAGCGTCAACACGTTGGTCTGCGCCGGGTCGAGGTCCGCGACCGTCAACTGCTGGTCAACGGGCAGCCGATCTGGATCTTCGGGGTGAACCGCCACGATCACCACCCCGACCGGGGAAAGGCCGTGACCGTCGAAGACATGATGGCCGACCTCGTGGCCATGCGGGGCCACAACGTCAATGCCGTCCGCACCTCCCACTATCCCAACCGGTCGGAATTCTACGATCTGTGCGACGAGCTCGGTTTCTACGTGATCGATGAGGCCAACATCGAGAGCCACGGCTACAACTTCGCCGTCTGCCACGATTCCCGGTACCGGGCGGCATGGGTCGACCGCGGGGCCCGCATGGTCCAGCGGGATCGTAACCACCCGTGCATCATCGCATGGAGCCTCGGCAACGAGAGTGGCTACGGTGACAACCACGATGCGCTGGCGGGATGGATCCGGCGCGCCGATCCGTCGCGGCCCCTGCACTACGAGGACGCCATCCGGATCGAAGGCTGGGTCGACGGTGGGCGGCCGGCCACCGACATCGTCTGCCCCATGTATCCCGAGATCGCCGAGATCGAGGCCTATGGCCAGGGGCCCGGTGATCGGCCGCTGATCATGTGCGAGTACAGCCACGCCATGGGGAACAGCAACGGATCACTGGCCGACTACTGGGATGTCATCAACGCCACCCCCGGTCTGCAGGGTGGGTTCCTGTGGGAGTGGAAGAATCACGGTCTGCGCCAGCGGCTTTCCGACGGCACCGTCCGCCTGGCCTACGGGGGTCAGTTCGGCGACGAACCCAACGACTGCAACTTCGTGGCCGACGGCCTGATGTCGGCCGATCTCGAACCGCATCCGGCGATGGCCGAGGTGGCGTGGGTGCATCGTCCGGTGGTGGTGAGCCGGGTGCGATCGGGACTCCGGATCGAGAACCGCCGCGCGTTCCGTGACCTTGGTGATCTGCGGGCGACGTGGGAGCTCATCGACGAGTCCGGGGTCATCGCTGAGGGTCGACTGGCGGTACCGAAGGTGGCGCCGGGTCATGCGGTTGTCGTGCCGTGGCCCCGATCGGCGAAGTCGGCGACATCGAGGGAATCGGGCGCCGACGGGCCCCGTTGGCTCACGGTGTCGTGGACGACGAAGGCCGATGCCTGGTTCGCCCCGGCCGGGCATCTGATGGCATGGGACCAGGTGAAGGTGCCCGGTGGCGGCCGTCGCCGATCGGTCATCGGATCCGGCCCTGCAGGGCGATCGCAGGGCGAGGCGTCCGGTGGGATCGACCCCGAGCTGGAGCTGTGGCGGGCCCCGACCGACAACGACGGGTTCAAGTTGATGCCCGACCTTTCCCTCCGCCTCGGTGTCGGCGGGCAGGCTCTGAAGCGCTGGCAGGAGCAGGGGCTCGACGACCGCCCGGCTGAGGAGCTGGTCGGTCACCGGGTCAGCGTGGTCGACGACGATTCCGGCACGGTCTACCGCCATCGCATCGAGATCCCGGATTCGCTGGCCGACCTCCCCCGGATCGGCGTGACCTTCACGCTCCGCGGGTCCTACGACCGGTATCGCTGGTTCGGGCGGGGGCCGCACGAGAACTATCCGGACCGGAATCGAGGCGCCACGCTCGGTGTCTGGGACGCCGAGCCCGACGAGTCGCCGTATCTGGTTCCCCAGGAGCACGGTCTTCGCACCGACTGCCGCTGGCTCGAAGTGGTCGATACCGACAGCGGTCGCGTCATCCGCATCGACCTGCTGAAGCCGCAGGTGATGCACGTCTCAGTTCGCCGTCACACCGCCGCCGAGTTGTTCGCGGCGGCGACCGACACCGACCTGCAGCCAACTGACAAGGTCGTGGTCAACCTCGACGTCGCCCACCGTGGTCTCGGCACCGCCAGCTGCGGTCCCGATGTACTCGACCGCTACCGCATCGGGACCGGCATGTTCGAGTTGGCCTACCGCGTTGAGGTGCGTTGACGAACCTCATCACGCCGCATCTCGCTTCCATTTGTTGTGGGGATCACAGTGCGACTGCTTCGCAGATCGCCACGAGTTTGCCTGCGGCAAACGTCGAAGGATCTGCCCGTTCGGCAGTGTCGTCGGCCCACCTTTCGAATGGGGTGTGATGTGGTCGGCCTGGAGCCAGGCAAACGGAGCTCGCAGCCTGGTATCTGGCATCGGCCTCGTGCTCGTATCAGGAGGACTTGTCGCATCCAGGGCGGGAACAGCCTCGCTTTGAGGGCGACGTCCACGGGCCGCGACTCGGAATCGAACACGATCCGTCGGAACCGGCCCACCGCCAAGGCTGTTGCCGCAAGCCTGGGGTGGATTGGGGTGCCGTCGTCGAGCTCGCAGCGGCGGTTGATGTCGCTGGGGTCGGGTTGAACCGAAACATCGCTGCCCTCGGCGAGCTGCCGCACGATGGCCTCAGCCAGTTCCTGGCCTATGACGAGGTTGATCAGCGGGGTGATGGACGAATCGCCACCGTGTTGGCTGCCCTGCACCATCAGGTTGATCAGCGCTGAGCCGTTTCGTTGGGTTGGGGTGCGAGTCACACCGTTCCCAGTGTCTTGACGAAACAGTTTCTGCGACTCCACCTCAAGCAGGCGCCGGAACGCTTGGCCGGTGAGCGGGTCGAACGAAAACCGGCCGGTCAGTGATCCATCGACGTGTTTGCGGTAGCTGCACATCGTCTTGGCCGCGGCCTCGGCGGGTTCGCAGCCGTCTGGGTCGGCGGCGTTGCGCCAGTACGCCAACACGTTGACGAAGTCGGAGAAGTCACAATCACGGGCTGCGGCCACCAACAAATCCTGTGAGTCGATCAGTTGGTGATGCACTTTGTGGCTGTCGAGCTTGTGCAACTCGTGCACATGCCAGTCGGTCAACACCCCGGCGGCAAATTCGTCGGCGAACACCGGAAAGTCGACCAGCCAGCGGCCGAGCTTGGACAGCCGCCTCAGAACCCGAGGATCGGCTTTCGTCGAATCGGCCACGAAATCGATGGCGTGGCGGAACCCCAGTGCTTTGGATGCACCTGGACCCTTCAACCGCATCAGCAGCAGCCGCCAATGTGGCACAAACGCAGTGCTTCGAAGCGGGCCGACAGTCGTTCGAGCTCACACGCCCGTTCGGCCAATTCGACCGCCGACAGACACGACAACCGCACCTCGAGCGACTGGTCGAGGGCCTCCTTCAACGCAGCGAGGTCGTCGCCACGGGATGCTGAATCGGTTCCGCCTGCCAACACACTGTCAGATTAGCAAACAAATGTTCGAGAATCAAGAGCTTATAGAAGAAAATTGGTGACTTTTACCGGGCATTGATCCCGTCGGTGACCGGACCGGGCGCCGCCGAACGCTCGACCTCCTGGTGGCCTGGTCGGACCCCACTCGCATGCTGTGGTCGCGCCGCCTCGATCGACTCGACGGCTGACTACCCTGTGAGCCATGGCTCGCACCGTGGCAACCGAGAAGATCGTCGACGTCGAGGGGCTCCTGGATTTCGTCCGCCCCCGCCATCAGTGGATCCTGGCCACGGTTCGCAGCGACGGGCGGCCCCAGATGTCGCCGGTCACCGGCGGGGTGAACAGCGAGGGCAGGTTGGTGGTCTCGACCTACCCGTTGCGCGACAAGGTGCGCAACATCCGCCGCAACCCGCAGGTCACCGTCTGTGTGATGAGCGATCACTTCGGCGGCGCCTGGGTGCAGGTCGACGGATCGGCCACCGTGATCGATCTGCCCGAGGCTATGGAGGGCCTGGTCGACTACTTCCGGTCGATCTCCGGTGAGCACTCCGATTGGGACGAGTATCGGGCGGCCATGGAGCGTCAGGGCAAATGTCTGATCGTGATCGAACCTGAACGCTGGGGTCCGATCGCCACCGGGGGGTTCCCGGCACCGGTGGTGAAGCTGCTCGACGAGCTGGACGACGAGCGCTCGGTCGACGAGCCCGATGACGGCTCGTCGATGGAGATCGCCGGCTTCGCCGACTGATCGACCGGCTACCCGTCTGAAGCGAAAGGAGCGGTAATGACGTTCTCCACCTCAGTGAACGGCGAGAAGCGTGATCTCGACCTTTCAGGCCACGAAGCCGCGGTCGACGTCATCCGCGAGCAGCTCGGTCTGACCGGCACCAAGCTGGTCTGTGCCGGCGGCGTGTGCGGGGCCTGCACGATCCAGATCGACGGCGTTCCCGCCGCCGGTTGCCTCACCCCGGCGACGGCCATGGTCGACGCCGAGGTGACGACCGTCGAGGGCATCGCCGATGGCGACGAACTCCACCCGGTCCAGAAGGCCTTCCTCGCCCACGACGGTCTTCAGTGCGGTTATTGCACACCCGGCTTCATCGTCGACGGTGCGGCGTTCTACGACGGCTGGCGGGCCGAGCACGGTGACTCGGCGCCCCGCCCCGAACCCGACCGGCACACGATCGCCGGCGCCCTGGCCGGCCACCTCTGCCGCTGCGCCGCCTATGAGGGCATCTACCGGGCGATGGCCGCGGCCTGCCGGGGTGACTTCGACGACGGACCGGTGGAGCCGGCCCGCATCGACGGTCCGGCCAAGGTCACCGGCCAGGCCGTCTACACCGCCGACGTCTATCCGGACGGCGTGCTCCACGCCGTGATCGGCCGGTCGCCCATCGCCGCCGCCGACGTCGGCCCGCTCCCTTCGGGCAACGATCGACCCGAGTGGATCATCGACCTGCTGCCCGAGGACCGACGGGTGCGCTATGCCGGGCAGGCAATGTTCGCCGTGGCGGCCGAATCGCTGGCCGACGCTCGCCGGATCGCCGCCGCAGTACCGGTCGAGGTCAGACCGCGACCGTTCGTCATCGACCCCGACGAGGCCCTGGCCGACGGCGCACCTCCGGTCTACGAGGATCGGGCGGCCCGAAAGCTGGCCCCGAACTCGTCCGAGGGCCCGATGCTCCCGACCCGCTGGTCGAACAATCGGGCGGGGCCCGAGCCCCACGCCGTTCCTGGGCACGTTGGCCAAATACCGCGTTCGCAAGGCACGGGAGGCGGGGTCGGCCGGTCTCGTCGAGTTGCGGCTGGCAACTGAGCCGCAGCTCCACACGGCCTTCGAACCGCACTGCACGGTGGCCGACTGGTCCGACCCGACCATGCTCCGGGTGTGGACCAGCACCCAGGCCATCGATCACATCCGACACCAGGTGGCCGAGCGCTACGGCCTCGGGGACCACCAGATCGAGGTCAACGCCGATTTCGTGGGCGGCGGTTTCGGGGCCAAGTCGGTGCTCTCCCCGGACCTCGTCGGCGCCATCGAACTCAGTCGGCTGGCCCGTCGTCCGGTTCGACTCGTGCTCGACCGGCGGGAGGAACTGACCGCAACCGGCAACCGGCCCGGCACCCGCACCGACATCTCGATCCTGGTGGCGGACGACGGTGACATCGAAGCGATGGTCGTCGATGCCGAGAGCCACGCCGGCGTTGCGGTCAACGGTCTCTACGGCGCCCTGTGCATGATGGTGTACGACCGCTCACCCCGTCTGGCCCACGATTCCGACATTCTGACCAACGCCCCGCCCGGCGCCCCGTTCCGAGGTCCCGGCGGCCCGACCTATGCCTGGGCCCTCGAGCAGGCTGTCGATCAGGCGGCCCACCAGCTGGGCTGGGATCCGATCGAGCTTCGTCAGCGGTGGGACGGCAACGAGAAGCGCCAGGCCCTGTATCGATGGGCCCGCGATCTCCAGGTGTGGAGAGGCCGCCCGGTCACCGGCTCCCAGACCCGCCGTTTCCGTCGGGGTGTCGGCGTGGCCGCCGCCAACTGGCTCTACATGCACGACCCGACCACCGAAATCGAGGTCGGGGTGGAAGACGGACGGCTGGTGGTCACCAATGCCACCCAGGACATCGGCACCGGCTCGAAAACGCTTCTGGCCCGCGCCGTTGGCCGACGGCGGTCGAAGCGGCGGAAACCCTTCGAGACCAGGTCGGCACCGATCTGGCCGCCGTTCCCGACGGCACGTCGGTCACCGCCCACCGAACCAGCGACGGCGGCAATCGCCTCATGCGCCTGACCCTGGGCGATCTCCAGGTCGGCCAGGGCTTCTCGGCCGCGGTTCACGTCTCCGAGGTCGAGGTCGACACACTCACCGGCAAGACCCGGGTCCTGACCGTGCACGGTGGCCTCGCCGTCGGTAGGGTGTTCGCCCCCGTTCTGGCCACCAGCCAGTGCGAGGGATCGGTCATCCAGGGCATCGGTCTGGCCCTCTACGAGAACCAGATCCTCGACCCGCACACCGGTCTGACCCTGACCTCCAACCTCGAGGACTACTGGATCCCGCAACTGGGTGACGTTCCCGAGATCACCATCCATTTCCACGAGGAGGGCTGGGACCATGTTCCCGGCGGCGGTGTCGGGCTGGGGGAGGTCGGCACGATCAGCCCGGCCGCGTCGGTCGGCAAC
>JAOTVU010000110.1 GCA_029863385.1 Acidimicrobiia bacterium
GACCGACGACACCACGGACACCACCGAGGCAATGACCGACGACACGACCGAGGAGACCACGGCCGATGGCGGCGGCGACTGTGCCGACGAAGCGGTCCTCTGCGTCGGTCTGGTCACCGATGTCGGCAAGATCGACGACAAGAGCTTCAACCAGTCGGCCTGGGAGGGTGTCCAGGCGCTGGAAGGTGGGCTGGGAGCCCAAGTCGACTACATCGAGACCCAGGACTCCACCGACTACGCCACCAACATCGGTAGCTTCCTCGACCAGGGCTACGACGTCATCGTCACCGTCGGCTTCGCCCTCGGTGAGGCGACGGGTATCGCAGCGGGTGAGAACCCCGACACCTACTTCGTCGGTGTCGACCAGTTCCAGGGCGAGGCCGTCCCGAACCTGGCGGGGTTGATCTTCCCCGAGGACCAGGCCGGGTTCCTGGCCGGAGCGCTCGCCGGTCTGATGACCGAGAGCAACACGGTGGCCCAGGTGCTGGGCACCGACCTCGTTCCCCCGGTCGTGGCCTTCAAGGAAGGCTTCGAGGGTGGCGTCGCCTACAGCAACCCTGACGCCGAGGTCATCTCCACCTACCATCCCGGCGGCCTCGACGTGGCCTTCACCGACCCCGCTTGGGGTGCCGACACCGCCCGTCAGGCCATCAACAACGGTGCCGACGTGATCTTCGGCGCCGGCGGCCAGACCGGTAATGGTGCCCTGCAGGAAGTGGCCAAGGACGGCGGTGCCGCCTACTGCATCGGTGTCGACACCGATCAGTGGGAGACCGTGCCTGAGGCCCATCCCTGCCTCGTCACCAGCGCCATGAAGCTGATCACCCCCGGCGTGCAGGAGATCGTCGGCCTCTATGTCGACGGTCAGGCTCCGAGCGGCAACTTCATCGGCGACGTCGGCCTGGCTTCCTACCACGACTTCGACTCGGTGATCCCGCAGGAGGTCAAGGACGCCGTCGACGAGCTGACGCCGATGGTGCTCGCCGGCGACGTGCCCACCGGATACACCCCCTAGGCTTCAGCGGTCCCGGTCGGTTTCCGACCGGTTCGACGTCGATACTTCCATCGGATTGGTGCCCAAGCTAGGCTTGGGCACCAATTTCGTTTTCGGTGTGGGGAGAGACGTGTGACAGTGCCCAATTGGCGGATGGTGGTGATGCCGCTGCTTGCCGTCGTCTTCGGGTTGATCGTGGGTGCCATCCTGATCGTCGTTTCGGGCGACAATCCGCTGGTGGCCTACGGCGGCATGGTGGAGGGCTCGTTGGGTGGCTCCGATGCCATCGGCCGAACTCTGGAGAAGGCCACCCCGCTGGTGTTGGGTGGCCTGGCCGTGGCCTTTGCCTTCAAGGCCGGGTTGTTCAACATCGGAGGCCAGGGCCAGCTCCTCCTCGGGGCCGCTTTCTCGGCCTGGGTCGGATTCAACTTCGACCTGCCCGCCGTCATCCACATACCGGCCGCGCTCATCGTCGGTGGCCTGGCCGCCGCCGTGCTGGGTGGACTGGCCGGTCTGCTGAAAGCCACAAGGGGCGTGCACGAGGTCATCAGCACGATCATGCTGAACTTCGTGGCCGCCAACTTCACCGAATGGTTGGTTAGCCGCGACGGACCGTGGAAAGACCCCGAGGGAGGCGCCATTGCGCGGACCCCGCTGGTTCAGGACAGCGCCGACCTACCCCGGGTCGCCGGCCTCCCAACCGGCTTCCTGGTCGCCGTCCTGGCCGCCGTCTCCATCTGGTGGCTGGTCAATCGCTCCACGCTCGGCTTCGAGGTCAAGACGGTGGGGAGCAACCCCAAGGCCGCCGCCTATGCCGGCATCAGCGTCACCAGGATCATCGTGATCACGATGGGGATCAGCGCCTTCCTGGCCGGCCTGGGCGGTGGCATTCAGACGTTGGGGGTCAACGGCCGCTTCGAGCCCGGCTTCCAGACCGGCCTCGGGTTCGACGGCATCACCATCGCCCTGCTGGCCCGAACCAACGCCCTGGCCGTCATCCCGGCCGCCCTGCTCATCGGAGCAATGGATGCCGGTTCGACGCTCATGCAGGCTCGAACCGATGTGGAACCGGAGGTCATCAACGTGATCCAGGCAATGATCCTGTTCTTCGTGGCCGCACCGTCGGTGGTGCGATGGATCCTGCAGCTGTCCGAAGGTGAGGATGTCGACACGGGAGTGGATCTGGCCACCGGTTGGGGGACGACATGACAGCTTCCGCTCCTCCTCTTACCCGGTCAATGATCGACCAGAACAGCTTCGTGGCCCGCAACGCCAAGGCGCTTGCCGGCCTCGGTGTCGTGATCGTGGCGCTCATCGTCTCCTACCGGTGGGACAACACCCAGACCACCGCCGTCATGGCCCGGACCGTCCGCGAGGCGGCCCCGCTCGTCCTGGCCGGTCTGTGCGGTCTCATGGGGGAGCGTTCCGGCATCATCAACATCGGCATCGAGGGCCAGTTGTTGCTCTCGGCCTTCTGCGGTTTCATGGTCGGCTCCTACTCGGGGAGCATCATCCTCGCCGTGGTGGCCGCGCTGGCCGCTGCCGGACTCGCCGGCACGTTCCTCGCCTGGACCTCGGTCCGGCTGCGGATGGACCAGATCATCGCCGGCACGGTGATCAACATCTTCGCCATCGGTGCCACCAGCTTCTTCTACGTGCCGAACCGCACGATGAACACCATTCCCACCATCTCCCTCGGGTTCCTGACCGACCTGCCGCTCGTCGGCCCGATGCTGTTCAGCCATGGTCCACTGACCTACGCCGCTCTGGTGGCGGTGGCGGTGGTTCACGTCGCCCTGTTCAGCACCCGCTGGGGGCTCCGCACCAGGGCGGTGGGGGAGCATCCCAGCGCCGCCGACACCGTCGGGGTCAACATCTTCCGGCTGCGCTACCTGAACCTCACGATGGCCGGAATGCTGGCCGGGTTGGGCGGTATGGCCCTGATCCAGTCCGCCGGGGTCTTCAACCGGGGCATGTCGAACGGCAAGGGCTTCATCGCCCTGGCCGTGATGCTCATCGGTCGCTACCGGCCCACCGGCGTGTTGGCCGCCGCCCTGCTGTTCGGGTTCTTCAACGCCCTCCAGGCCCAGCTCCAGTTCAAGCAGGTGTTCGACATCCCGCCCCAGTTCTTCGGCATGATCCCGTTCGCGCTCACCATCGCTGTGCTGGCCATCGCCGGTATCTCGGTACGTCCGCCGGCCGCCATCGGCCAGCACTACGAGAAGGAGTAGTCCATGTCCGATCGTGGTGATCCGACCGAAGGCTCCGAGGTGGGAGCCACAGGTTCCGGCAGCCAATCCAGGTTCGAGCGACCCGGTGAGGTGCCGCTGCTGGAGATGCGAGGGTTGACCAAACGGTTTCCGGGGGTGGTGGCCAACGACAAGGTCGACCTCCTGTTGTACGAGGGCGAGATTCTCGGCCTGCTCGGTGAGAACGGCGCCGGCAAGTCGACCCTGGTCAAGATGCTCTTCGGCATCCACGAGCCCGACGAGGGAACCATCCTGTTCCGGGGTGAGGAGTTGAAGCCGTCGGATCCCGGTGATGCCATCGCCAAGGGCATCGGCATGGTTCACCAGCACTTCCAACTCGTTCCCCCGTTGACGGTGGCCGAGAACATCGTGTTGGGAGCGGAGACGACGCGCGCCGGCGGCTTCATGAACCGGCGGGCGGCCGAGGCTCGGGTTCGGGAACTGTCCCAGCGTTACGGGCTGGCCGTCGAGCCGACCGACGTGGTCGCTGATATTCCAGTCGGCATTCAACAGCGGGTCGAGATTCTGAAGGCCCTGTACCGGGGTGCCGAGCTGCTGATCCTCGACGAGCCGACGGCGCTGTTGACCCCGCAGGAGACCGATGAACTCCTCGCCATCATGCGCGATCTGGCGGCCGGCGGCGTCGGCATCATCTTCATCACCCACAAGCTGCGGGAGATTCTCGCCGTCACCGACCGGGTGACCGTGCTCCGGAGGGGCCGGTCGGTCGGACGGACGTTGACCTCGGAGGCCACCACCGAATCGCTGGCCGAGATGATGGTCGGTCGCTCGGTGGTGCTCAGCGTCGAGAAGCCGCCGCGGGAAGCCGGCGAGGTCGTGTTGTCGGTCAGCGACCTGCAGGTTCGCGACGACCGCCGGCAGCTGAAGGTCAAAGGAGCGTCCTTCGAGGTGCGGGCGGGGGAGATCCTCGGTGTCGCCGGGGTCGAGGGGAACGGGCAGCGTGAGCTGGTCGAGGCCATCACCGGTCTCCGGCCGACCGTCGGCGGCACCGTCGTGATAGAGGGTCAGGCGGTCGTCAACAGACCCCGGAAGGTGCGCGAGATGGGGGTGGCCTACATACCGGAGGACCGGGAGCGCGACGGCCTCGTCGGCGTCTATTCCATCGCCGACAATCTGGTGCTCACCCACTACTACGAGCCTCCGTTCGCCAACCGTGGTGTGCGGGACTTCACCGAGGTCGACGAGAAGGCCGAGATGCTCGTCGAGCGGTTCGACATCCGAACCCCCGACATCCACACGCCGGTCAAGTCACTTTCCGGTGGCAACAAGCAGAAGGTGATCGTGGCCCGGGAACTGAGCGACGACAACAAGCTGGTCGTCGCCTCCCAGCCCACCCGCGGTATCGACGTCGGCAGCATTGAGTTCATCCACAGTCAGCTCATCGCCGCCCGGAACGAAGGGTTGGCGGTGCTGCTCGTCTCGGCCGAACTCGACGAGATCTTCAGCCTCTCCGACCGCATTGCCGTGATCTACGAGGGCCGCGTCGTGGCCGAACGTGATCCGGTGACCACGACCCGGGAGGAGATCGGTCTGCTGATGGCCGGCGGCCAGGTGTCGGAGGATCACGCGGCCTGAGCCGATCAGCCCCCACCGGAACAACCGTCGAGCGCCTACGCGAAGCGCCCATCGCTGGCCCGTACACTGAGCGACCATGTTTGGTCTGATCACCGGTAGTGGCCTCTATGACATCCCCGGCCTCGTCGATCGAGAGGCCGAGGAGATCCAGACCCCGTACGGGCCGCCGGTCCGGTTGACGAAGGGTCGCCTCGCTGGTCTGGAGATCTGCTTTCTCCCTCGACACGGCTCGGACCATTCCGTCCCCCCGCATGCCATCGACTACCGGGCCAACATCGCCGCCCTCCACCATGCCGGTGCTCAGGCGGTGCTGGCGACGGCGGTCGTCGGATCCATCGAACCGGCGTGGGGCGAGGGCACCATGGCCCTGTTGTCCGACGTTATCAACTTCACCTCGGGCCGGGCGGAGACCTTCTTCGACGGTTCGGCGCCCCCACCGATCCCCGTCGCCTCACCGGTCGTGCACACCGACATGTCCGACCCCTATCATCCGGCCCTCAGACAGGCCGTTCTGACCGCGGCCGGTGAACTCGGCATCCACGTCGAACCGGAGGCCGTTTACTGTTGTACGAACGGGCCCCGATTCGAGACCAAGGCCGAGATCGTGATGATGGGTCGACTCGGCGGGCAGGTCGTCGGCATGACCGGTTACCCCGAGGTGGCTCTGGCCGTCGAGGTCGGTCTGCCCTACGCGTCACTCGCCCTGGTTTCCAACCATGCGGCCGGTGTCGGCCCGGCGACGGTGTCGGTCGACAGTATCATCGAAGCCCTCGAGCGGAGAGCGCCGGTGATGTACAGCCTGATGACGCGCACGCTCGAGGTGTATGAGCGGGAGCGGGGCTGATGGCCGAGGCGGTGCGTCGCCTCGAGGGCGACTATGTCCTCACCATGGACGACGAGGCTCGGCTCCTTCCGTCGGCCGCCGTCGACATCGGCTCCGACGGCCGCATCGCCGCGGTCGGGGCGATCGCCGATCTCGGTCCGGCTCCGTCTGACGTCGACCGGGTCGGTGGGCTTCTCATGCCCGGCCTGGTCAACGCCCACGCCCACACCCCGATGACGCTGGTCCGTTCGGTGGGAGACGGGTTGCCGTTGGCCGACTGGCTCCGCGACGGCGTCTGGCCCCGGGAGGGCCGGATGACGGCGGAGGACGCCTGGTGGGGCATGGTCGGAGGATCGGTCGAGATGCTCGAATCGGGCGTTACCACAAGCTGTGAGATGTACCTGTTCGAGGATCAGGTGGCCGATGCCGTCGAGCGCACCGGAGGGCGGGCGGTCGTGACCCCGGGTGTCATCTCCGCTCTCAGTCCCGATGGCCGGGTCGACGGTCGGTTGGCGGAGATCGTGGCCTTCCACCGAGCCCGGCACGACCCCGAAGGCCGGATCACCGTCGGTTTCGCGCCCCACTCGGTGTACGACCTCACGCCCGAGCAGTGCGGCGAGATAGCGGCGGAGGCCGCCTCGGTCGATGCACTCTTCCACATCCACCTCGAGGAGACGCGGGCCGAACGGGAACTGGTGATCGAACGGTACGGTCGGCCGGCCACGCAGCTGCTGGCCGAGGTCGGCGCGTTCGCGGGCAAGGCGATGGCGGCCCATGGGGTCTGGCTCGATGCCGACGACCGGCGCATCCTGGCCGAGGCCGGCGTGGCCGTGGCCCACTGCCCGCTGTCGAACCTGAAGTTGGGCTCCGGCATCGCTCCGGTCCGGGAGATGCTGGCGGACGGGATCGTCGTCGGTGTCGGCACCGATGGACCGGCCTCCAACGACAATCTCGACCTGTGGGAGGAGCTGAAGATGGCGCCCCTGCTGGCCCGGGGGCGATCCCTCGATCCACGGGCCATGACAGCGAGGACGGCACTGACACTGGCCACAAGCGCGTCGGCCATGGCAATCGGGCTGTCCGACGTCGGTCACCTCTCAGTCGGTGCGCACGCCGATCTGATCCGCGTCGATCTCGATCAGCCGGCGTTCGAGCCGGGCGAGGATCTGCTGACCCATCTGGTTTTCGCCGGATCGAGCCGCTATGTCACCGATGTCTGGGTGGCCGGGAAACGGGTTGTCCGAGGCGGTCGGGTGCAAACCGTGGACCGCGACAAGGTGTTGGCCGAGATGGCCGCCCGAGGCCGCCGCCTCGGCGCCGGCGTCTGAACCGGCTCGACGGCCGCCATCCGGCTACCGAACGTCGATCGAGCCGACCGCGTCCGTTTGGATCGTGCCCCCGGCCACGACGGTGCCGATGGCCGCCGCATCGTGACCGGTGCCCCGAAGACGTTCGAGCGCACCGTCGACACGATCGGGAGGACACCCGAACACCAGTCCGCCGGACGTTTGGGCGTCGGCCAGAATCAGCAGGTCATCCGACGGGTCGGATCCGGAGACTGGCAGCGAGCCGTCGACCAATAGCCGCCCGGCCACCGCGTCGAGGTTCCGGCGGGTGCCGCCCGGGATCATCCCGGCGGCGGCCAATTGACGAACACCGTCGATGACGGGAACGGACGCCGTGTCGATGACGACGTCGACGCCGGATTCGAGCGCAGCCCGACCGAGATGGCCGAGCAAACCGAATCCGGTCACGTCCGTGGCTCCGGTGGCCCCGGCCGCGAGCGCCACGGCCGACGCCTCGGCGTTGAGGCGGGTCATGGCGTCGACGGCCCGTTCGAGGATGGGTGACGGTCGATCGGCACCGGCGGTGGAACCGCCACTGGCGACCAGTTCGTGCCCGCCCTTGATGGCCGTGGAGATGATGCCGATGCCAAGCGGCTTGGTGAGGATGAGTGTCTGGCCGGGTCGGAGGCCGCCGTTGGTCAACAGCCGGTCCGGATGGACCTCGCCGAGTACGGCGAGCCCGAACTTGGGGATCGGGTCGTCGACGGTGTGGCCGCCGCCGATGACGAAGGATGCGGCTTCGGCCACGTCGTTCGATCCGCTCAGCACCTCGGCCAGGAGCTCGAAGGGCAGCTCGTCGGAGTTCCAGGCCACCAGGTTGAGCGCCAGCAGCGGTCGGCCGCCCATGGCGTAGACGTCGGACACGGCGTTGGTCGCGGCGATCCGGCCCCAGGTTCGGGCGTCGTCCACGATGGGGGTGATGAAGTCGGTGGTGAGGACGAGCGCCCGATCGTCGTCGAGGCGCCAGACGGCGGCGTCGTCGCCCGATGAGGCGCCGACGAGAAGCCGATCATCCTTCGGAGTTGGCAGGTGGCGCAACACGTGCGCCAGCTCGGTCGAGCTGATCTTGCAGGCTCAACCGGCTCCGTGGCTGAACTGGGTCAGTCGTCGCATCCTGTCACCTCCTCTCGTGAGCGTCGTCGAGTGTCCGTCCGGCAGGCCTATCCTAGTGGCGTGATTTCGGCGACAAGATCACCGATACACGACTACCTGTAGATGGTTACCGATACATGGTTACCGATACATGGTTACCGATACATGGTTACCGATACATGGTTACCGATACATGGTCACCGAGGTGGTGCCGGCGGCCTATGCTCACTGAGGTGTTGCGCCGAACGGTCGTCACGACACTTGCCACCGTTCCCTGGGCCGGTCCTCGGGTGCTTCTCCGGTTGCACGACCGCGGCCTCGGCTTCGACATCGTCACCTGGCCGGAATTCGCCGCCGCGGTGGCCCGGGAACGGCCCTGCGAGGTGAGCGTGGACGTGTACGACACGTGCCTCATTCGGGACCTGGGCGGCGATCGGGCGATCGAGGAGGCGATCCGGCACCGTAGCGCCACGACGACGGATCCGGCGTCATCGATCGTCGACCATGCGGAGGCCCTGGAGCGGGAGCTGTGTCGCCCGGTGCCGGGAGCGCGGGAGGCGCTGGCCGCGATCCGCAGCGTGGTCGGCTCGATCACGTTCGTGTCCGACACCGACCGCTCGTCGGCCTTACTGGTGGACCTGCTGAGCGCTCACGGGCTTTTCGTCGGCGGTGATCGACTGTTTGCCTCCTGTGAGGAGGGCACCACGAAGTCGGACGGTGACCTCTTCACCCGCATCTGGCCCGTTGCCGACGCCGGGACGGTATGGCATCTGGGAAACAATCCATGGGGCGACGGCACGATGGCGGCCGGCGCCGGGCTGCGACCGTTCCATCTGGCCGAAGCCGATCTGGATCGCTACGAGGCGATCATGGCCCGCTCGGCCCACGGTGAGGGTCCGGCCATCGCCGGGGCCGCCCGTCGCAGCAGACTGGACGTCGTGGCGGCACGGCGGTCGGGTGAACTCACCGCTGGACGGGCCCGGGCCCGGCTGGTTGGGGCCGGCGTCGGTGGTCAGGCATTGAGCGCGTTCAATCTGTGGCTCAGCCGGCAGGCCCGTGAGTTCGACCTGACGAGTCTTGGCTATCTCGCCCGCGACGGTGAACTGCCGCTGCGTATGGCTCGGGCCATGCCCGGTGACCACTGGGCCGGCGTCTCGCTCCGCTATCTTCACTGCTCCCGGGTGAACTGGGGCTTGGCGTCGGCGTCGGCGGTCGGGGTGGAGGCCTGGTTGCGGGCCGGCCGGTCCGATGACGGTGCCTTCCTGCTCACCCATCGCCACGACGTGCCGATCTCGACGTTGCTGGCAAGAATCGGGTTGACGCACGAGGATCTCGACACGCTCGGCGGTGTCCACCGCTCCATCGCCCGGCGGGCAGTGGACAGCCCGCTCCCGGCCGAGGCCGACGCCGAGTGGCAGCGGCTGCTCGACGACGATCGGGTGGCCGAGATCATCGCCCTCCGATCCGAGGACCGGCGGAGCCTGGTCGTCGACTACCTGGCGGGCGAGCAGATGTTTGACGGGAGGATCGGCCTGGTCGACGTCGGATGGCGCGGCCGTCTCGCCTGGCACATCTCGTCGGTCGTGCGTTCCGCCGGCGCGGCCGACCCCGTTCATCTCCACTTCGGAGGTGACAAGATCATCGGGGACGTCGACCGGACCATCACCATCAAACGATTCGCCTTTCAGGGCGACGGCCCGGAGGAGACGACCCCCGGTAAGTACACCATTCCGTCACCGGTGGTTTGCGTGGAGACGCTCACCGCCTCCGGAAAGCCGAGGGTCGTCGACTATCGCCGGCGAAGCGACGGTTCGATCGATCTCGGTTTCTCCGACACAGCCACAAACGGCGAATTCGCCGACGATGGCGACCGCGCCGACCTGTGGGCCGGCGCGCTGGCGGTGGCGTCGGCACTGCCGAGCCGGCGCCGGATGATCGACTGGGGGCTTCAGCCGACGGATCTCGGCGCCGACGTTCGGGCTCTGCTCGGTCGATGGTGGAACCGGCCGACCAACGACGAGGTGTCGGCCATCGCCCACCTCCGATTCGAACACGACGAGGCGGGCAGCTCCTATCATCCGCTGGCCGCGCCCTACTCCTGGGAGGAGGTGGCCCGAGCGGCGGGATCCCGCCGAGCCTGGGTGAAGGGCTCGGAGGCCCTCACGCCATGGCCGATCCGACTGTTGGTGGTCGGTGGCCGTCGGGTCAGGGACGTTCTCGACAGGTTGCGCCAGTAGCCGGCTGAGCCACCTGTCATCGGCTCTCGTTACCGGCCCGGCCGACTGTTTCCCAACGACCCCCTTCGTCTATCTTCGAGGGTGGAACAGAAGGGCGAACGGGGAATGAGTTGACGGTCATCACCAGCGGTACCGCAGCGAAGTCGAGACGGTCGGTCGACACGCGCTCACTGTGGTCCAGCCTGATGCCGATAGCGGCGGTGGCGCTGGCGCTCGTGGTGGCCTATACGGGCTGGTCGGCCCTGTCTCGAATCGAGTTTCTACTCGCCTGGAACGAGACGTTCTCCGGCGCGGGAGTTCTCACCGTTGTGGGCTGTCAACCGGAGGAGGCCTTCGGTCCGGATCGATGGCGTTGCGAGGGTCGGTTGACGGCCTCCGAGGCCGACGAGGTCAGCGCCGACCTGGTCGTCGGCAAGGATGCACGGATGTCGTCCAGGCCCTACGTCGGGCAGCAGGTCGAGGTCTTCTACGATCCGGCATCGGCGGCCGGTTCGAACGGGCCTCTCGTCGTCTTCGCCCGGGATGCGCAATTGAGCGAGTTGACACGGCTGTACCTCGCCCTCCTGCCGTTGCTGATGGTTCTCGTCGGCGCCGGCGGCTCGTTGGTCGGTCTTGCCGTCGACCGATTCAGCGCCAGCGCGTCGAAGCCCGATTCCTGGTGGCGGACGAGTCCCCTCCTCCTCGACCTTCAGCGGCGGGGGCTGATCTGGCTGGTCGTCGGCGTGGCGACGTTCGGGTTGTATCAGCTTCTCGTCCGCTACGTTCTCGGTTCCGCCGGTGTCGCCTGACCGGGGCCGTGATCGGGTCGTGGTCGTCGGTGCCGGATCGGCCGGCTGTGTGGTCGCGGCCCGGCTGGCGGAAGCGGGGATCCCCGCTGTGCTGCTCGAGGCAGGCCCGGCCGACGGCCGGATCCCGTCGCCCGACTCGGCCGGACTCATTGGACCGGAACGCCACCCGGACCGCTATTGGCCACCGCTGACGGCGGTTCGTGATCCGGCGCAGCGTGAGGTCGACGGCCGACACGAGTTCTGGATGGGACGGGGATTGGGCGGCGGATCGGCGGTGAACGGGATGCTCGTGATGCCGGGCGACCGGGCCGACTACGACCGGTGGGCTCGGATCGATGGCTGCTCGAGCTGGGAAGCCGACAGCATGGCTCCCTGGCTGGCGAAAGCGGCCGCCGTCCTGGACCCCGAGCCGCGTGCCGCTGTTGCGGGCACGGAGGATCTGCTGGCCGCGTTCGACGATGCCTTCGCCGACATCGGGCTCGGCCCGGCCGGCACGACACTCGACCGGGATCGTTGCGGCGTCTTCAACCCGGCGCTCGCCACCCGGGGTGGGAACCGCCGGACGGTCGCCGACGCTTATCTCCAAATCGGCGGTTCCGACCTGTCGATCCGGACGGGGCGAACGGTGGCCGGCCTGGCCACGAACGGCGCCTTCGTGCGAGGCGTCGTGCTCGCCGACGGCGAAACGGTCCCGGCAACGACCGTGGTTCTCGCCGCCGGGACGGTAGGGACCGCCCGGCTTCTCCGGACCACCGGCCTGGTTCGGCACGCCGGCGATTGGATCAGGAACCATGCTGCGTCCGCTGTACCCTTCCCCTGGCCCACCGACAGGGTGCACGGCAGCCTGCCGCAGGTGCACCGGGTTGCGCGCTGGCCCTCCAACCGGTCGACGCCGAGCGCGTCGGTACAGTCGGCCCCCGATCTCACGGCCGTGCTCATGGGGCCGTTCACCGAGCCTGTGGGCCCGACCGGCATCGTCATCGTCATGGCCTCGACCGTTCGGTCCCACGGTCATCTCCAGTGGGATGGTGAAGGCCCCCGCCTCGTCTCCAATCGTCTGGACAACTCCCAGGATCTGGCCGTGCTGCGGTCCGGCACGCGCACGGCGGTGGCCGTGTGTCGGCGCCTCGCCGGTTTGGCGGGCGGGAACCGTTCGGTGACCGGGCGAGCCGATCTCGACGAACTCGACCGGCTCACGGATCCGGAATTCGACGACTGGCTCATCCGACATCCCGGGCCGGTTCACCACGCCGTCGGCAGCTGCCGGATGGGTGCCGGGCACAGCGATGTAGCGGTCACCGCCGCCGAACCAGGTCGGGCCGGCACGATACCCGGTCTGGGCGGGGTCGTCGTGGCCGACGCCTCGCTCTTTCCCGATCTTGTCGCCGGCGGGCTCCAACTTCCGGTCATGGCAGTCGCCGAACGAATCGCCTCCGAGACGTTGCTGGCGGCCGACGGCCTGCTCTGAGCGGTGATCCGGTGGCTCGACCGGCCGGGTAAAGATTGGGACAGGTGGCGGTGATGACTATCACAGTTGTATTGCGAACCGGTATCGACATCGTTATGATCGGCACTCGTCAATATTTGAACTAACACTGGGATCTCCCGGAGATCCGGGTGACGCCAGTGCGGACGTCGGTCAGGAACGGGTGAAGGCGACAATCGAGATACCTCAACGGCCGATCCTGGCCGCTGAAGCGATCGTGGACGGAGCCGAGAACCGGCGTCATCCGGGTCCACGGCACCGATGGACCCCGGCCACGCTCGTTGCCGTGCTGATCATCGTGGTGTCGTCGGCCGCCCTCGTGTCGGTGCTGGTCGGCGACGGCGGGGGGGCTCAACCGGTGGAAACCGCCCCGGCGTCGCCACCGACGACCGCCGTGGAGGCTGAGCCCTCGGACAGCTCGGCCAACCGCGGCGTGGACCGAAGCGCACTCGTCGTCGACGTCGGCGACCCCGCGGTCGACGTCGGGGCGGAAACGGAGGAGCCGTCGACCACGCCGCCGCCAGAAGCGCCCGATACCGGCGGGCGTTCCACCATCCAGCCCGATGGTGCTCAACCATCCGGTCCGGCGACCGACCCTTCGACGATCGCACCGGCGTCACCTGCGAACGCCCTGCAGGCGATGAGGGCGACGAGCACCACGGCCGGCTCGTCGGCCGGCCGAACGGCGGTTCCGGCCGCGTCACCGACCACGTCGAGCTCGACGTCGACGACAACAACGCCGGCCTCAGGCGGTGGCGCTGTTTGGGAGGAGCACTTCGACCGGCTCGATACCCGCCGGTGGGAGATCGAGCACTCCACCTACGGCGATGGGAACGGCGAGCGGCAGTGCTATCAACCGCAGAACGTTCGGGTGACGGACGGGCGCCTGGTCATCACGGCGAGGACGGAAACCACCACGTGCCCGAACGGCTCCACACGGACGGTGACCTCCGGCATGGTTCGCAGCCGTGGTCTCACCTTCAGTCCGGGTCAGGCCATCGAATTCCGGGTGAAGCTGACACCGCCGGATCCGTCAAACCAGGCGGGACTGTGGCCGGCCGTCTGGGCGTCGAGCTGGGCCGGGTCGTGGCCACGGGGTGGCGAGCTCGACTTCCTCGAGGTGATGACGGCGGAGGATCCACGACGGGCCGTCTTCAGCTTGCACTACGCCGATCGATCGGGCGGGCACGAGCTGCAGAACAAGGCGGTACCGATGTCCGACTACTTCAGCAACGGTTGGCACACGGTCCGATTCGATTACGGCCGCGACGGCAACCTCGTGTGGTTCCTGGACGGTTCCCGGGTGTTCACGGTCTCGGCCGCCGACACCGCCCAGGGATACCCGGCCCCGTTCGATCAGACGATCGACGAAATCAAGGTCAATCTCGCCGTCGGAGGCAGGCCCGGCCCTCTGGCCTCCGGTGCCCTCGGGTCTCCCGGCGCCACCTTCGAAATCGACTACATCAAGGTGTTCGATCTCTGACGCGGAGCCGGCCCGGCCGGCGTGACCCCCCTCGCATCCCGACAACCGTTGCAGCACGGCAACGACCGCGATCCATGCTGTCCGAGGGCCGCGGGGTCCGCTATGCTCGGGGCACCAACTCGACAGAGGGCACCATCAGTGGCGATTGTCAAGGCGGCGCTTCCACCAGGAAATCAACGTGTTCCACGGGGGACGTGGCGACTCGAACAGGGCGAATGTATTGCCGGCTCCAGTCGTTCGGCGTCCGGATCGCGTCAAACCCGGTCTTGTTTCGCGACTTCTGACGTTGTTGCTCCGTCGACATCATCAGCGTAGGAATCGTCATCGCAAACGACGCAGGGAGATCAGATGCGTAGATTGGGGAGGTGGGGATGGATCGCCGTCCTCGCGGCGCTCGCCTGTTGCGGAATAATGGCGTTGCTGGAGGCCAACCGGGTGGCCGATGCCGTGCAAACCGGCGCCGAGGCGGCGCTCAACGGAGTCGGTTTGGGCGATACCGTTTCCTACGCGGGCATCGACGGCTTCGACGGAATCGGTCGCGATGGTCTCAACATCACCCTCGAGGGTCCGGCCTCGGCCGAGGAGGACGCCGTCGACGCCGTTCGGGCACGTTCCGAGGTCGACCAGGTTACCTATCGAGTGATCGACGACGAACCGGCTGTAGCAGAAGCCGAAGCCGAAGTCGATCCCGAGCAACAGGCCGCGGAGTCTGAACCGGAGACCGAACCGACGACGACCGCCGACCTCGACGCGGCCAGGGTCACGGCGACGGCGAACGGTTTGGCGATTGACCTGGTGGGCGCGGTTCCCGACCAGCCGACTCGCGACGCGCTGATCGCCACAGCCGTCAACGAGTACGGCGCCGCCAACGTCACCCACGATCTCGTGGTGGACGCCGAGGCCGTGACCCTCGACGGGGCCACGATGGTTTTCAACGGAGAGGCGGTCTCCGACGACGAGCGGGCCGGCTGGATCACGCAGGCGAGAGCGGTGGCCACCGCCGGCGGCCTGGATTTCGTCGACCGTTCGGTGGTCAAGACGGTGGAACAGTCTCTCAATGAGCTGTTCGCCCTGGAACCGATCGAGTTCGATGTCAATCAGGCCACCATTCGATCCCGCTCCCAGCCGACGCTGATGGCGGCCGCCGAGCTCATCAACACCAATCCCGACGTGGGGCGACTCCGAGTGGTCGGACACACCGACAGCGATGGGTCGGCCCGGGTCAATGAGCAGTTGAGTCAGGCCCGGGCTCAGGCCGTCGTCGACTACCTCGTGGCCAACGCCGGCGTCGACAGCGACCGGCTGGAGGCCGAAGGTCGAGGCGAGTCCGAACTCCTGGTCGACCCCGAAGTGACGCCGCAGGACAAGCAACGCAACCGCCGGATCGAGTGGGAGCTGCTCCCATGATCGGCCCGACGTCCTGCGGCCGGAATTCTCGTTCACGAAAGGTAATCGGTTAGATGGGTTTCCTGATCCCCTTCATTTTCCTTGCTTTGTTGTTCTGCTTCCTCCTGGGGTCGCTTCTCGTGCTCCTGGTGTGGTGGCTCCGACGACGGGGGGAGTCGGCCGAGTATCAACGCCGGCTGCTTGCTGCCGACGCCGAGACCGATCGACTCCGTCTGCGGATCAGCTCGCTCAAGTCTGCCGAGGCCCGGGCCGAGAAGATGAGCGCCGAGCTGGCCACGAACCGCCAGGAATTGGCCCGCGTCCCTGAACTCGAGTCGGAGGTCGCCACCTACCGGAAGCGTGCCGGGCTGGTGCCCGCTCTCGAGGAACGGGTGGCGTCGTTGCAGGCCGAAGCCGACACGGTCCGATCCCTGGAGACGCGAATCTCGGCGCTTTCGAAAGAGGTGGCGCGGGTTCCGGGCCTGGAGGCCGAGATGAAGCGCCTGGAGGCCGAAGCCGAACGGGCCTCGACGCTACAGGCCGAACTGGCGACGATCCAGGGTGCGGCGGGCCGCATCCCCGATCTCGAAAGCAAGATCGCAGGTCTCGAAGCCCAGGAGGCCCGAGCGAACGAGTTGGAGACGCAGGTTCAGTCGTTGACTTCCGACCTCGAATCAGCCAGGGCCGCGGCGGCGAGGGTCGGCGAACTGGATGCCCAACTGGCCGAGGCCCGAACGGACACCTCGACCGTCGACGAGTTCGAGGCCAGGATCGCCGCCCTGGACGACGAGCTGTCGCAGTCCAGGGCCAGGTTGAGTGAGTACGAGTCGATGGAACAGGAGTTCGCCTCGCTCCGACGTGACCACGGGTCGCTGCAGGACGGTCTCGCCGAGCGTGACGCCACCATCGAAGGCCTCCGTGCCGATCTGGCCACCGTGAACGCCGAAGCCGGCCGGGTGTCGGGTCTCGAGATGGAGTTGGAAGGCCTCCGCAAGAAGACCGCCCGGGTCGGCGCGCACGAACGCGAGTTGGAGGGCGAACTCGCCCGCGTCAACGCCGAGCTGAACGAGGTGCGGAACCAGGCTGCCCGAGTGTCCGCGCACGAGCACGAGTTGGAGGGTGAACTGCAGCGTCTCCGGGCCGACGCCGATCGGGCCGACGAGCTTCAGGCGGAACTCGACCGAACGGCCGGTGACCTGACGGCCGTTCAGGCCGAGCTGGCCGAGCTGCGCACTCGGTCGGCTCGGATCACGGAGCTGGAGGCCGAGTTGGCCGCAGCTCGAGCCGAGGCCGACCGGGTCGCGTCACTGGAGGCGGAGCTGACTGCGACAAGAGAGGACGTCGATACCCGACAGGTGGAGGCCACGATCGCCGACCTGCGAGTCCGGCTCGAAGCCGCCGAAGCGAAAGCGGCGCTGGTACCCGAGCGTGAGGCAACCATCGCAGAGCTGCGAGGGCGACTGAGTCGGGC
>JAOTVU010000270.1 GCA_029863385.1 Acidimicrobiia bacterium
CGCCGACCAGGTCATGTTCGCCGACCTGCCGACTCAAGGCGTTCGAACCGTGTACTCGGTCATCGGGGATTTGTTCGCATGGGCCGGCATCGTCATTCTCATCGCCTTGGTGTGGCTCAGTCGACACTCCGGCGTCAAAGACCTGCGACCTCGACCCGAGCAATCTCGTTCGTGACTTTGACGCAACGTCCGACAACGCCGCTGCGAGCTGTCCCGAGTCTCCGCACCTGAACGAGGATATCGCCTCCGGTCCCCCGGCGAGGGCGGCATCGGCGCTGGGGGAGTCGGCACCGACATTGTCCGCGCTGACCTGGAACCGGACACTCGACGGGATCCTCACTGGTTCAAGTCGAGCATGTCCACGCCGGTCGGCCGGGGGCCGACCTACCAAGTTTGCCTTCGGCAAACGTCGTCGGCTGGAACGCTCGTCCAGCCACGGACCGCTCACCGACGAAACCGTGCTTTATCAGATCCGTTGTGTCAGGGCCCGAACAGGCGGAACTCGGCTTCGTGGGACACTCGCGGCCGTCGGTCCCGCGACGAACCGCCCTCATGAACCGCGGGTGGCAGACCGACGGAGAAACATGGTGACACTTCGCCGTTTCGAGCCGTTCTCGCTGCTGACGCTGGTCGTGGTGCTACTTCTCGTGTCGTGCCGCGACGGTGGCAGTGGCACGGAGGACGACGCCGCAAGCGCCGATCCGACTGAAGATGCAGCAGACCTGATCGACAGTGAAGTCGACGCTGGCGCGACCACACCGGACGCGGCTGATACGGGCCCAACCGGCGAGGTGTCGCCGGCGCCTGGGCACATCCTGGTCTCGTCGACCGCCATCACCGGGCATCACGGTCACATGCTCCTGGTCTTCGGACCAGGCAACGAGTCCGAGATCTGCGCCATGATCGACGGCGACCCCTGGACGCTCGAAGAAACGATGCTCACCGACCGCGACGCGGACTCTGACCCGTGCAGCGGCACCAGAGACGACACGCTCTTCATGCCCGGTGAGCAGACTGTCACGGTGTCGATCTTCGAACCGGGCTCTCGGACCCCGATGAGCACCTCGGCCGATGTCATCGAGGTGGTGGACGGTGACGCCCGTCTGGAGCTCGACGGAAGCACACTTTCGGGGGAGGCAACGGGGGATCCTGGCCGCGTCCTGGTGACCGTGTCGGAGATCACGGGTCAGGAGGGCAAGATCCTCGTTGTCCTCGGGCAGAACAACGGGGCCAGCGTGTGCGCGATTATCGACTCCGATGCGTGGGAGATGCCCACACCCGACGCGCTGGCGGCGCTTCCTGGTAGCGACGCCGGCCCGTGCGGGGAGGACACGGGTGAGGTCTTCTTCCCGCCCGGCGCCACCAGGATCACTGCCGCAGTGGTCATACCCGGCAGTCAATCGCCAGACGCAATGACCGAGCTCGTCGTCGAGGTTGACGGTGACGTCACCGTGGCCATCGACGGCGCCCGGCTCTCGGGTTGACCCGGCCTTGGCTCGTCAGTGCGATCGACGGCACTCCCCACGATGGCGGGACGCCAACCGTGACCGGGCGGGCGTTCGGCAACGAGACGCTCGATCCGGCCGACATAGCGTTTGCGGCGTCAGCTTTTCGCTATCTGGAGTGGGTTTCCTGGGTCGAAACAGCAGTGGGCCGGCCGACGTCCTACACGAATCGGACGGCAAGGATGACCGAGAGTGTGAGCACGCTGGCCACGACGGCGACGTTCGCCAACCCGCCCCGCTCGCGCCGGAACAGCCCGGTCCGGGCGAAGTAGGCGAGATCGAGCACGCCGAGGAAGGCCAGCATCCCGGCCGCAACCAGACCGAGGGAGCGACCGGCCGGCTGCTCGGCCACCTGGAGGCCTGCTCCCAGGACGAGCACGATCGAGAGTACCGTGTCGGGAAACACGAACGCTGCCTCGTGGTCGACGTAGCCCGCCGGCAGCCACGGCTCGTCGTGAGGTTGGCGAAACCAGGTAATCCAGAAGCCGGCGATGCCGGCGGCGGCGAGCACTTCGAGTGCCGCCACGACCCAGGTGAGTAGGTCGTCGCTCATGGGTGAGCTGTCGCCGTGTCGCTCATGTGTACCGGGCCGCCTCGTCGCTCAGGTGGTCGGGAACGATGTCGCGCCCGAACACGTCGTCGATGGTCTCGCCTCGCTTCACGAGCTCGGCCTCGTCGCCGTCCACCAGCACCGACGCCGGTCGCGGCAGGGCGTTGAAGTTCGACGCCGAGCTCTCCTGGTAGGCGCCGGTCTCCAGCAGCGCCATCACGTCTCCTTCGCTCACGTCCGGGACCCGGGCCCCGAGTACGATCTGGTCGGCGTAGCAGGAGTGGCCGACGATGTCGGCGAGCTGGGTGGCCGGAGCGTTGGCGTCACCGACGAACACGAAGGGGTGCCGGTTGTGCTCGAGCACGCCGCCGGTGAGGAAGAACACCGTCGTGTCGGTGAGCACCCAGGTGTAGGGCACGGGGTCCGTCTGTCGCTTCACGGTCTTGACCGTCGCCAGATGAATGCCGGTGTCGCCGTACAGGGCCCGCCCCGGCTCGAGTTGGAGCCGCACACCGTCGGTTGCGATCCCCTGCTCCGAGAGTTCACGAAGCAGCACCGAGGTGACCGTGCGTCCGTACTCCTCGATCGAGGGTGGTGCCGCCGGGTCTTTGTGACTGGTGAGGACGGGAATGAGCTTCCCCAGGGTTGCGTGGTACGCCCTGTGTCCCATCCCACGGAGCCCGACGAGGAAGGGGTAGGCGAGGGCGGTCGCCACGAACTCGGAGCGCGGCATCTCCTTGTTGTGGGGGTCGCGTGGGCTGGCGAAACCGCCCCCGATGTCGATCTCCGACGGCTGCCAGCCTCCCCAGGCCCGGGACAGCTCGCCGATGAGGCGGGCGTAGCGCACCATCATCCCCTCCCAGTACCAGAGGCTCGGATGGTGCCGGCCGGCGTGTAAGTGGAGGCCGACGAGGTCGACGTTGGGCATGGCCAGGACGCGCCGCCCCATGTCGGGCAGATACTCGGGCGGGATGCCGGATTTGTAGACCTGGACGCCGAGGTCGATCGGCACGCTGAGCTGGGAGAAGTCGGTGCGCCGCCACAGGTTCGGCATCGCCGGCTTCACCCGGAACCGGATCCCGGCCGTTGTGTCCAGGCCGGCCGCAACCTCCTGGATCAGGTCGATCTCGTGCACGTCCTCGACCGTGATCCGCACCCCGGCCTCGACACAGGTGCGGAGGTGGTCCTTCGACTTGCCCCCACCGTTGACCGAGACCCGTTGCGGATCGACTCCGGTGCGGAGCACGCCGGCGAGCTCCTGCGGCGAGTAGATGTCGGCCCCGGCACCCTCGTTCGAGAGGATCTGGCGGGTGGCGAGCAGGGTGTTGGCCTTGAACGCCGGCAGGACGTCGACCGGGCCCGGCCACCCGTTGGCGAACGCTTCGTGGAAGCGGCGCAGGTTCTGTCGGATCTGGGCCGTGGAAAAGACGAACAGGGGCGTGCCGAAACGAGCCGCCAGGTCGAGAGTGTTCATCTCCTCGATGTGCAAGACACCGTTGCGGACCGAGAGGCAATCGATGTCCCGCTCGGCCCCGGCCCAGTGACGACGGATGTCGGTCATGGTTGCCTCCGTATCTGTTCGAGAAAGCGGGTTCGGCCCCGTTCCCCGACGCGGTTCGCCAGGGGAATGAGCTTCGGCAGCATCGCCGGGAACGCCGAGCCCAGGCGGGTGATCAGGCTGTCGCCGTACGGGGCGTAGACCTCCAGCCTTCCAGTGTCGAGCGCCTTGGCGTAGGCCTCGACGATCCGCTGCACCGGCAGCACCGATCCGAAGAAGTTCAAGGCGCTCCCGCCGTGCTCGGCCTCCCAGCGCAGCATCGGGGTGTCGACGGCCGCCGGGTAGATGCCGCTCACCCGCACGCCGGTGCC
>JAOTVU010000271.1 GCA_029863385.1 Acidimicrobiia bacterium
TCGACGACGCCGTGGAGTTCAACTACCAGGATTGGCCGACCTGGCTCAACCGCAACGTGATCGACGGGGTGCTACCCCAGATCTATGACCAGGACCTCGGAGTGTTCGAGTCGCGCCTCGCGCGACACCGGGCTGCGTATGGGGGCGATCGCCTACTGGGCGTGACCCTCGACGCCTTCCGTCCCGGCAACGATCCCGCTGGACGGATCGCCCTTGTCCGTGAGTCCGGGCTCGACGGCACATCTCCGTTCCGCCACGGCGTCATGGGACCACTCGGCTATCTCGATGATCTGGCGCTCGCCTGGGACGGCGTGGCCGACTGGCCCGATTGGCCGGGCAAAACGGAGCCGATCCGGAGCCTCGATGTGCGGCCGGATCCCAACGGGGCACACGAATGGATCGTGTTGAACTCCAACTCCGAGGCCCTCCACCTGACGTGGATGGTGGTGGGTACGGGCGAGCGCGGCGCCACCTATGCACGCCCGGGCGAGACCAGGTTGCAGACGGCGGCCACCGGCCACCCGACTGCCATGGTGGTGCGCTGGTACAACGGCGAAGGTCGCCCGCAATTCGACGTCGCCGTTGGGCTCACCAGCGGGTAGCGCTGGTGCACTGCATTGTGAACCTCGATTGGAGAGCTCCCCCGTCGCCCAACTGAGACGCCCTGACCCTGTGGTGGCGGTGCCCCCAGGGACGAGGAGCTATCGGTCTCCTCGGCTGCGCTTACGGCTCGGGCCATCAGCGGCTCGTCCGACGCCAGGGCGACGGCGGCCCGTGCTGGTCCGACCGAGTCGCTTCTTGACCGCGGCACTGCCTTCGTCGCCGTGCCGCAGCTCTGGGTGAGGGGCAACGCCTTCTTCATCGAGCGACGAAGCGTCGACCAGAGGCTTCATGGTCGGTGCCACCCGGCCAATGACCTCATCCCAGATCCTCTGCTGGTCATCGAGCTCGGTGACCGATGGACCAAAACGGAGCACATCGATGATGTGCAGGCCACCGTCGGTCTCGACGAGTGCGGTTGGTCCATCGCCGCCGTGTCGGTCCAAGAGCCAATACCTGCCCACGATCGAACCTCCTCAGCTCACCTCGGGACTTCCTTCGCACCGTCATCATACCCCCAGTCCAACGAACCGGAAGAACAGCATCGCCTGGTCGGATATCCAGATCCGAGCGCCGCCCGGTTCGAGGCGGCGTTCGTCGAACGATACGGTGCCGCGATCGGGAGTGAGGTGTCGGCCCAGAACCCGGATGAGCGTCGACTTGCCGGGGCGCCGACCTCGACCGACGACCACGGTTCAGGGCGATCGAAGGGGGAAGCGCTGAGCCGCCTCGACCGGCAAAACGTTGTTGCGGTAGAGGTTGGCCACGGCCCGGAAGACGGTGATGGCCAGAAAGCTGAAAAAGGCGGCCCGGTAGGACAGCACCCCGACGACGGCCAGGACGATCGGCACCCACCAGATCACGTTGTAGGCCACGAAGAGCAACCGGCCGGCGGGACTCAGAGGTGGAGCCTGTTCCGACCCCCCCTTGGAACGGAGCCATGCGAACCGCAGGGCCGCGTGCTGCTCGATCACGATTCAATAGACGACGCCGATGATCGCAAGCCATAGGAAAGCGGACCGATCGGACAGCGCCGAGGTGAAGAGGGCGACCGCAGCGTAGGCCAAGGCCGGCAGGCCCAGCCCGGCGACGAGTGCATTGTTCCATCGAACGGTCAGGAACCGGTCACGGGTTGTCGCGTCCACGATGCCGGCCATCGATTCTCCTCACCGCTCGAGGGCCCGTCGAGCCTGTCCCCGCCTCGCTCGAGGTTATCTCACACCATCGTGTCAGGACAAAGCTTCGCATCGTCAGGTCGGTCTCGGCCGCTCCCTCGGTTGCGTCTACGACAACACGTCGTATCCTGGGCCGCTGCTGCCGGTTGCCGGAGCCGTGGGCCGGACCGTACCGAGAAGGTGGGAATCTGTGAACTCTATCCTCCGCTTCGTAGTCCTGTCTGCGCTGATCATCGCCTTGACGTGGGCTTGGAGCGGTCCGGTCGCCGCCCACACCGGCTTCGCGTCCTCAAATCCACCCGACGGGAGCGTCATCAGCGCCACCCTCGACGAGGTCATCATCCGATTCACCGGCCCGGCCGAGCCCGCCGGCGAGGGGTTCGTCATCCTGGATTCGAGCGACGTGCCGCGATCTCCGGATCTGGTTTCGTCCGATGCCGAACGGAAGGCTTGGACGCTGCACTTCGATCCCCCGCTGTCGGGCGGCACCATCGGTGTTCGCTGGACCGTGCAGGCCCCCGACGCCCATCCGATCAACGGGAGCTTCAGCTTCACCATCGAGGTACTACCGGCAGAGGCGGAGCCCCAATCCTATGCCGGGGACCGTACGTCGGCCCAGTCCGAGATCGGGCCACCGATTACAGGTCAGCCGGCTGGGGACGCCGACCTGGCGGCATTCCTGGCTGGTCCCCATCGCGGCGCCGCTCCCGTCGAGCAGATCGGGGCCCTCGGTCGGCTGGCGGCATTGACTGGAACCTTGGCCGGGCTTGGGGCGTTGGCGTTCGCGGTCGCTGTTCTCCGTGGTAACCGGCGGGACGTCGTATCGGTCCAGCGCCTCATCCGCTATGCGGGAGTCCTGGTACTCGTCGGCGCCGCGGCGGAACTGACGACCCAGCTTGCTTCGACGGCCGGGAGTTGGACCGGAGCCTGGTCGGCGGCCGAGACCGTCCTGGTTGCGCCGTTCGGCACCGCCATCGCCCTGCGAGTCATCGGCGGGCTTTCGCTGTACTCGCTGGCGGCGATACCCGTTCCGTGGCCGTCTCGATGGGTCCCCGGCGCGACGAGCGAACCGGTGCTGGTCGGGGCCGGAGGCTCATCACAGGGCCTCCGCCCGGTCTACAGGTCTTCACCTCACCCCGTCGACCACGGGACGATGTCGACGCCACCGGTGATCGGGCCGCTGTCCAAATCGACGCCGCTGCCAAACCAGAGTATCGCCCTTCCCCTGTCGGGACCGCTGCTGCTGGGAACCCTGGCCGTGCTGGCGTCATACGCCTTCGACGGTCACACCGTTCGCGAAGGGGCCTGGCTCGTTACCGGCCTCGTCGACGCCGTCCATGTCCTCGCCGGCGCAGTTTGGGCCGGGGGCGTGACAGCGCTGGCGCTTGTACTCTGGCGAAGGTACCGACGACAAGAGCCATTGCGAGCCCTCGAACTCGCGGTGAGGTTCTCGGTCCTGGCGTCGGCGGCACTGACCGCAGCCGGAGTCGCTGGAGCGATCCTGGTGTTCCTCATACTCGATGCGCCGTCCCAGCTCTGGACAACCTCGTGGGGAGCTCTGCTGGTGGCCAAGGTCGGAATGGTTCTGGTGGCCGCCGCACTCGGCGCGTACAACCACTTCACGGTGATCCCGTGGATGCACGATGATCCCCACGATGACGCCCGAGCGAACCGGCTCCGCCTGGTGGTCACAGCCGAGGCCATGGTCCTGGCCGCCGTGGTCGCCCTCACTGCGCTCCTCATCGGTGCCTCTTCGACGCCGACGTGACGGGGCGGTCGCCGACGGCATCTCGAAACGGAGACGGTCTCAGTAGTCGAACGGGGTCATCCGGCCGTCGGCCGTGATCAACATGACGGGCTGTGTCTCCCAGGTGCTCTGGTCACCGCCCATGCCCGGCGAGTCGGCGGGCATGCCGGGAAGGACGAGGCCAACCGCGTCGGGACGGTCGCTGAGGAGCCGTTCGATGGCACCGACCGGGATGTGACCTTCCAGAACGTAGCCGTCGATCAGCGCCGTGTGGCAGGAGCCGGCATCGTCGGGAACACCATGCTCGGCCCGGAAGGCCTGGCGGTTCGGGTCGTCGGTGACGTCGACCTCGGCCCCATGCTCCTGTAGGTACACGACCCACAACGAGCAGCAG
>JAOTVU010000272.1 GCA_029863385.1 Acidimicrobiia bacterium
TGAGGACTTCGAGTCGGGCGCTCTGGGCGACTTCGAGGATCGCGCCGCCGGGACCGGGTGGTACACGGCCGATCCGTGGACCCGCCGCATCCCGATCACGGTCGACTCGGCCCAGGTCGACGCCGACCTCGCCGACTTCCCGGTGCTGGTGTCGCTCACCAACGCCACCCTCGCCGCCGAGGCCCAGGCCGACGGCTCCGACATCCGGTTCGTCGCCGCCGATGGCGTGACCCCACTCGATCACGAGATCGAACGATTCGACTCCGGAACCGGCTCGCTGGTGGCCTGGGTGCGGGTACCGACGGTGACCTCGGCCGCCGACACAGGCCTTTTCCTACTGTTCGGCGCGGCCAACGCCCCCGACCAGCAGACGATCCGCACGACGTGGGCCGACGGCGCGGCCGGAGTCTGGCACCTCGGCCGTGATCCGGCCGGTTCGGAACCGAGGATCGACGACTCGACGGCTCGAAACCACGACGGACTCCCGACCGGCGGGATGACCGCAGGCGATCTCGTCGCCGCCCGCATCGGCCGGGGTCTCGACTTCGACGGTGTCGATGATCGCATCGCCACCCCGCCGATCGATCTCGGAGGTCGCTCCGCGTTGTCGATCTCGGCGTGGGTTCGACTCGACACGCTGGGCGTTGATGCGGCCGTGCTCACGCAGCGCAGTGGTGGCACCACCTACTTCGACCTCTCGGTCAATGGCGCCGGGGCGGTCGCTGCGACCGTCGACACCACCGGGTCGGGTTCGGTGACCGCAGCGGGCGGCGCCGTCGGCACCGGCGCCTGGCACCACGTCGCCGCGGTATGGGACGGTGCCCTCCTCCACGTCTACCTCGACGGCACCGAGGTCGACCAGCAGCCCGCCACCGGTCAGCTGACCGCCCCGACCGACGGTGTTTCGATCGGTGCCGCCGTTGACGGCAGCAACCCGCTCGACGGCATCGTCGACGAGGTCCGCCTGTCGACGGTCGCCCGAAACGCGGTTTGGATCGCAGCGGAACACGCCAGCGGCAACGCGCCGGGAGGATTCGCCGCCTCCGGTGGTGTGCAAAGCGGGACCTGGTTCGACGTTGGCCCGTGGTCGTACCGCAAGCCGCTGCAGATCAGCGCGGCCGATGTTTCCGACGATGCCACGGACTTCGTCTTCCAACTCTCGGTCGACGACACCGACGTCGGCACGGCGGCACAGGCCGATGGCGACGACCTCGTCGTCACCGCTGGCGACGGGATCACCCGGCTTGACCACGTGCTCGAGAGCTATATGGCCGGCGGGGGCTCGATTCGGGCCTGGGTGAGGATTCCGATCCTCTCCTCGACCGTCGACAACGACCTCTTCCTCTACTACGGCAACGCCGGCGCCGTCGACCAATCCGACGAGATCGGCACCTTCGGGGCCGACGCCGACCTGGTGTTCCTGGGCCGCGGGTAAAGCAGGCGTCGCTCCAGGCGAACGGGTGAAACGCGAGTCGCCCTGGCCGAAGAGACAACTAGACTTGAACCATCATGGTGGGTCATGGTGTTTCAGGTGATCGGAAGGCGGGCACGGTCGCCCGCCTGGCCCGTCGTTCGACCATCGCCGACATCGCGGGCAACCTGCTCGTCGTCGCCGGCGTCTGGCTCGCCTACCACACCGCCCGCACCATCAGCTACGGCACGGCTGCGGAGGCATTTGCCAACGCCGAGCGGGTCATCACCTGGCAGGCCTACCTCGGCGTCGACATCGAAGCGGCCCTGCAGGCCGCTACGCCGGTTGGGATCCTCCGTGGCGCGAACGTCTACTACCTGGTGCATTTTCCCATCACGATCGCCGCGCTCGTCGTGGCCTTCGTGCGTGCTCGACGCACGATCTATCCGCAGCTTCGGAACGCTCTGGTCTTCACAACCTTCCCCGCAGTCGCCATCCACGCACTGTTCCCCCTCGCGCCGCCACGCATGCACACCGAGTTCGTCGATACGGCCGACAGCTTCGGTCCCGACCCCTACTCACTCCCTGGCGCGGATGCAGCGAACCAGTTCGCCGCCATGCCATCGCTGCACGTCGCCTGGGCTGTCGTCGTCGCCGTCGGGTTGTGGCGCCTCAACCACGTTCGCGGGATCCGCCACGCCGCCGTGGCCCACGCCATGTTGACCCCGATTGTCGTCGTCTTGACCGCGAACCATTTCATCGTCGACATTGCCGCCGGCGCTGCGATCGCTGCCGCATCACTCGCCATCGCTCTCCGCCTCAGCCGGATCTCGCCCAACCGATCCGTCCAGAACGGGCCCGACCGTGGCATGTCAGGTGACCAGTCACCCACGTCACCGCCGCCGTCACCGCCGTCGGGGCTCTTGTTGCCTGCGACGTCGGAGCGGGCAAACGGCGCCGAGTCGAATGACTCGAAACCGTTCGCACAAACGTCGGCGTGACCCGGCGCCCCATTTGACGGTCCTGCGTAGCCGACCCACTCTCCGGAATTGGCAGATTCCACGCGCGCCGTACGGGCGCGGAATCTGGCGATTCCGCCTCGATCGGCGAGGCCGTCCTCCAAACCTTCTGCTGTAAGGGGCCGTTTGGCCTATGGGTCGCAGGCAGGGTTGCCTGATCGGTTGACTTGGCCGTTCGGTGTGCCGAAAGAACTGGAGAGGACACAGCAGGAGATCCATTCATGACGAATACGCAAATACCGATTGATGGGGCCGGCTCTTTGTCGGATTCCCATGTCAGTTCTGGTCGTCCGCGGGCGACCGGCACGAAGATTCTGGCCAGCCTTGCGGTGTTGGCTTTGGCCGGTGGTGTGTTCACCGTGGCGTCGTTGGCGTTGTTCACTGATCAGCAGGCTGTTGGCGGCAACGCGTTCACCACTGGTTCGGTTGATCTGGTGGCGGCCCCGGCGACGGCGGTTGTGACCGCGTCGGCGATGGCGCCGGGTGATCAGGTGACCGCGCCGATCAATGTGGATAACAGTGGTTCGCTCGAGTTCCGTTATTCGTTGACCTCGACGACTGATGAGGACACGTTGGCGTCGGAGTTGGTGTTGACGGTCAAGTCGGGTGTGGCCACTTGTGATGACACCAACTGGCAGGCCACTGGTGCGGTGCTGTACAGCGGTGTGCTTGGTTCGACCGGGACGATCAATGTGGTTGGTGATCCGGCGGTCGGGACCCAGGCCGGTGATCGTGTGCTGGCGGCGGCTGCCAACGAGAACCTGTGTTTCAATGTGACGTTGCCCACTGGTGCGCCCAATACTGCGCAGGGTTTGACGTCGACGGCGACGTTCACCTTCGACGCCGAGCAAACGGCCAACAACCCGTAGGCTCCGGTGCTGACGGCGTCGAGCGCTCCCGGTGAGGGGGCTGCCACGGTGGTCGACTCCGCCTCTGGTTCGACGTCGCCAGCACCGCTCGAACGGGGGGTGTTTGGACCCTCGGTCGGTCATCGTCTCCGGCGGTGGTTGGCGGTGGTGTTCGCTTGTCTGGTGGTTGGTTCGATCACCCCGGCTTCGGCCACGCCTGTCGGCCCGGCCACCGGTGCGGTTCCTGCCCAGTCCTCGGGTTCGGGATCGGCCGGCGTCGGGACCGATGCTGAGGCTGGGGCCGAGTTGTTGGTCGCCGATTTCAACGGTGTGGACTCGATCCGGCGCTTCGCCCTCGACGGGGACGCAACCGGAGCATTCGACGAAGCCGACGGTCTCGTCGGCTCGGCCCGGGCGGTCGAGGTCGGTCCCGACGGTTTGGTTTATGTGGCCGGTGCCGACACCGGTCGCATCCTGCGCTATGACCCGGCCGACGGATCGCTGGTAAATGTCTTGGTCGACACCGACGCCGGGCTGGACAACCCGAGGGCGTTGACATTCGACGACGAGGGCCGCCTGCTGGTGGCTTCGTCCGGCACCGACGAGGTCGTGGCGTTCGACCCGGACTCCGGC
>JAOTVU010000273.1 GCA_029863385.1 Acidimicrobiia bacterium
CGCGCCCTTGGCGAAGGTGACCTTCACGACCTTCTTGTAGGATTCGCCGGTGCAGACCATCCCGTCGTGCGACCAAACCGGAGTGCCCCTCCACTTCCACTCCTCGACGGCGTCCGGGTCTGCTTCCTTGATGAGCTTGCGTATTCTGCTGAGGGTTTCCCCGCGCCAGTCCCCGAATTCGGCGATTCTTTTCGAAATGAGGTCCGATGCCGACTGGCCTTGGCTCGCGTCCGACTTTTTCACGTCCTCATCCTAGAAGTTCCAGGTATATGAGGCGGAGCGAAGCTGAGGCTTCGATAGGTTCGCTCCGGCGTCGGCGGCTGACTCCTCGAGAGAGCGAAATCGAAAACAGACATCCCGAGGACGCGCACAGCACACGTTCTGTTCGGAGGACACCTACCCGTCCGGATCCCGGAACTGCGCGGTGCGGTGGGCTAGCTCCTCGACGGGGGACTCCGGCATCCTCACACTCCGGCGGGAGGCCTTCGACTTGGGTGCGGCTCGTGTCGCGGTTGGGCGCGATCCAGATCGAAGCGGTGAACGCCGAGGTCCGGCTTCTCAACCTGCCCGTGTATTCGCGTCTCGGGCCGTCCGCGGTTCGACACTGTCGACCGCCTGGCCGCGCACTCTGAAAGTGGCTGGCGAGCGAGGTCCCGTCCGGCCCGGGACGTGTCGGTGAAGAACACGTCCCACAGCCGCATTTGACGCGATAGGTTCGGCGAAGTCAGTGCCCGCCCGTCGCAGCGGGGTCTTTCTCTCGTTAGCGGGCTGATGCGGAGGGGGTAGCCACGTGACCGACGTTGGTCAGTCAACGCAAAGCGTCGATGAGAGGCATAGCCAATCGGCCGGCCGACGGTCCATGGCCGTTCTTCGGCGCCTCCCGTGCACCTTGCCACTCAGAGCGTGCGGCCGTCACATGTTGCGGGTTTGGGAGAGGGCACATGACGATTCATGATTTGGGGAGCTCCCAGCGGGCGGCCCGGGCGGCACTCTTCACCTCAGAGGCGGACCAGGTGTCACCGTCGAGGGGCCGACATACCGCATCTGACAATCGTAACGACGACGGGCAGATCAACGATGATCTCGAACGGAGATGCGCCAAGCTGCTCGCCCAACTCCAGAAACTCTGTCCCGGCCTTCTCCCGACCGGTCCCGTTCCTGCCGGCGAGGTGCTCGACCCCATCGAGGTGCGCAATGACGACCTCCACGAGTTGATTCTTGCCGCGGTCGGTGTCACCGACAGGCGGCGCCGCAACCAGGTCGTCTGGGAGCAGGCCGGGTCCGAGCTGCTGGTCCACCTCGCCGAGACCCGGGTGCGGGTGGTCAAGGGTCTCGTGATCGTGGGGATCACCATCGAGACCAACGAGACTGGCGTGGTGGAAGTCACGGTCCCGTTCGCAGTCGGCCGCCCGGGTCGTCTGGCGGGCATGATCGTCTCCACCGAACCCAAACCGCGCGGGCCGGCGCTCATCATCGACCGGTGGGGCGATGCCCTCATCGCCGCCGCCTGGCAGGCCGTGCTCGACGTCATCGGCACCCTCACCGCCCGAGCGGGGGTCGACGAACAGGGGACGCCGCTCCTCCCCGGTGCGGTCGTGGCTCACGACGGCCGACTGACCGTGGTGGCCCAAGCCCCCCAGGTTTTCGAGAGGAGCCGCCGATGACCGCCGTTCCCACCGTCTCACCCGAGATCCCCGAAGAGCTCGTGTCGATCGGCGTCATCCTCGGTGTCCTCACCCCACCCAACGGAACGCCGCCCGAGCTCAACACCAGCTGGTTCGCCGATCCCATCTCCCAGATGTCGGGAGTGCTCACCGATGCGGGCAGGAGACAGGCCCTGCTGGACTTCGCCGAGGATCTGCTTGGCACGGCAACCGACGATCTCGATCTTCCCGACATCGATCCCACCGAGGAGAGCTGGATCCCGCTCGTCACCACCGGAGCCCCTCCGACGACCGGTGGATTATTCGCCATCATCGACATGCGCTCGGGCACACCCGTGATCTCCTTGGGTGCGCGAGCGGCGATCACCCACAACGATCTAGTCGCCTCACTGACACTCCGGGTGCCGCTCGTGGAAGCCGGTGTCGGAGGACTCGACGTGCTGTTGGGTTCCGACGGTGGCGACATCGAAGTGGCGGTCAACCTGACGCTGCCCGACCTCGGCCTCGACGGGGTGGTCAATCTCGCCGGAGCCTCGTTTGCGGCGGTGCTGCCGACCGACGGCTCCGACCCCTCCCTTACGGTCGTTCTCAAGGGTCTCCAGCTGCCCGGCGATCCGGCCCCAGCCGATTTCGCACTCGGGGAGTTGCTCGACGATCTCGGCTCCGAAGCCCTCCAGATCCTGATTGGGCTGCTCCGGAGCCAGACCGACCTCGCCGACGAGGTCGAGGATTTGCTGGCACTCATCGGCCTCGACCCGACGTCACCGATCCCAGAACTGCCGATCGTCGACGTGATCCAACACGGTGTCGTCGCCCTGCGGGCATGGGTCTCTGACGTGGTCGACCAAGCGCTCGACAACTGGCTTCAGCGCCTCGCCGACTTCCTCGGAGTGGCGGCCGTTGCCGGAACCGGAACCACCGCCGACCCGTACCGCATCTGTTTCGACGATCCTCCGATTGAGGCATGCCTCACCCTGGAAGTGAGCACCGATACCCAGACGGGGGCGGTCACCCTCATTCCCGGCGCGTCGGTGGAGATCGCCGCACCGGCAGCGTCGACGGTGAGCGGCAACCTCTCCGCCGCCATCTCGTTCGCGACGCTCGTGCTCAACCATGGCCTGACGGTGTCCGCCGGGCCCTCGCTGAGGGCGTTCGGGGAATTGGGAGACGGCAACCTGGTCGACACCGCCGTCGACGGATTCGACATTGAGGTTGGTCTGCTGCGGGCCGGGATCACCTTCCCCGCCGGCGGTTCCGTCGAACCGATGGTGGAGGCGGTCGACGTCACCATCGGAACCGATCGGTATCCGGTGCTCGACCTGACCTCGGTGGACGCCGTGACCGAGGCCGCCGCCGGCGCGCTCGGCGACGTCGTAGACCATCTGCTCGGCCTCCTCGGGGTAGACGACATCCGCCAAGCCGAAGCCCTGGCCGTGCTCGCCGGCCTCCGCGCTCCAACTGGAGCCCCGGCGGATTGGCCGGCCACGGTCGGCCTGGCGGCCTTCTTCTCCGATCCCGTCGGCGCCATCGGCTGCTACCACGCCAACGTGCTCGGTCAGCCCGGCCGCTGGTCGCGGCTCGCCGAAGAGCTGGGGGTGGTGCTCGCTGCCGCCGGGACACCGGCCATCGCCGTGGCCGGGACCGGCACCGAGGCCGATCCTTGGGCCGTCACCCTGTTCGACAATGTCGGCGACGGCGACCCGGTCGAAGGCACCGCCCGGCTGGTGGCCTGGAGCGGCGTTGCCGCCGGCGCGGGCCCGACCCTGCATGTCGGTTTCGACATTCTCCCCGCTCTGGCCGACCTGGGTGGCACCGCCATCACCCTCCGACAGCGCATCGAGCTCTTGCGGGTCGGGCTTCCCCCGGCCGACACCTGTCCGGGGCCGGTGACCACCATCTGGACCCCATCGCACTTCACGCTCTTGCGCCTCGAACCGGTCGACGTCGATGTTGCTCCGATCCGGCTCACCGCCGACGCGGTCGAGTTCGGTGCACGTTCCGACCGCGCCACCGGGTTCGGGCCGATCATCCGGGCGGACGGACTGACTTTCATGATCGACGGAACCGACTTCGACCTGGGCGATTTTTCGCTCGCCGATCTGGTCGATCTCACCGCCTTCAACAACCTCCCGTGGGACGGCATCCAGCTGGTTCTCGCCGACTGGTTGGGGGACCTCGACGTGGATTCC
>JAOTVU010000274.1 GCA_029863385.1 Acidimicrobiia bacterium
GCCTTCACACCGGGATGCTGCAACAGCACCTCCTCGACCTCGCGAGGATAGATGTTCATGCCGCCCGAGATGATCAGGTCCTTGGACCGGTCGCGCAGGGTGAGGAAGCCCTCGTCGTCGAAGCTGCCGACATCCCCGGTGTGGAGCCAGCCGCCTCGCAGGGTCTCGGCGGTCGCTTCCGGCTGATCCCAGTAGCCGGCCATGACCACGTCGCCCCGGACCACGATCTCGCCGATCTCACCCGGAGGCAGTTCGTTGTCGTCGTCATCGACGACACGGACCTCGACGTCTGTCCGGGGAAAGCCGACGCTCTGGAGGCGTTCCCGCCATCGAGGATGATCCCGGTCCGCGTGGTCGGCCTTCGACAGTGCGGTGATGGTCATCGGGGTCTCACCCTGTCCGTAGATCTGAGCCAGGCGAGGACCGAGCACGTCAAGGGCTGCCTCGAGGTCGGCCAGATACATCGGTGCGCCGCCGTAGATGATTGTCTTCAGATGGTTGAGATCGGCGGCGGCAAGGGCCGGATCGGCCGCCAGACGCTTCACCATGATCGGGGCGGCGAAGAACGACATGCCCGGCCATCGTGGCAGGAGTGTGGCGATCTCGGCCGGGTCGGCACCGCCGGATTCGGGGACGACACTGACCGCACCGCGGGCGATGTGGGGCAGACCGTAGAGGCCCGATCCGTGGGAGATGGGGGCGGCGTGGAGGACGGAATCGTGCGCCGACACCGCGTCGATGTCGGCGTAGTAGCTGAGTGACATCATGAGCAGGTTGCGGTGCGTGAGGGTTGCACCCTTCGGGCGGCCGGTGGTCCCGCTCGTGTAGAACAGCCAGGCGGCATCGTCGGGCCGTCGGTCGACGAGCGCCATCGGAGCGGCCACTCCGAGCCGATCCCACCGCTCACCGGGGGCGACCACCACCCCCTTCAGCGATTCGACGGTACCGAGCAGAGCGTGGAGGTCGTCGGCGTGATCGGCGTCGGTGACGGCGACGGTCGCTCCGCTGTGCTCGAGAATGTAGGCGATCTCGTCGCGATGGAGTCGGGCGTTGACCAGCACGGCCGCCAATCCGGCGTGCCAGATGGCGAACTTGGCTTCGAGGTACTCGGGCCGGTTTCGCATCACGATGGCCACCCGATCACCCGGCGACAGCCCGAATTCGCCGCGCAGGCCGGCCGCCACGGAGGCCGTCCGAGCGGCGAACGTGGCCCAGTCGACGTGGACGCGATCACCCTGGGCGAGCGCCGGGGCGTCCGGCCGTCGACGACCGTGCCGTTCGATCCAGGTGGCCAAGTTCATCGCAACGCTCCTGCCGTCGGTCTCCCGTTTCGCCGATCGAGCGTACTACTCCGCGGCTGCGTGAGGCACACTGACGGTCATGCCCCGGCTCGGCGACGATGAGGCCCTGGCCCGTTTGATGAACCACGATCATGGCGTTCTGTGCACGGTGCACGCCGAGCGAGGCGTCGATGCGGTTCCGGTCGTCTACGCGGTCGATGCCGACAATCGGGTCGGTGTACCCGTCGATCGGGTGAAGCCGAAGGCTTCGACGCGCCTGCAGCGGGAACGCAACCTCGAGGGTGACCCCCGGGCAACACTTCTCGTCGAGCGGTGGGACCGTCACGATTGGTCGAAGCTGTGGTGGGTGCGGGCGGAACTGCGGTGGCAACCGGAGGTCGATTCCGGGACGGAGGCGGCCCTCGCCGATCTGCTGGGCGACCGCTATCCGCAGTACCGCGACAAGCCGTTCGCCCGGGTGTTGGCGTTTCGCATCGCCGGGATCACCGGCTGGTCGGCCTCCGCGGGCAACGGCTGACGAGCTCAACTCAGTGGCAGTGTTTGGCGGCCGGCAGGTCCATGGCCGGGCTGCGGTCGAAGAAGCCGATCGGCTTGAGCGTGAAGCCGATGCTGGCCACCGGCATGACCGGCCAGTCCTCGATGGCAGGGAGGTGGTTGGCCCCCATCACGTACCACACCACGACGTCGGTGCTCTCGATGGACCGGTCGGCCTCGGTCCAGCGTGGTAGGCCGTCGCCGCCGGCGTGCTGGTTGGGGTACGTACCGGCCGGCCAGTTCTCGTCGCGAGCGTAGGGCGTGACCCAAAGGTGGTTCCACATGTAGCCGGCCCGCTGTCTGATGGATGACTCCTCGGTGGCGAACGGGAGGATGTTCTCCCCCGGCAGGAGCCGGTAGGCGGTCGGCTGACCCATCCGGTTGGTGCGCTCGGCGCTCTGGATCTTCCAGTAGCGTCCCTTGAACGGATCGATGCGGCGTTTGGCCGCCGACTCGGTCGCCAGAACCGTCTGTTCGCCGAAGAACGCGTTGCCGAACGGATTCTCGTCGGCCGGGGCGGGCACGGTGTTGACCTCGACGACCGTGTTGTCGGTCCCGTCGACCCACATGTCGAGCCTGGTGCAGAAGAAGTGCTGGTGGTTGGGCCCGTAGACGTTGGGGCCCAGCATCGTGCCGTACCGCGTGGTCTCACCGTCGTCGAGCCCGCCGGTGGTGAGGATGCCGGTCATCTTGATCTCGTTCTCGATACGGCCGTCCTGATAGAAGTACCAGTAGACGGCGTACTCGTAGTTGCCGACCGTGGCGATGAAGCTGACGACCAGTCGGCGCAGACGGCGGACCTCCACATCCTCGGTGCGGAAGTCGGTGTGTTTCCACGAGATCCCGAAGTCCTCCTCGTGGATGCAGATGGCCTGCGGGATCCGGTAGATGTCGCCCTGGGCATCGCACACGTGGGCGTCCATGTAGTGGATCTCACCGAGGCAGTCGCACCCCAGGGTCAGCGAGTTGGCGAGCATGCCGAGACCGTATTCGCCGACGTCGAAGGCGTTCTTGCGGGCCTGGGTGATCGACGGATCGCCGTAGGGCACGGTCATCTCGGCCAGCGAGGCCCGGTAGAGCACCGGCCGGACCTCGTCGCCGTCGGTGTAGGTGACCGTGTTGATGACCAGACCTTCGCGGGAGTGCCAGCCGATGCGCATGTCCCACTTCTGCCAGGTCAAGCGGTCGCCTTCGACCGTGAAGCTGGGCCCGTCGGGTTGGGTGATGTCGAGCGGTTTGACGTCGGTGCGCTCCTCACCCACCTCGTCACCGAAGTTGCGGGACCACTCGTGGGATTCCGGCGGGACGGGGAACACCTTGTGGTCCTCGATACGGGCCACCCTGCCCTCGGCCAGGTCGACGAGCACGATCAGACCGTCGATCGGGCGGGCGTATTGATTGTCGCCCGGTTTGTCGTGGACCCAGACGAGGCCCCGCACGATCCGATGACTTGACTCGAGTTCATCGCCGTAGTTGCCGGCCGACCAGGGGTCGACGGTGACCAGGTCCATGTCGGTGATGCCCCGCTTCGCCATCGCCGCCTGGAAGTCGGGGTCGTTGCGGACCGCGTCCTCGGCTTCGAAGAACTCATCCATGATGACCGATGGCTGCACGCCTTCGATGCGTTTCCACGAGGTCACCCGACCCGAGCTGAGCGACGCCGTCACCTCGCAGGTCGAGCCATCGGAGTTGTCGAGGAGCACCACGTCGACCGCTCGCTCGAAGTCTGCGCCCGGTGTGTGGTTGATGACCACGGCTTTGGGTGGCGGGCTGAGGTTGACGCTTCCGAACCGCATCCTCGGCCCGAACCGCTCGTCGGCTTTGACGATGCCGACGGCCGCCGTGGTCTCGTCCTCGGTGAGGCGGTCGAGCGGGTGCGACGTTGCGGTGCGATCGATGACGGTCATGGGCTCACGCTACGTGAGGCCCGCCGGGTGCGCAAACGGCCCGAAGAAAGGGACATTGGCCTCTAAACCCCGGGTTCAAGCTTGGCGTAATGTGGCCACC
>JAOTVU010000007.1 GCA_029863385.1 Acidimicrobiia bacterium
GCACCGAGAACGAACTGGTCCGATGCCCAGGCGAGGACGGCCACACCGGCGATGAGGGCCGTCACAGCGACAAACACGATCAACCCCCTCGGGCAGAAGAATCCGGCGGACCGGATCCGGTTGGAATGTCCGGTGCGGTCGCCGGCGTCGAACGAAGGCTAGCGCCTGACGCCGGTCGCCCGGCGGAACTTCCGCTGCAGCCGATCGAATTCGCACCGACCGTAGGGTTGGACGTCGGCGGAGCGTCCAACCACCAAGGAGGTCGGCAATGAGAAGGTTCTTCATCGCGTTCGGGGCAGCGATCTTGATGTGCTCCGTTGCCGCCGTCGGGCCGGCGGCCGCCAAGGCGCCGGAGCGGGGCAACCAGGTCATGGTCCTGAACCAGGATCCGAACACCGGAGACTTCGGCCTGTTCGGCTGCCCCGAGCTCTCGTGGTTCGGCACCATTGAGTTGGCCGGCACCACCTATGGCATGGGCCTGTATCTTCCCGGAAGAGTGACCTCCAACGTCCTCCACTATGAGGAGGGCTGGAAGGTCTGGACCGGGTCGTTCACCCTCAGTGCCGACCTGGAGTCGGGCTTGCTGCTGCTCGACGAGTGCGAGCCCGGCGAGGTCGTGCTCTCCGGTCTCGACAAAGGAACCGGGAGCTTCCTGCAGACCAAATTCAGGTCGAACGGCACGGTCGACGAGGCCTACCATCCCTTCGCCGACTGGTTGGGACGAAGGGTCCATCAGGACGGCGTCCTCGGTCCCATCGAGTATCAGGACCTGCCGTACTTCGGCTTCTATGGCGACCTTCGGCTGAACTGAGCCGGGCATTTCCGGAGCCGGTTGCGGCGACCCAATCGTCCGCAGGCCGATCTTGTCGTCGAGGCGCCTCGTAAGGTGGTCGAATGAGGCCGTCAACCGAGACGCTTTGGGCGAATCAGGACCAGCACCAGGGTGATCGACTCCGTCTGTTCGCAGCGGTTTCGGGCCTCAATGGAGTCGACGAGATCGTCTCTCGGAACAAGACGTACCGACAGAGCCACCTGGTCGAGTTCATCGCCGACGACTACAGAGGCGAGGTGGGCCTGGCGGAGCAGGACTTTGACCTACTCGTCTCGCTCTACGCCGGCTTCGTCTCCGAACATTGCACCCGCTATCTGCGAGTCGGCGGACATCTCCTGGTCAACGCAAGCCACGGCGACGCAGCGATGGCCTCCATCGACCGCCGGTACCGGCTTGCAGCGGTTATCAAGTCAGGCGGCCCCAACGGTTACCGGGTTGACGTCCGTGACCTGGACGCCTACCTCATCCCGAACCAGCCGCAAGCGCTCACCGCTGACCGCCTCCATCAACTTGGCCGGGGGATCGGCTACACGAAGTCGCCCTTCGCCTACCTGTTCGAGCGGATCTCGTGACCTGGCAGCAGGCGATTTGTCGGTTGTTTCGGCGTCCAGACCATCCCGCGCCGTTTGCTGTGTCCGGCTGGGTACCGGCCGGCTACCGCCCACCGCGTCCGCTCGATCAGCGCGTCGAGATCGAAGCGTGCTGCGACATCGCTCGGCATGAGCGCCACAAGACGGTCGAGGCTGTGGGACCGGGAAGTCGATGCCGAGATGCACCAGCACGCTTGAGCGCCTTCTCAGCCGGCCGGCGGCCCGGCGGCGACCTGGCGACGGAGATCATCGACGCCCCAGGCGCCGATCTGGAGCCACGTCGCACCAGCCGCCTCATACTCTCGCACGAGCTGCGCGACTCCGGAACGAGCTTCGGGGAGCACGATCGGCACGTTCACGTCGAACGGCTCGTCCGCGGTTCGATACGACCGGGCAAGCGTGACGACCTCGTCCACCTGTGCCGGTGTGGGAAACATGTCGGACTCGTGCATCGGGACGAGTCCGTCCCAACGCGCTGCCCTTCGCAACGGCCGCCGATGCGGGTACATCTGCGCCACCCAGATCGGTATGCGTGGACGTTGCACCGGCGTCGGAAGAAATTGCACATTCGAGACGATGCAGTGCTTCCCGGTGTAGCTGAATGGTTCGCCGCTCCAGAGTCCCGTCAAGACGTCGAGTCCTTCGTCGAGCTTTGCGGCGCGCTCGCGATCGTCGGGTTCCTCACCGAACGCGCCGAACTCCAGGTCGGCCGGAATGCCGAGGCCGACGCCCAGGATGAGTCGTCCGCCGGAGAGGCGATCGATGGTAACCGTCTCGCGAGCGAGCTTCCAGGGTCGGCGTCGGGCGAGCGGCGTCACCATCGTGCCGATCCTGATTCGCTCGGTTGCGAGCGCGATCGTCGTCAGCAGCACCCACGGGTCCGCCATCGGGGTGCCTGGCTCGAACCCCGCGTTGATGTGGTCCCACACGAAGAAGCCGTCCCACCCTGCGTTTTCGGTGGCTCGAGCGAGTTCTGCCGTGACCCGGGGATCGGCGTACTCGCCGAAGTTGGGAACGTTGATCGCGAACTGCATCGCCGCACCTCCTCGTTCGATGCTCTCATCACCCGTGTTCCGGCAGTAGGGCCCGAGGTCCACCTGACGACCTTGTTCTGACGCTGACATGCCGAACTCGTTCGGATGATGCGTACGTCGTCGTCTGAGTGACAAGCAACGAACGACGCAGTGTGGGCTCACACAAGCCAGCTGACGAGGCCCTCTGTGAGCGGCACGACATTCTCCACGCCTGACGCCATCAACCACACGTGCTGTGCGTCGAAGTCGACGACGGCCGTTTTTGGGGCCCGGCGTTACAGGAGTCCCGGCCAGGAAAGTACTCCTGGCCTGGTCTTTCTCGTGGAGCGGACGATGGGAATCGAACCCACATCATCAGCTTGGAAGGCTGAGGTTCTAGCCGTTGAACTACGTCCGCAGAAGCATTCAATCTACCGGCTCGGCACAACTTGTGCGGCGATTTCCTGATTGAATGGCCTAGGCGCCGAGTCACGTCGTCGAGCAGGGAGTGAGCCATGGTGGATGTAGGGTCGAACAGCGCGACGTACGTTGCCGACGAAGGTCGATACGACAACGATGACCTCTACCAGCGGTGCGGGCGCAGCGGTTTGCTTCTCCCGCGCCTGGCCCTCGGGCTGTGGCACAACTTCGGCGGCGACCAGCCGTCCGACGAGGCTCGGCGAATGCTGCTCAACTCCTTCGACGCCGGCATCACCCACTTCGACCTGGCCAACAACTACGGCCCGCCCCCCGGCTCGGCCGAGGAGAACTTCGGCACCGTCCTCCGAAACGACCTCGCTCCGTACCGGGACGAGCTGATCATCTCGTCGAAGGCCGGCTATGACATGTGGCCCGGCCCCTACGGTGAGTGGGGGAGCCGCAAGTACCTGATCGCCAGCCTCGACCAGTCGCTGGCCCGCATGGGCCTCGATTATGTCGACATCTTCTACTCCCACCGCTACGACCCCGACACGCCACTCACCGAGACGATGGGCGCCCTCGACCACATCGTCCGGTCGGGCAAGGCCCTCTACGCCGGTATCTCGTCGTACGGCCCGGAGAAGACGAAGGAGGCCGCAGATCTCCTCAGTGAGATGGGCACCCCCTGCCTCATTCACCAGCCGTCGTACTCGATGTTCAACCGCTGGATCGAGAACGGCCTGCTGGACGTGCTCGACAATGCGGGCATCGGCTGCATCGCCTTCTCGCCACTGGCCCAGGGACTGCTGACGGCAAGATATCTCGGCGGGATACCCGACGACGCCCGGGTCAAGACGAGCGACGCCTTCCGAACCGAGTTCTTGAACGACGAGAACCTCTCCCGGGTTCGGGTACTCAACGAGATCGCCGCCGAACGGGGACAGACGCTCGCCCAGATGGCCATCTCCTGGGTGCTTCGAGACCGGCGGGTGACCGCCGCACTGATCGGTGCCAGCCGCTGGAGCCAGATCGAAGAATTGATCCCGGCGGCCACCAACACCGACTTCTCCGACGAGGAACTCGCCGCCATCGACCAATACGCCGTCGACGGAACGCTCAACCTCTGGAAGGCCTCCAGCGACGCCGGCTGAGTGCCCCATCGTCAAGCTGCATTCCGGTGGTTCAACCGGGAATCGACGGGTCGGTGATCCGGCCCATGAACAGGATCGTCCCGGCGCCCCGATCCCGAATGAGATACAGGAACGGCTGGTCGATCGTGACGGTCGGGCCGTGCGATGCCACCATCGAGCCCCCGGTTGCAGCCGCAGCCCGAGTGCCCGATTCGTCGACCTCGATGAACGCCTCGTGTTCGACGGTGCTCAGCCACAAGCCGCCCACATCAACGATGCCGGAGAAGTCGGCACCGGGACCGAATGCTGACGGCACGCCGAGCGGCCTCGAAAGCGCTCAGGTTCAACGGCTCGACGACGACCATCGACAGGGCGCCACCGCCGTAGGGCAGCTCGATCGCCTCATAGTCTTCGCCATATCCCGACGGCAGAAACTCGTCGTACTGCATCACGGGCACGCCGACGGTGGTGCCGTCCGATCTCGTGAAGATGCCGCTCGACGTCCGTTCGGGGTCGAACGGAAACTCCCACGGTGCGTCGAGGGCGATGGCGTTGACGAGCACCAATCGTGTGGCGGGGTCGATCGACCCGGCGGGAAGAGTTCGTCGATGCGATCCCGGGTCTGCCGGGCCACCCACTCGTTGATGATGTCCCGCTCGGCCTCGGGAGCTGTCGAGAAGTCGGCCTCGGCCAGCGGCGAGCCGTAGACACCGATCAACACATCGAGATAATTGGGACGGAGCGGGAGTCCGGGTTCTGTCCACACCTTGTTGGCGGACCGCCACTCGGTCGGACTGCCACTGGTTCGAGCGTGGAGGCTGAGATCGTAGGCGTTGATACCCTCCTGCCATTCGGCAAGGGGGAGGTCGGCGTGTAGCACCGACTTCATCTCGGTCGCCGTATCGCCGGCGGCTCCGGCGTAGATCATGCCCAGTGCGAACGTGATGCCGTGGGGGCTGGCCACCAAGTTGCCGCCCTCGGTTTCGGCCATTGATCGATACAGATCGCCGAGAAGTGGTTGATGCCGTCGACGGCGGCGGTCACGTTGGCCCCGTCGGCGTCGATGTCGATCCCCCGCTCGGTCAACGCGCCGAAGTGCAGGACCATGCCGTCAACCGGTGGGGCGATGGCTGCGGTTCCGGCATCGCCGCACGCCACTGCCGCGAGGGACAAGGCGGTCAGGAGCGCTGTTATCCGGAGAACTGCTTGATGTCGCTTCATATTCACGGGACGCATCAAAGAGCCAATCGGTTCCCTACTCCCAGATCATGAATCCGTCCACCGGAGATTGCAGCCGTCAGAGCGAAGCTGTAGGCCTGCGGTGTGTCCGTCGTCGAAAGGGACTCGTACGCCTAGGCCATGTGGCCCGGTGTCGACATCGCAGCTGGTCGTTTCGACGGCGATCACCGCCTGCTCGCCCGGTTCGAGAACAGGGCCGAAGGGCCTCATTGGAAAGAACGTGCCACGGGGGACCTCGTCGACGCCGCCGATCACGACGGCTGAGGTCGGTTCGCTCAGCTGGCACCGCTCGCCATCGGTCGAGAACGCGAAGAGGTTGACCGTATGTCCACCGGCGCCATCGCCGCCGATTGTCATGACCGTCAGATCATCTGTCCAACATGGGGCAAGGTCCACGATGTCCTCGCCGCTCTCGCCGCCGGCCGTGATCGGAGTCGTGGTGTCCTGAGTGTTGTCACCGAACAGCCAGGGGCCTCCGGCGGTCCCGCACCCGGCTGTCAGCAGACCGACGGCCGCACAGACCGCCGTCATCGGCAACCGCCCGGCTGACTTCGCCCTGAAAGTCACGTCCGGAGGCTAACACGAGGCAGGCGGTTGCCGGGATCGGCGACGGATCGGACAAACCGGTCGCCGCGGCCCTCTCCCGAGAACCACGGCGACCGGCAAGGGCGCGGCGGAGGACGACTACTTGGAAAGCTGACCCCGGATCTCACCCGACGGAACCACGGTGGTGTGCACGTTGATGTAGTAGGCCTCGGGATTCTGGCGGATGTCCTCGATCAGCGTTGGGTCGACACCGTCGATGCAGTTCTCGAAGTCCGCACTGTCGACACCGAGGTTCACGACCACGCCGCCGTTGACCCCGGCCACGCCGGTGTGGATATGGCCGGCCACGACGTCACCGGCCAGACCCTCGGCTTCAATCTCGACACACACCCGGCCGCGGCCCTGGTTGAGCGTGACCTCAGCGGTGCCGATTGCCCCGGTTCCGCTCGGCGGCACCTCGTTGGCCGACGACAGGTCGGCCTCCAGCTTGCGCCCGGCTTCGTCCCTGCGGTTGTCGTCGACCCGCACCAGCTTGAGCACCTGCCCAGTCGACCCGACCGGCGCAAAACCCTGCTGACCCATCACGTAGAGCTCTCCTCGTCCGTCCTCGCCGAAACCGGTGACAAACATGCCGACCGGGCCACTGGCTGGAACCAACTCGGCCAGCTCACCGCTGTCATCGAGCTCGAACAGGCGACCCTGCGGACCGCCGAAGCTCGCCGTGAAATCGCCGAACACGTACGAGTCACGCAGATCCTTGACCCGGTTGCCGCGGTACACGAAGCCACCGGTGATCGAGATCCCCTCGTCGTGGTCGTACTGGGCGATCGGATCGATCATGCCGGCCGGAACACCGGGGGAGTCGACCGTCGTGAATCCGGGCCCGGCGCCGTTCATGTCGAACAGGAACGTGCCCTCCTTGACCGGCCAGCCGTAGTTGCCGCCGCTGACCACGATGTCGACCTCCTCGATGTCGTTCTGCCCGACGTCGGCTGCGAACAACTCGCCAGTCTTGGTGTCGAACGACATCCGGAACGGATTGCGGAAACCGTAGGCGAAGATCTCGTCGGCTCCCTCAGCGCCGACGAACGGATTGTCGCCGGGGATGCCGTACTCGCCATTGGCGCTGTTGGACCCGGTGGGATCGATGCGAAGGATCTTGCCCAACACATTGCCCTCCGACAGATCCTGACCGTTGCCGCCCGGAGCGTGACCCGCTCCCTGATCGTCGGCCGAGCCACCGTCACCCAGTGCGATGTAGAGCATGAGGTCGGGGCCGAAGGCAATCGCTCCGCCGTTGTGGTTGAACTGCGGCTGCTCGACTCGCAACAGTACCCGGGAGCTGGCCGTGTCGACGACGGAGCTCTCATCGTTCGGGTCGTCGACCCGCCACTCCCGAATCACGCTGAGGCTGGCATTGAAGGCGGGGGGCTCGCCGGTCGGAGTGGTGAAGTCGGCCTCACCGGAGTCCAGCGGTTCGGAGGAGTAGGTGTAGAGCAGACCGTTCTTTCGGTAGTCGGGGTGGAAGGCGAGGCCGAGTAAGCCCCGCTCGTCGAACGAACCGGGTCCGAACGCGCCGAGCGGTACGAGCAGGTCGAGGCCGGAGACGCCGATGTCGAGGAAGGTGAAGGAGCCGGGGACACCACCGTGTTTGCCGGGCTCGAGCTTCAGCGCCGTGATAGTGCCGACCTGATCGACGACGAACAGCTGCTTGTCGTTGCCGGGGGCGTTGGTGCCGAACAGTGGAGTGGTGAAGCCGTCACCGGCGACTTCCACGTCGAATACGGCGTCGCTGACAGGGATCTTCTCCGGTATCGGGTTGGCCGATGCCGGGGACCCGAACCCGAGCACGGCGAGAGCGACAAGAACGACAAAGAGTCGGTGCATTGTTGTCTACCTCCAACGGACCGTCTCGTATCTCGAAGCAGGCCGAGGCTCGGCCGACGGGCCACCGTTACCATCATTGCACGCAGGCATATCGACCGACGTCAAGCCGACCCCAAATTAGTCCCAATCTTCAGTCGGCTTCGCTCACCGCGGGGAGAACGTTCCCTGCTTGGCGAGGAAGGTTCCGATGCGTATTCGGATAGGGAAGCAGCTCCGCCTCGAATCGCTCCCACGCCGTTTTCATGTCGGCCACAACCTCGGGGTGGAGGCGTGAAATCTCGGCCTTCTCCCGACCATCGACGGTCACGTCGTACAGCAGATCGAAGTATCCCTGATGCCGTTGAAACGCCCGAGGCCAGTTGCCTAGGCGGGCCCGGTCCCGACCACCTCTCGCCGCCGTTGTCCGAGCAGAAGAGCACCATGGCGTTGTCGGCGACCCCGGCCGCGTCGAGTGCACTGAGGACGAGCCCGATTCCGTCGTCCATTGCCTCGACCAACTCCCGGTACTTGTCGAGCGATCCGGCGTCTCGATGCAGCAACGGAAACGGCACCTCGCCCTCCTCGTCCTGACGGCGGATCTCGGCCCCGACGGCGGCGTCGCCCCGCCCCTCCCACGGCCAGTGCGGCGCCGTGTAGTTGAGTTGGAGATAGAACGGGCGAGTCCGCTCGATGCTGATCCATTCGGCTGTCCGCTCGGAGATGATGTCGGTGTAGTAGCCGGTCTTCTCGACCGGCGTCTCGCCTTCCCACAGATCCGGTTCACCGAGGGTGCCGAATGCCCATCTGCTCGGACCGGGTTCGCAGCGGCTCCTCCAGTCCAGCCGGCAGACGGCCAGGGTTGCGGCCGGTGTAGAGACCGATCCTCGTGGGCGAGCACCACGCCGAGCCGGCGTAGGCGTGGGTGAACCGCACGCCCTGGGCGGCGAGGCGATCGAGGTTCGGTGTCGAGATCTCGGTCGCGCCGTAGCAGCCGAGGTCACCCCAGCCGGGGTCGTCGGCCAGGATGAACACCACGTTGGGCGGGCTCATTTGTCGGTTGCGGTCGACCGGCATCGATCAAACGAGCGTGGTCGAGAGCTCCGGACTGCGGGCGAGCGTCTGGAACACAACACAATAACGTTCGGTGAGCTTCAGGAGGGTGGCGAGCTGTTCATCGCCGGCGTCAGTGTCGAGATCGAAGGCGACACGGATGGATCGAAAACCGACCGGGGCGTCCCTGGCCACGGCAAGAGTGCCGCGCACATCGAGGTCACCCTCGGCCCGGACGGCGCCGCGCTGGATCTTGATGCCGAGCGAGGTGGCCACGGCGTTGAGCGTCACCCCGGCGCATGCCACCAGCGCCTCGAGCAACATGTCGCCCGAGCACAATGAGAGGCCGTCGCCGCCGGTGGCGGGATGAAGGCCGGCCTTTGCCATTGCCGATCCCGTCTTGACCGAGCAGGTGATCCCGCCGCCGAGTTCGCCTTCGGCCTCGAGGGTGATGACCGCCGTTTCGGGATCGTCCCGGTACTGCGCCTTCAGCGGTTCCTGGACGGCGCGCAGCTCGTCAAGCTCCATGACTCGACACTACACCACACCGTTGTACTCAACGAGCGACGAGCCACGCTACTCGCCGGCGGGAGGCGATGTAGTGGGCGACGATCAGCAAGGCGATCAACGCGGCGACACCGGAGTGGCCGGCGACGGCATACCCAGCCATTCCTGCCCCGAGGATGGTGAGTTCGACGGCGAGCCGAATCAGGCCGGACACCTCGACCGGAGCCGCCCCCGAGCGGCTGGGATCATCACGAACGTTGAAAACCCCCCAGCCGACGGCGGCGACGACCGGGACGGCGACGATGGCGAACACCCGCGTCGGTCCCGATGCAATAGTCCAGGCGCCCAGTGCCAGTCCGCCGAGAGCCGCGAGTTCGAGCCCGAACCGCAGCGCCAGGTTCCAGGACGCCATGCTCGGTGGCGGATTCGAGTTCACCGGATCATCTCGCCGAGCGCAGCGAAACGCAGCATGTGCGCCTGGCCGGCGTGCAGGGTGTATTCGTGAATGATCTTGACCAGGGTCGCCTGTAGTGAGCGGCCGTGACCGAGACCTTTGGAGGTCAACTCCGGCATCGACGCGACGACGGAGTCGGCACGCTTCGACCACGTGGCCATCTTCTCCGCATCCAGGTCACGGAGCTTCCGCAGGAACTCGTGACGCTGGTACGACAGCCAGGATTCGAAGAACGCCCGAGGCTCGAGGTGGCTATCCGGTTCACGCCAGGCCGTGAAGTCGACATCGGCAAGAGATTCGAAAGTTACCAGTCAACGCTACCAGCCGGCACCGGGCCGAGGCCGAGGCCCAGTCAGGCGTCGATGTCGGACGTTACATCGAGGGCCTCGTTGAAAGCAGGAGGGGTGACGGCGGTTCGGTCGGCCAACAGCTGCCGTTCGGTCGGTCTGACCGTAAGCTCCGAGTCTAGGTAGTCGGCCAGGGCCTCCTCATTGCTGACTTCACGTTCGAGGCGCTGGGCCATGAAGTAGCGGTGTTCCAGGATCTCGTGAAAGATCTCGGCCGGTTCGAGCCGTTCGCCGAGCTTGGCGGGAATGGACTCGAGCATCGGTTCATAGACATTGGCCAGCCATCGTGCGGCCGCCACTGCGGCCGGAATCGAGCGGCCCGAGTCGCGTTCGAGCCAGACCTGGTAGCCGGCGATGTCGGCGAGCAGCCGGCGAGCCTGGTTTTCCTGCACCTCGAGCCCGGTTCGCCGCCGTAGCTCGCGGGCATGATGGCCCTCATCGACCAACACCGGTTTGATTCGCAGGCTGGTGCCATCGCGGCTGATCGAGAGTTCCTCGACGTCGAACCCGAGATCGTTGATCCTCCGCACTCGCCGCTCGATGCGCCACTGCTCGGCGAAGTCGAACTTGTCGGTGCGGGTCAGCTCGTCCCACAGCTCGTCGTAGCGGATTCGGAGATGATCGGCCAGATCGTAGGGGTCGAAGTCCTCCGGGATTCTCCCCTGGGCCTGCAGATCGAGGATGCCGCCGATGATGTTCTCCTGGGCGATGTCGAGGTCGTAGAAGCGCATCGCATCGCTGATCGAGGTCTCCCAGTCCGACGTCTCGGCATCGACCAGGTAGGCCATCATCCCGCCGGCATCACGTCGGAACAGGATGTTGGACAGCGAGCAGTCACCCCAGAAGATGCCGTCGAGGTGCAGCCGCACCAGCAGCACGACACCGGCGTTCAGCAGCTTGTCGGTGATCCCGAACTCCCCCCGGCCGATGATGTACCAGTAGGGGAGGGAGAAGTCGAGGTAGCGGGTGATGAGCATGGCCCGGTCCAGGGGGCCGAGGCCGGTGACGACGCCGATCGGATCGACCGTCGGCAGATGGTGCTCCTGCATCCGCTTCAGGATGTCGTACTCCGCCTTTGCCACTCCCGGTTCGGTTTCCTTGAGTGCGTACACCTTGTCGTCGTATCGGACGAAGCGCACGATATGGCGGCTGATGCCGTGCGCCATCTTGACGAAGCGGGGGTGGTTCCACGTCTCGAGCGGCTCGCCCCAGGGCAGGTCGAGGAAGTCGGGGTGTCCCTGTTTGGTCACGATCTCGAACTCGGTGTCGAGGCCCGGTTGCTGTTCGTCGGTCATTGAATCGCACCCTACAAGGTACGCATCACCGGCAGACGATCTCGAAACTGCCCGTCTCGGTTGCGATCACTGCGCCCGAGCCGACCTCCTCGGCCTCGAAGGTGGCCTGTCCGGTGGCCATACCATCCGCGAGTTGCCACGAGTCGACCGAACCCAGACCGCGATCGACCGACGCGAACCAGCGGGTTCCCTCATCGAGGAGGTCGAGATTGACGATCGGGGCCTGGAGGCCCTCCTCCTCCCAGTTGGTGACGGGTACGCCGAAGTTGATCTGTGTCGCCGCATCCGGGCTGCCGGCCTGGGCCGCGGAGCCGTCGGCCGCAACGGCGAACGAGCCGAAGATGAGGTTGTCGAGGCTGTTGCAGCCGTTCAGCCCGTCCGGCGGCATCTCGAAGGTGTCGGAGCCGATCGTCACCCGGGCGTAGTTTCCGGACGCGTTGTCGTCGCCGGACCCTGCGCTCGAATCATCGGTCTCCGCCCTGTCGGTGACCGACGCGTCGTCGGCAGGCGTCGAGGTCGGCTCCTCGTCCGAGGATGATCCTCCGCAGCCGCTGATGGCACCAAGTACAACGAGTGCGACAGTCGCTTCTCGCAGCAGCCGCCAGGCTTGGCTCCGATCCTCGACCGGGCTTCTTGAGCGAGACATGTCCGTTCTCCTTCAGATCGCGAAGGGACCGTGACGTACCACCCGCGCCACCTCCCGTGGGCGACATCATAGCCCGCGTCCTAGACGCCCCAGTCGAACGCCGGAACCCGCTCAGAAGAGGGCGTCGAGATCATCGGCGAGGTCGACGATCCCGAGGACGGTGACGGTCGCACCATTGCGATCGTGCCGGGCTCGTAGGCCGTTCAGGTGCAGATCTCGCATCTGACAGGATTGTCGGTTGTGCTCGGGATCATCGAACGCCCACCTGTACGCGACGGTCGAGGTGGGAATGGAGCAGGCGGCTCAGTTCGGCGCTGTCCCGAACGGTCCCGTCGATGTAGCTGGAGCGCCGCCTCCGAAGCACGGGATGACCGACGACGAAGATCCCGGGTGCGTCATCGACCATGCCACCGTCGTGTCGGATGCGCCCTCGTCGATCGAAGACGGGAAGCCGGAGCCAGGACAGGTCGGGTCGGTAGCCGGTGGCGAAGACGATCGACCGGATTCCTGCCTGTCGAAGGTCCCGTTCGAGCACGGGCTTGGAGGTTGCGACCGCCGTGGGCGGGAGCCGCTCCGGAGGCCCGAGATCACCCTCCAGGCCGGCTCCGGCGGCCCACTCGTCGAGGCGGCTGAGCAGCCGGTTGGCCTTCAGATCGGCCAGCGCACAGATGTTGGGTAGCGAACCGGAGAACTGAGCGGTGTCGCCGACGATGCCGACCAACCGACCCACGACGGCAACTCCGTGGTCGGCGAGGGTGTCCAGGTCGATCGATCGACCCGACCGGCTCCCGATGAGTTGGGGCGACGGAAGGTTCCGTGCTCGGACGATGTCGTCGATCTCATTGTGGCGCTCGTCGAGGATGCCGGCCCGGTCGGTCCACCAGAAGATGTCGCGGCCACGGTAGGTGCGGGGCAGCCGAACGTGTTCGCCGACCGAGAGCGTCACCGGTCGGCCGGACCGGTGGATCTCCTCGGCCAGCTGAGCGCCCGTGGCCGAGGCTCCGACCACCAGCACGCCTCCTTGTTCGAGATCCGCCGGGTTCCGGTAGGTCAGCGGGGTGAGAACGGCGATGCCTGGTGGTACATCGTCTGCGACCGGGGGCACCGCAGCGAGGTTGCAGGCGCCGGAGGCGACGACCACCGCGCGGCAGCGCCAGTGGTCGCGGTCGGTTCTCACCTCATAGCCGTCGCCGGTGGCGGTCACCGCGGTCACGGTCGTACCGGTCTGCACCGGCGCCGAGATGGCCGTCGAGTACCGGTCGATGAACGCCGCCACCTCCGATGCCGAGGCGTGGCCGTCGGGGTCGGGCCCGTTGTAGGCGCGGCCCGGGAGACGGGTCATCCAGTTGGGGGTGAGTAACCGGAGCGAGTCCCAGCGCTCGGTCCGCCATGAGTTCGCAATCTCACCGCGCTCCACGACGACGTGGTCGATCGAGCGCTCGGTGAGACGGCGACTCATGGCGAGACCGGCCTGGCCGGCCCCGATGATGACGGCCGTGGTTCTCATGGTGGTTGCCCCCGCTCGGCAGCGACCGGGCTCAGGCGACCTCGACAGTGATGGCCGTCGGGTTGGTCACGATGTCGAAGACGGCGGATCGCTTCTGCGACTGGGCCACGAGGGCCCGGATGTCGTCGCTCGAGGCGTCGGCGTCGATGTCGAATCGGACACGGATGCCCTCGAAGCCGTTGCGGACGGATGGGTCGGCGCCAAGGATCCCGAGCACGTTCATGTCGCCTTCCAGGGTTGCAGTGACGGACCGCAGCTGGATCTCCCGGTGTTGGGCCACGGCGGCGACGCCGGCGGTGAGGCAGCCGGCCAGGGCTGCCAGGACCGTTTCGACCGGGGTGGCCCCCAGGTCCTGGGAGGCGAAAACCTCCGGGTGGTCGATCTCGAAGGTGAAGGCCTTCCGGTGCTGGTGTTCGGCGCCGAGGCCGGAGAACCCTTCGATGGTGGACGTGCTGTGGGTGCCGTGCACCCAGCGGCATCTGGCCCGCCAGGTGAAGGCCGCGGCCTCGGGGGCTTCGCTCAACGCCTGTCGGGCTCCGAGCAGGGCCTCGGTGTTGACGCCGTTGTCGACGGGTGTGTCGGTGATGGTCATGGCATTGCTCCTGTCTTGGTTTTCGGTTAGAGGCTTGGTTGTGGGTATGGGGTCTTGGTTGTCGGTACGAGGTATTGATCCGGGGGTGCGCCAACGGTCACGGTCGCCGGGCCCAGGCGATGACGAACTCACCCGGGACCCGGTAGGAACCGGACCCGGTCCGGTGGCCGGCAAGGGATTCGAGATACTCCCGTTCGGCCCCGGCTCGGGTCGGTTGGTCGAAGTGGGCGTAGGCCAGGGCGACGGGCCCGCCGAGGAACGCGGCCCCGATCACCTCGTCGTCGTCGGCGTAGCAGAGCTCGGTCGACAGGCGCTCGTCACCGATGTCGACGAAGCCGGCCTTGCGGAGAAGGGAGGTGAGCGCGCCCGGTGCGCCCAGGGCGAAGAACAGCGGGCAGACGTCGCTGGCCACCCGCCTTTCGACGACGCCGAACAGCTCGGCCCAGCCGCACCGTCGTCGTTCGCCCCAGACCGAGACCGCAATCCGCCCGCCTGGGCGGAGGACACGGTGCATCTCGGCTACGGCCCGCATCGGATCAGGCACATACATCAGTCCGAGTGAACAGAGCGCCCGGTCGAACGGGCCGTCCACGGCCAGCTCCTCGGCACCGCATCGCACAGAGCGGATGTTGGTGAGGCCGGCCCATCGGGCCCGGGCCTCGACCGCGGCCACCATGGCCGGTGACAGGTCGGTGGCGGTGACGTCACCCGATCGGTGGCCGCCGACAGGGATTGCGGCTGCAGCACCTGTCGCCGGGCCGGGATATGCCACGGATGCGGCGGCCGGCAGGGTGATCATCCCGGTTCCGCAGGCCACGTCGATGACGTCGTCTCCCGGCGTCAGGTCCGCGTGGCGGAGTAGAAGGGCGTGAGCCGGTGCCAGCTGACGGGACCAGAAGCGTTCGTAGTCGGCTACGGCCCGGTCCCAGCCTCGTCGCTGCACGAGACGGTGGCGCCTTGCATCCATCATCACCCTTCACCGCCTCCAGTGACCCGTCGTGATGCGAGACGGGTTGCCGGCACGGGCCGTGTGATCGAGTCGAGCACGGGGCTGAGCCGGTCCGCCTCGCCGATCAAGCGGTCGATCACGTCGGCCGGAGCCGGACTGTCGATCTCGACCCGGTATCGGATTTCCAGGAAGCCCGGAGGGTTGGAGGCTTCGGGGTCGAGCATGCCGGCGAGCTCGGAGTCCGTCTCCACCTCGACCCGGATCCGATCGACCGGGATCCGGTGGTGAGCGGCTCGGAGCCGGTATCCCATGGTCAGGCAGCTACCGAGCGCTGCTCGCAGCAGTGCGCTCGGGCTGGGTCCGGTGTCGTGTCCGCCGAGTGCAGGTGTGAGGTCGGTCTTGACAACGTGGTCGCGCTCGCGACTCTCGCATCGGAGTGCGTCGACGAGTGTCGTCGTCGAGACCGAGGTCGATCGACCGAACCCGGGCTTGCGCTTCACGGCACCCTCCAGGCGGGCGAGTGCCCGTCCGACGGGTTCATCGTGCAGCCACAGGGTTGAGCGGTGGGCGGGGTGGTTGAAATCCTGAGAGGCGGTGTCGGCCATGGGTTGATCCTGAAGTGCCCGAGCGGGTGGTGTCATCGGGCGGCGACCCGATTTCGAGCTGGTCGCCACCTCAGAGCTGGATCTGAGGTACCTCAGGCCCGATCTGAGGTAGGGCACCCGATGCCGGGTGGCGCTTTGTGGTCGAGACTGTGGGTGCGATGATGGATTCCGTGGCGAGACGTGCGTCTAGCGGCCGGCTGGTCGGTCGCCTCGATGAGCTGTCGGTCGGGGAGGCGGCCGTCCGGACCGTGTTGGACGGTGAGTCCAGCCGGTCGGCTCAGGTCCTCCTGATCGCCGGTGACGCCGGCATCGGCAAGTCCCGTCTGCTCGACGAGCTGCTCGATCGTGCTCGGAAGGCCGGCGCGGTGACGGCGTGCGGCCGCTGTCTGGAACACGGTGGCGAGATCCGCCCCCTGAACGCCGTGGTCGAGATCCTGTCCGAACTGGGCCCCGTGGCCTGGTCGCCATCTGCGACGCCCAACCCGTCGACCGCGTCGACCGTGGACAACTCGAATCCGGAGGCCGGCCCGGCCGGTGCGCAGGCCCGGCTCTTCGATCGCATGCGGAGTGCGCTTCGGGCGCTGTCAGCCGGCGGCGCGGTTGTGGTGGGCGTCGAGGACCTTCACTGGTCGGACCGGACCACCAGGGTTTTGCTGGCCGAGTTGGCCCGGGTGCCCGGTCTGGCCCGGGTGCTCTTCGTGGCCACGTTCCGCAGCGACGAGCTTCATCGCCGTCATCCGCTGCTTCCTCTCCTGGCCGATTTGGAACAGGCTGCCCGGCCGGAACGGATCGACCTTGCCCCGTTGGATGAGCGTGAGGTGGTCGAGCTGGCCGATGCCATCCTCGAGGTGCGCATCGATCAGGAGCGTGGGGCGGAGCTGCATCGGCGCAGCGGTGGCAATCCGTTCTACGTCGAGGAGCTCCTGGCGGGTGGTGCCGCGGGAGCGGACACCGATCGCCTCCCCGCTGGGGTCCGCCACGTGATCCTGGCGCGGACCCAGAGCCTCGATCCGGACGCGGTGGCCTGCCTCCAGGCGGCGTCCACACTGGCAGCGCCTATCGATCCACTGGTGTTGCGGGCTGCCGCCAGGTTGGAGGTCGAGCGTTTCCGGCCTGCGCTCGACACCGTCTGTGGTGAGGGTTTCCTGATCGAGGAGGGATCCGGCTTCTCGTTTCGCCACGAGCTTGTCCGGGAGGTGTTCATCGACGAACTCCTCCCCGGTGAGCGGGCCGGTCTGTTCGCCCGGGCTGCCCGGGCGTTGGAGGAGCACCGACCGGAGCGGCTCGGGGAGATCGCCCGGCTGCACCACAAGGCCGCTCAACTGACCGAGGCCTTCGCCTTCTCGGTGCAGGCCGCCGAGGCGGCGAGTTCGATCGGCGCCTCGGCGGAGGCGCGCGAACACTATGGCCGGGCTCTGGATCTGTGGGACCGGGTCGGCGACGCCGGCGAGCTGGCCGGTGTCTCGCGTGTTCGCCTCCTGCGGCGGGCGGCGGAGGTGGCCGACCTGGCCCGGGACTTCGATCTTGCCGTCGAGTTGGCCCGGCGGGCGATCGATGAAGCCGCCGATGCCGGTGATCGCTTCGAGGAGGGAGCAGCGAACTTCGACCTGTCCGGGTACCTCTGGAACGCCAGCCTGCCCGGTATGCAGGTGGCCATCGAGCGGGCTCTCGAGCTGCTCCCGAGGGAACCGCCGACGGTCGAGCGGACACGGGCGGAGCTCCGCTCGGTGATGAACGACATCTTTGCCGGCAACAACGTCGGGGCCGACGAGGCATTGGAGGACGTTGTCGCCATGGCCGCCGAGCTCGGCGAGCGGGGACTCGGCGCCGTGGCCCGAGCTCATGTCGACTACCGGCAGGCTCGGCTCGGTGACGAGAACGTACTGCGCAGGTTCTCCGACGAGCTGAGCACTGCCCGATCGATCGATGACGGTTGGGCCGCCACCGTGATTGCCGTCAACCTCACCGACACCCTCATCGACCTCGGCCGGTACCAGGAGGCGGCCGACCTGCATCCCGAAAGCTCTGCTCTTGCCGAGCGCCACGGATTCGACGCCACCGCCGGCATCCTTCTCGACGGAAACGTGCTGATGGCACTGGAACCTCTGGGCCGGTGGGACGAGGCCGAGGCGTTGATGAGCGACATCAGGCGTCGGCTCACCGCCGACACGATTCATCGCTGGGCCTCGGCCTTCCTCGGGTGGACGCAGATCCAGATCAACCGGGGGAACCACGCCGAGGTGGTGGTCGGCTATCGGAGGAGTCAGGAGATGTCGGAGACCGGCTACTACACCGGCGACTCACTTCCCATCGGGAGCGGGCTGGTCGAACTGGCCGCAATCGGAGCAATCGACCCGATCGGCATCGACACGGTCGGCAGCTGGCTCGACGAGGTGCAGGTCGGAGGATCGTTGCCGCGGGCCCGGCTGGTGGCGGGCGCAGCCAGACACCTGATCCCACCACCGTCCACAGACGAGCACGTTGTGGCCGTCGACACCGTCCAGGGCTGGATCGACCGTCTACAGTCCGCGGTCGACGGGTACGTCACGGATTCACCAGTGGTCGAAACGTGGCTCGAGCAAGCCCGAACCGAGGTGATCGAGGCCACCGGCCAACCGGCCCCCGAACGCTGGGCCGCTCAGGTGACGGCCTGGGACGAGGTCGGATGCCCGTTCTTCGCAGCCGAGGCCCGATACCGACACGCCGACGCCCTCCTCCGAGCCGGCGGTGGGCGGTCTGCGGCCGATCGGACCGAGGCGGTTCGTCTCCTCGCCGAGGCCCGCCGAATCGCACACCACCTCGGTGCCGTGCCCCTGAGTCGTAACGTCGACGACCTCGCACGTCGTGCCCGACTTCGTCTCGACGTCGGCGCCGTCGAGACGACGCCCACGGCGGACGAACCGACACCGTTCGGACTGACCGACCGGGAGCTTCAAGTGCTTCGCCTGGTCAACGAAGGCCATTCCAACCGCGAAATCGGGGACGCTCTGTTCATCAGCATCAAGACGGCGAGCGTCCACGTGTCCAACATCCTCCGCAAGCTCGGTGCCGCCAATCGAATCGAGGCGGCCGCCATCGGCCGTCGTCACCGAATCCTCGATCCGTAGTGCAGGACCGCCGTCGGCGGCCGCCGATTGAATGCGGACCGCATGAGACGTACGATCGTGGCAATGGACGTCGAGAACCGGCTGTATCCGTCCGAGGAGCAGCAGAAGCGGTTCATAGGCGAGCCGGGGCGCGTCGGTCCGATTGTGATGGTGAACCTGTTGAAGTTCCGTGACCGGGCCGTCTACGAGGACGGGTCCGATCCGCACCTATCCGGGCGTGAGGCGTACCAGCGGTACGGTGCTGCGGTCGCCGAACTGATCCGCCACTACGGCGGCCGGTTCGTGTTCGCCGGAGACGTGACCGACCTGTTCATCGGCGAGATCGACGACATGTGGGACGAGATCGCGCTGGCAGAGTATCCGGATCGAGCGTCGTTCACGGCGATGATCACGTCTCCGGAGTTCCAGGCGGCCGCTCATCACCGCGAGGCAGGCCTCGAGGGACAGCTCAACATCGAAACCACCTGGCTTCCGGTCTTTCGCCGAGATTCCTAGCGCAGAGCGCCACGGGACGATACAGGCTGGATCGTCCAGAGGTAGGGAACCAGCAAGATTGCGGACCGGGGACGACGACGACGCGGCCTGGATGCGAAGCCGCATCAAGGACGTCGGCGGCCTTGACATGGCCACCGAGTGGCCCCGCCCGGTCCCCAGCCGGAGTTGATTCTCGAGTGGCCACGTTGAGGTTCGGCGACCGATGGGGAAGTGGCCGGCTGAACGGACGGCCCTTCCTCGTGTTTCCGTTCCCGCGTGAAGCAGTCGGTGGACAGTGCCTGCGGCGGCCAACGGCGCAGCTCAGCCTACGGAGCGGTCACCGACTACCATTGCCGTTCGATGCGAAACATACCCGTCCCGAGTCGTGAGGAGGACTTCACCGCCGATCCGGCCGAACTCTTCTTCGACCTGAGCTTCGTGTTTGCGTTCTCCCGGCTCGTGTTTCACCTCGTGCACTATCCGACCCTCCGAGGGTTCGGCGAGTTCGTCCTGCTGTTCAGCCTCATTTGGATCGCCTGGTCGAACTTCACATGGGGAGCAAACGCGGTGGCCGGCAACAGCCGGTTCGTCCGGGCGGTGTTCATGCTGGCGACGGCCATCAGCCTTCCCATGGCCGCCTCTCTGGAGGCGCCCTTCGGTGACGGGTCGATCGTCTTCGCCATCACGGTGTCGGCCATCTTGACGATGCCGATCATGACCGGTGCGGCCCTGCTCGTCGACGATGACGCGGTGCGGTCGTCCAACAATCGCTACCTCCTGTTCACGGTGGCCGGAATCATGCTGGTGATCGTCGGTGGCTTCAGCGGCGGAGGCTGGCAGATCGGCTGGTGGATCACCGCCCTCGCTGTGCTCATCTTCAACACCGTCGACGCCGGTGGCGGAGATTGGCTGGTACGGCCCGGACATTTCGCCGAACGCCACGGTCTGATCGTCATCATCGCCCTGGGCGAGGTCGTGGTGGCCATCGGAGCACCCGTCGTGGAATCGCTTTCGGCCGGGAAGGGTCTCGACGGCACTCTGGTCGCAGCGCTGACCGCCTCGGGCGTCCTGGCCGGGATCCTGTGGTGGTCGTACTTCGATCGACCATTGCCTGCGCTCGAACATCGACACGAGCAGTTGGCGGAACCCAGTGACCGGTCGCGATTCGCCCGTGATGTCTACACCTACAACCACTTCTTCATCGTCGGGGCCGTTCTGCTGGCGGCTGCGGCTCTGGAGGAGATCATGCTTCACCCCGGAGATCCGCTACCGACTTCTTTTCGGTGGATGCTCTTCGCCGGTCTTTCGGCTTACCTTCTCGGAGTTGTCCTCTCCGTATTCCGCGCCTACTCGGTCCTAGCCGTCGAACGACTGTTTGTCGTGGCGGCGCTGGCGGCGCTGATCGGCGCTTCCGCATCATGGGCCGGCCTTTGGTTGCTGATCGCGATCGACCTCCTTCTCCTTGCCGTGCTGGCCGTCGAGCACTATCGAGTCGAGGTCGCCCACCGGCTTGTTCCCGTGGCGCGGGGCTCCAGGACCACGAACTGAGCTCGACTTACTGGTCCCCTGACGTCAACGGCAGCAGGCTCGTCCAGCGCCTGCCGCCTTCGACAATCGGACGGGTCTTGCGAGCGCGAACCGTGGGTTGACTCAGGCGGGAGACGGACAGAGCCTTTGAGATGACGGCGCGGTCAATCGAGACCGCCGGCTGTCACCCAGCTGGCGATCTCGGTCCGGGATGCCATCTGGAGTTTGGCCAGAATGTTGCTGACATGGGCGCTGGCCGTTTTGGTCGAGATGAACAGCTCGTCGGCAATCCCCCCGTTGGTCAGACCCCTTGCCACCAGGGCCGCCACCTCCCGCTCCCGTGGAGTAAGCGCGTTCGGGGCTTGGTGCCGGTCGCCGTTGATTCCCAGTCGGGTGGCCAGGTGGTCCCGGCGAGGGCCCGGCCAACAGCAGAGCCGTTCGAGTGCCGCCTCGAGATAGGGCCGGCCGTCGGCCCCCGATGCGGCCGCGACCCGGGCCTGGGCCAGGTGCAGCTCGACCTGCTTGAAGACGGTCTGGTAGACCCCGATATCAAGAGCCTCGGCGTAGCGGCGGCCGGCCTCGTCCCACTGGCCGGCCAATTCAGCCCGTATCCCCAGATGCGCCGGCTCGGAGGTCCCGGTGCCCAGCCGTTCGAGGAGATCCCGGACCTCGGTCCGCAAGCCGGCAACGAGCACGGCCTCCAGGTTTTCGAGGAGCAGCTCGAGGGCGAAGTCGACCTCAACGAAGCGACTGCCGACCTGGCCCAGCCAGTCACCGAAGGGAGCGGCGCGGCCGAATTCCAAGAGATCGGCCAGCGTCGAGAGCCCTTCGGACCACGACGGCGAGAACTGGCTCGATGCGAACCCGCCCGACAGACGGCCGGCCGATCGCCGGGCATCGACGAAGCGCCGGTCCTGGAGGGCGATACCGGCTGCCAGCACCTCGATCTGGGGGACGTGACCCAGGTCCTCGAGGGCCGCTTTCAACTGGGATTCGAACGCCTCCTGGTCGCCGTCCATCAGCGAAACCACCAGCAGAGAGCGGCGGTAGGTATCGGTGGCGATGCAGCTCATCCCGGCCCGCTCACCGGTCCGCCTCATCCACTCCACATGGGTCCGGGCGTCGATCGACGGATGCTGGATGGGGGTGTTGTGGAGGGCCCGGCTGGCGACCACATAGTCACCGGCCGCTTCGGCCTCGGCGGCGACGGTCAACAGGTTCTCGACGGTCTTGTCCCGCGTCGGGCCCGTCCAGCACAGCAGGGCGCTGGCCCGCTCCAGCTTGGCTTGAAGGACCGCCCGGTCGGCGGCCGGGCCGACGGTGGCAGCGACCGCGATGGCCCGGTCGGCCAGCTCGATCGCCTTCTCCTCCCGCCCGTTCAGCATGTGGTGTTGGGCCAGGTCGGCCAGCGCCTGAGCCAGAATCGGGCCGTCGGCCAGCGTTTCGGTCAGCGCCGCCAGCTCGACCGCGGCCCGGTCGGCCGCCGCAAAGTCGCCATGTTCCCACAGCAAACGGACTCGATGATGGAGCACCTCGGCGCGGTCGGTCCCGTTTGCCCCAGCCAGCTCCTCCCACCGTCCCAGGTGATGGAGGGCGGTCCGTTCCTGACCCGACCTCCAGCCGCTGACCACCGCGATCCGCAGGAGCTCGATGTCGTCGGTGTGCTCCAGAAGCGCTTGTTCGGCGAAGGCCAGGGCCTGGTGGGTTCGACCCTCGACCATCGCCCGAGCCGCTGCGTCGCGAGCCGCGTCGGCCGCCTGTTTGGTCCGACCGGCGCCGGTGGCGTGGGCCACCAACGCAACCAGATCATCGGAGCCGGCTTCCAGCAGGGCGTCGTGAACGGCTGCGTGGATCCGGCGATGTTCCCGGGTGAACAGGCTGTCGGCCACCGCTTCGCGGACCATGTCGTGGCGGAACCCGAATCGATCCGGCCCGCTCTCGACCAGGACGCCCCGGTCGACGAGGGCCCGCAGCCTCGCCAGCAACTCGTGCTCGTTGGCATCGACGGCCGCCGCCAGCAGTTCGAAGTCGACTTCGGTCCCCAAAACCGCAACCGCCTCGGCCACCGCGCGGTCCTCGGGCGGCAGCCTCTCGATCTCGGGTCGCAACATCTCGGCCAGCGTCCACGGTATGCCGGCCGTCAGGTCGGCGTCGTCCTCGAAGGCCGCCTCGAGCTCCGACAGCAGCAGTGGGTTGCCTCCGGTTCTGGTGTGGACGTGCTCCACCGTCGCCGGGTCGACCGCCCGACCGGTGGCCGCCAGATAGGCTTTGACCTCCTCCCGCCGCAGCGGCTCCAGCCGGAACTGGACCACCTGGGGCCTTCGCTCGGCCCGCTGGAGGAAGGAGCTGGTCACATGGCCGGGATGGAGTGCGTTGGGCCGGTAGGTGAGAAGAATGGTGGCCTCCAGCGGCCCTGCCACCATCAGCCGATCGATGACCTCCAGGCTTTCGGGATCGGCCCAATGGATGTCTTCGAACAGGTAGATGGTGGGGCCGGAGCCGGCTGTCCTCAGGGCCTCGGCCTCGGCCCGGATCCGGCCAACAACCGTCTGGGTCTCGACACCGGGAGGCGCCTGTGGGCCCTGTTCCGTGGTGTCCGGTGTTGTCTCCGATCGGGCTTGGATCGGGTCGAGGGCCGAGCGGATCAGCTCGAAAGGAATCGGGGTGGCCCGGGGGACGGCGCCACCCCGAATCAGCCGGGTGCCGGGCGGGGCGGCGGCGATGATCTCCTCGGCCAGCCGGGTCTTACCCAGGCCGCTTTCGCCCCCAATCAGCGCAACACCGGTCTGCTCGGCGTCGGCCAGCATCGCTGCCGCCGCCGCCAGCTCCCGGGCCCGGCCCACGAAAGGTCGGTTGCCGGCCCGGTTCAGTCGGACGGCCATGCCGACCATGTTACCAAGCCGGTTGCGTCGTCTTCGGTGCCCGGAACGGGTGGCGGAGGCGGCCGGTCAGCGTTCGGCGCAAACGGGCCACGGTGAGCTGCCGGGTCTGCCCTTGGTGCCGGTTGGGGAGGTTGGCGGCCCGCCAGGCGGCCCGCTGACTGCGCTCGAGGCTGGTGAGACCGGCCAGTTGCGCTGGGCTCATCGGTTGCAGTGTGTGGTAGTTCATACTTCGATGGTGGAGCCCTAAGGTAGAGACCCGCATCGGGCACCTGCCCAATGTTGCTACCTTATTGTCCGGTTTCGATTGCCGACCGACCCCCTGATTGCTCTGTCGGTCACAGCGTGATCGAACTCGCCCGATGGCTGCGGTTCCGGTAGGTTGCGAAGCGAGGGGAAACGTGGTGGCTCCATCCGTCGATGAGAAACGTGACCTGCTGGCGTTGATGGTCCGGTCGCGCGCCTTCGAGGAGACCGCCGGAGCGCTCGCTGCATCCGGAGAAATCCCGGGATCCTGGCTGAGCGGGATCGGTCAGGAGGGCACACTCGGTGTCATCGCCCAACTCCGGTCCGATGACTACCTGACCTACACCCACCGGGGCGCCTACGGATTCATCGGACGCGGTTGTGACCCGAAGCGTCTGCTGGCCGAGCTACTCGGCAAGCAAACCGGCTACTGCAAAGGGAAGGGAGGCCGCCACATCGCAGATCTCGAGCATGGCATCCTCGGCAAGAGCGGAACGATCGGGGCTCATGCCCCCTTGGCTGCCGGAGTGGCCACCGCCATTCAGATTCGTGGCGATGATGCGGTCGTCGTGTCCGTTTTCGGTGAGGGGACCAGCAACCGGGGCACCACCCACTCCTCGATGAACATGGCGGCCATCGGCAGGCTGCCCCTGGTGTGGGTGTGTGAGAACAATTCCTATGTGGGCAGTGTTCCGGCTCCGGTGTATCTCGCCGTGGCCGACGTCGCCGCAATGGCCGGTGCGTACGGCATCCCGGCCACGATCGTCGACGGGAACGACGTGATGGCCGTCCACGAGGCCGCCGCCGAGGCCATCGCTCGAGCCCGGGCCGGCGACGGTCCATCGTTGCTGGAACTGAAGACCTACCGGACGCGCCCCTTCGGTGAGACCGGCACCGAGCAGCGCGACCAGGATGAGATCGCCGCCTGGAGGAGGCGCGACCCGATAAACCGGTTCCGTGAACGCCTGGTCACCGACGGCATCGTGACCCGCTCTGAAGCCGACGAGATCACCGCGACGGCCGAACGCGAAATGTCGGCGGCGGCCCGGTTCGCGAGAGAGAGCCCGTGGCCTGATCCTGCGGCCGCGTTCGAGGACCTGTACGCCTGATGGGCATGCTGACGATGGCGGAGGCGATGAACCAGGCGCTGCGTGAGGAGATGCGCCGCGACCCGAGTGTGTACGTTGTCGGGTTGGGCCTCTACCCGAGCGCAGCCTCGTCGGCGACGTCCGGTCTCGTCGAGGAGTTCGGTGAACTGCGAGTGCGTAACGCTCCCAACTGCGAGACCACCATCGCCGGGTCGGCGGTCGGTGCCGCGCTGGTGGGCATGCGACCCGTCGTCGAGCTGCACCTTGCCGACTTTGCGTTCAACGCACTCGACGAGATCCTCTCCAAGGCCGGCAAGTGGCGCTACATGCACGGCGGCAACTCCGGTATGAAACTGCCGATCGTGTTCCTCGAAGGCATCGGCGGCTATGTCAACGGCGCGGCGGAGCATTCCCAGTCACCGCTGGCACTCTACTGGCACGCGCCGGGGCTGAAGATAGCCGTTCCCACCACCCCTCGTGACGCCAAGGGTCTGCTCAAGACAGCGGTGCGCGAGGACAATCCGGTGATGTTCTTCACCCACAAGCTCCACAACGGCGAACTGGGCCCGGTACCCGACGACCCGGACTTCACCATTCCGTTCGGAGTGGCGGAGGTCCGTCGTGAGGGAGCCGACGTGTCCGTCGTGGCAACTTCGTACATGGTCGACCTCGCCCTGGAGGCTGCTGCCGAACTGGAGGGTCGCGGTGTCGAGGTCGAGGTCATCGACCCCTGCACGCTTGAGCCGCTGGACACCGAAGCGATCGTGGCCTCGGTGCGCAAGACGGGGCGGCTGGTGGTGGTGGACGAGGACACCAGGCGCTGCGGTGTAGGGGCCGAGATCGGCGCCCAGGTCATGGAACACGCCTTCGAGGCGTTGCGCGCCCCGATTGGGCGGGTCGCCAACCCCGATCTGCCCGTCCCCTACAGTCCGCCGCTGGAAGCGGCTGTGCTTCCTTCCGTCGCCTCCATCACCGCTGCCATCACCGCCACATTGGGGTGACTGAGCCGACCGATCGGGCCCGGTTCAACGTCTGTGAACCTTCCACACCAGCTCACTGGGCCAGCGGTTGGCCCATTCGGCATCGACGAAGAATTCAGCGCCCCGGGCCGATTCGGGAGCCCGAGGCTCGCGTAGGTCGTCGATGGTGAAGCCGATCCGGTGGAACAAGGCGACCCAGTCCGACAGCGGAAGACAGAAGTTGACACCGCCCGGGTCGATCTCGGCATCCCTCCAGTCGAGCGTGTGCATCCCGAAATAGGGGCGCTCCAGCCGGTCTACCACGTTCGCACCGTTCTCCGGGGCACAGACCATCGCCAGCGGATGGTTGGCCAGGAAAACCAGCCTCCCTCCAGGGCGGAGGAGTCGGTGCGCTTCCCGCAACCAGGCTTCCGGATCACACCAGATCGCCGCCCCGTACTCGTTGATGGCGAAGTCGAACGAACCATCGGGCAGCGGGACGGACTCGGCGTTGCCATGGATGAGGGTCAGGTCGATCCCGTGCTCGGTCTTCAGGCGTCGGGCCGTTGCGAGCTGGGCGGCGGAGTTGTCGATGCCGGTTACCGTGGCTCCTCTGCGGGCCATCCACGACGACACATAGGCCGTTCCACATCCCATCTCGATCGCGTCGAGCCCGCTCATGTCGACCGGTAGCATCTCCAGCTCGGCCTCAAGTACGCCCCAGATACCCCAGGACGGATGGTCACGGGCCCACGCCCGCTCGCCCATCGCAACCCAATCATGAGCCATTGCATCCCAGTGGCCTCGGTTCGCCGCAACGTGATCGGGGAGGTTCTCGGAATCGCCGTCACTCATGTCGACACTGTAGAGGCGCCCCCCCTGACCGACATGGCGCACGTCGCCCCCATGCCAGGGCAGGCGTGAGTTCAGACGCCGGCCAACCGCTCGGCGAGGGCCTCGTCGAGCTGCTGGTAGCCGTGATGCTCGACCTCGAAGTTGCCGAGCCCTCCAGTCATGGACCGCAGGTCGATGGCGTAGCGGGTGATCTCCGATGTCGGGACGTGGGCGCGGATGGTGGTGATTCCTCGATCGGCGTCGGTGCTGAGCACTCGGGCACGCCGGGCGTTGAGGTCGCCCAGCACAGGACCCTGCTGATCGCTGGGCACCGCCACATGGATCTCGCTGACCGGCTCCAGCACGTTGACCCCGACCAGGTCGATGGCCTGTCGAAGCGCCGCCGCGCCGGCCATCTTGAATGCCAGTTCCGACGAGTCGACCGAGTGATGCTTTCCGTCGACGCACACCGCCCGGATGTCGACCAGTGGATACCCGTACCGTCCGCCCCGTGCCATCGACTCCTCGATGCCGGCCTGGACCGCCGGTATCAACCCGGTCGGGATGGATCCGCCCCTGACCTCGCTCTCGAACTCGAAGCCCGACCCGATCGGGAGCGGCTCGAAGCGGATCCGGGCCACGCCGAACTGTCCGTGCCCCCCGGTCTGCTTCTTGTGCCGGCCCTCGACCTCGATCGGACCGGCCAAAGTCTCACGATAGGGGACCGCAACGTCATCGACGGTGACCTCCACGCCGTGGCGGGCCAGGCGGGACAGGGCGACCTGAAGATGCATCTCCCCGCTGCCGCTGAGCACGGTCTGACCGGTCCGGGAGTCGTTGTAGAGCCGCAGGGTCGGATCCTCGGTGGTGAGCCGACGGATATGGTCGATGAGCTTGCCCTCTTCGGACGGCTTGGTTGGAGCGATGGCGAAACCGTACGTCGGGCCGGGCGCCTGGAGCGGGGTGACGGCCACCGGCATCCCGTTGGGCGCCAGCGTGTCGCCGGTAGAGGTGCGGCCGAGTTTGGGAATGGCGACGATGTCACCGGCGACGGCTTCTTCGACCCAGGAGTGATGGGGACCGGCGAGAGACGTCAGCTGGAAGATCCGTTCGGTGGCGCGGTTCCCGGTATTGACAAGGGTGTCGCCCGGTTTGATCCGACCGGACAGTACCTTCACCAATGACAGCTGGCCGAGGAAGTCGTCGAAGATGGTCTTGAACACAAAGGCCAGTGGTTCGCCGTCCGGATCGGGGGCGATGTCGATCGTCGAGTCACCGGCGTTAACCGTGGTCGGGCGGGCGGATGGGCCGACCCGGCAGATGAAGTCGGCCAGGTAGTCGGCGCCGATGGGCGCGGTGGCGGACCCGCACAGAACCGGGAACACCCTGCCGGCGTCGACCGCGTCGTGGAGCAGACGATCGATCTCGGCGGGCGACGGGTCGGTGCCCTCGAGATATCGCTCCAGCGTGCCGTCGTCGAATTCAACCACCTCTTCGATCAGGTGTTCGTGCTCGGCCCGCTCCCGGTCCTCGAGATCCTCGGGAACGGGACCGTCCTCGGCCTGTCCGCCGTCGTAGAGAAGCGATCGTTCGGCGATGAGGTCGGCGATGCCATGGAATGTCGACTGCTCGCCGATCGGCAGTTCTACCGGGTCGGTATGGGATCCGAAGACCTCCCGAACCTCGCGGAGGGTGCGGTCGAACGATGAGCGAGCCCGGTCCAGCTTGTTGATGAAGATGAAGCGGGGAAGGCCGAGCTCGTCAGCCCGGCGCCAGAGCAACCGCTCCTGGGCCTGCACCCCGGCCACGCCGTCGACGACGAAGACGGCCAGGTCGGCGACTTGGAGTCCCATGAGGGCGTCGCCCAGGAAATCGGTGTAGCCCGGGGTGTCGATCAGGTTGATCCGGTGATCGCCCCAGTCGCAGGAGGTCACCGACAGCGAGAGCGTCTGCGTGCGAGCTCGAGCCTCGGGATCGTGATCGAGTTGGGTGCTGCCGTCATCGACGCGACCGAGGCGTGACACGGCACCCGCCCGGTACAGCAGTGCCTCGGCGAGACTCGTTTTCCCGGTGCTCTGGTGACCAACAAGGACGACGTTGCGGAGTCGGTTGGTAGGGGTCATTACCCCTGCTGTAGTCGAAGTCAGCCTTCAGATCAAGAGCGAGAATCGGACGGTTCACCGAACCACAGGGTGCGTTGCGGGAATGGAATCGTGATATCGGCCGCGGCCAAGGCCTCACTCACCGCCTGGACGACACGGTCTCGGGTCTGGCGGAGGGCCAGCTCGCCGGGTTCATGCCAGACGTCCAATTCGAAGTTGATGCTCGAGTCCGCGAACTCGGTGGCGAACACTTTCACGGCCGGTGTCTTCAGAACCCCGTCGACACCGGCGGCGGCCTCCTCGAGGACCTTCCGGGCCAGCGCGACATCGGTCCCGTACGCCACACCGACCTTCAGCGTCGTGCGCCGCCGACCGGCACGGACATAGTTGACGACTTCACGGTCGACCACGATCGAGTTCGGAATGTAGGTGGTCTCGCCGGCAAAGGTCTCGATGACCACCGCCCGAGAGGTGACGTCGATCACCGTGCCACGGATATCCCCCGATCTGACCTCTTCACCGATCTTGAGCGGCCTGTGAACGTGGATCAAGAGCCCGGAGAACAGGTTCAGCAGGGCCGGCTGCACGGCCAGCGCCAAGGCGATGCCGCCGATGCCGAGAGCTCCGAGCAGCGGGCTGATGCGCACCCCAACCGCCCCGAGAGCGTAGATCAGGGCGATCATGATGATGATCACCTGAACCAGTCGCGCCACCAGAACCTCGACGTGAGCGGTGTCGGCCTGGGAGCTTCGGAACAGGCGGGCGATCGCCCGTTTGGCGACCATCGCCACGAAGATCCCGACCATCAGTGTCGCAAGGGCGACCAGCCAGTTGACGAGGGCTGAATCCTGCGGGTTTACGGCGTCCACCAGGGTTTCTGTGTCGAGAATCGGATTCTCAGGCGGATCAGGGACCGTACCGAACATGCTTCTTCGTCTGCCTTGAATGTGACGACACCCATGCCGCCCCGTCGCCTCATCGTAGCGGCAAACACCGGGGGACGATGGCCCCGAAATCGGTCGGGGTCATCGATGAGAACGCCATGGACTCGAACGCTCGAAGCGCGTCGGGCAGGGTCGGGGTCCCGATGAGTTCGAGGGCCTGCAGCTTGGTCTCGAATCGCGCCCGCGAACTGAACCGGCGGTTGAAACCGGGCACATCCACCCGGGCCAACCAGGTCGCCTCGTTTGGATCGCGGCCCGTCATCGAGAGGCGGGGTTACCGCCGTCTGATGATCGACCGCCTTCGAACGGCGGCAGGGCAACGACGAAGAAGGTAGTCTGGAGGTGCTTTGGGGGCGGGGAAAGGAGTGGATTCATGGGGCATGGATACTGGCCATTCAGCGCCCGATCGGCATTCATATCGAGCTTGGTCTTGGCGGTCGCAATCCTGGGCTTGATGTTCTGGGCCGCCGGCCGGGAGAACGGTGGCTTCGAGATTTCCGGCCTCTCGTTCGTCGTGGCGTTGCTGGCTGCGCTTGTCCCGGTCATCGCGCTGGTCCTTGGACGGGTCACGTCTGTCGAAGCGGCGGGGGTGAAGCTCTCGTTGGAGGCTGTCCAGGAGGTCGTACGAACGTCGGGCGAGGTTGGAACGAGGGCGCTCCTCGCCGAAAATCTCGGCCTGAGACCAGGGCAGGTCGAGGACAGCGGGAGCGACACGGTCATGAGAACGCTCGCCGACGTGGTCGGCAACGATGTCGTTGTTGTTGACCTGCGAGAGGGGGAGGCCTGGTGGAAAAGCCGGCTCCTGCTGCTCACCGCAGGTGCAGCCCGTCTACACAATCCTCGGGCGATTGCCTTCGTCAAAGCCACTCCCGATCGCCCGCAGACCTACATCGGATGGGCATCCCCGTCGGATATCCTGCGTCGCTTGCTGGAGGTCGACCCCGTGTTGCGTCGAGCCCACGAGAGTGCCGATCGGAAAACTCTCCTCTGGCGGCTCAGTTCCGCTCCAGAGGAAGGGTCTGCGCGCCGGCTTCCGTGGGCGCCGTCTGGCAACGACATCAGCTACTCGGAGCCGAAAAACGCGACCGAAAGAGCGTTGTGGTTGGAGCATCCAGACGGCGGTAAGTGGATGCTACCCTGGCCTTCCGCAGCGGCTGTCTACCCGCACCATGTGGACGGCTACGACTTTCTCGTTCCCGAGCATATTCTTCGCGATGAGATTCGAGGGGTGGAGCAGGACGCGCCAGACAATCGCGTCACGGACAGCCGCCTGAGGGACTGGCTCGGCTCCGTTCTTCATGAGGATTCAGTCGATCGGGACGAAGATGAGGCGACGTGGACTGCGACGATCGTCAGATCGACCGCTGAGTATTTCGCCGTCACGTCGAACGATCAGCTCGTTGATCTCATCCCACGTCAGCGGGCCCTGAATGCCTTGATGCTGAAGCTTGTGGAGCCGGAGAAGTCCGCCTAGTCACGTCCTCAACGTTGTCGGCCTGGTCGATCAATCGGGTGTTGGCGACCGGCCGCGATTGCGTTCCGAGCGGCGCTCAGCTGTCGACTGCCGGACCGCGACTCGCCCACTTTCGACGCCGGTGCTGCTCGTTGTCGTCCGGCTGCCCATTCCGGAGAACATGTTTGACGAGAAGGACGAGAACAAGAATACTCGTTCTCGTCTGGACTTTTCGGGGGACAGGTTGTCAACGGTTTGGGGTCACAGCTCGACTGCCAGGTTCTTGTTGTCGGCGCCGGCCCCGCCGGACTGTCGTTGGCCGCCGTGCTCGGTCAGGCCGGGGTCGACACGATGGTTCTCGAACGTCGAACCGACCCGTTCACGGTCCCCCGGGCGATCGCGTATGACGCCGAAACCCTGAGGTTCCTCCAGAAGATCGGCGCCTACGAGGAACTGGCCCCCAACCTGGTGCTCGACACCCCGGTTCTGTACCTCGGGCGGACCGGCCAGCAGATCGGCAAGGTCATCGGTGCCACCTATCGATTCGGCCACAGCCAGCTTGGCACGTTCTACCAGCCCGAACTGGAAGGGGTCATCGCCAACGCCGTTGCGAAGATGGCAAGTGTCGAGATTCGACGCGGCATCGAGGTCGGCGACGTCGTTGATCACGAGCGATACGTGGAGGTGGTCGCCTCCAGCGGTGACGGTCAGCGGGAAACGCTGAAGGCCCGGTACGTCGTCGCCTGTGACGGCGGGTCGAGCCGCATCCGCGAACGTCTCGGTATCAAGTTCGCCGGGTTCACCTTCCACGAACGATGGGTGGTCGTCGACCTCCAGAACGACTTCGACCCGGACCGCAACATCCGCTTCTACTGCGACCCGCAACGTCCGGCGGTCTGCCTGCCGGTTTCCCACAACCGCCGCCGGTGGGAGTTCCTTCTCATGCCCGGCGACGATCCCGACGAGATCGCATCCGAACACAGCGTCCGGGCCCTGATGGAGGGATACGGAACCAGTCCCGACGTGCACATCGAGCGGAGTGTCGTGTACTCCTTCCACTCCCGGTTCGCCGAATCCTTCCAGCGGGGCAACGTGTTCCTGGCCGGCGACTCGGCCCACGTGATGCCCCCCTTTGCCGGCCAGGGCCTCAACAGCGGTGTCCGCGACGCGGCCAACCTGGGATGGAAGCTGGCGGCGGTCTGCAACGGCCAGGCCCATCCTGCGCTCCTGGCCAGCTACGAGGTGGAGCGACGCAAGAGCGTCGAGGCACTCACCAGGCTAGCGGTTCGCCTGGGAAGAGCGATCATGCCGACCAGCGACCGGAAGGCCAGGGTCAGGGACCGGATCATGACGAGCCTCTGGAGATTCGGCCCGTGGCGCGAGTCCATGGAGGCGGGGCGCCTTGTCCCCGACCCGATGATCGACCCCTCGAACCTCCTTCCCCATGACAAGCAGGGGGCCGTCGGCGTCAAGGTCGCGGGCAGAATGCTCGTGCAACCCAAGCTCGAGACGAGTCAGGGGGAGGTGCTGCTCGATGACCGCTCGGCCCCGGTTTGCTGCGCTCGGCGTGGGTTGCGACCCGTTGACTGCACTGCACCCCGAGGACCTCGCTCTGCTCGAGGGGCTCGACGCCTCGCTGGTCGCGGTTGGAACACCCGACGGGCCGAGCGACCCCGACGGCGCACTCGCCTCGTTTGTCGACGGGACGACATATGTGCGCATCGTTCGCCCGGACCGTTTCGGCGCCCAGGCGGTACGGGTCGCTCCGAACGAAGTCCAACTCGGCGAGTTCGCCGACTTCCATTGCCTAGGCCGTAGGCCGGCGCTCCAGATCACCAACTGACGAAAGGTCCATCTGACGTGACCCTCCTCGACGCCGAACAGCTCCTGCCACGAGCGCAAAACCCACTCGTCAAAGCCGTCGACATCGCTCATCTGCGCTTCAGCCGACCCGATCTGCAGAGGGCCGCCGACTTCTACGCCGATTTCGGGCTGCACGACATGAGGCGCAGCGACGACAAACTCCTTCTCTACGCCGATGGAGGCACACAACCCTGTGTCATTGTCACCAGGAGCGAAAGGCCCGGCTTCGATGGCCTCGGATTGATGGTCGAGTCCGACGCCGATCTCGACAAGCTCGCAGGACTGCCCGGCGCCTCGGACGTGGAAGCCGCCGAGGGAGCAGAAGGTGTGCAGCAGGTCCGACTCACCGGCCCGCTCGGGTTCGAGGTCAGGGCGGTGAGTTGCACCTTGGGTCAACCGGCCATCGTGAGGGACGCCTTGGACATGAACCTCGCCGACCACCGGGATCGGATCAACGAAACACAACGGCCACCGTTGCGGGCCTCTTCGATCCTGCGTCTCGGACACTGTGCGATGAACGTGCTCGAGTTCGAAGCCGCCGCTCGGTGGTTCATTGACACCTTCGGGCTCATCCCCAGCGACATCCAGGTGCTCAGCGACAACAAGCCGTTCCTGAGCTTTCTCCGCTGTGATCGGGGCGACACACCGACCGACCACCACACCGTGGTCCTGGTACAGAGCGTCGAGAACAGCTTCAGTCACGCCGCCTTCGAAGTCATCGACCTCGACGACGTGGCCATGGGCCAGCAGTTCCTGATGTCCCAGGGCCACAAACATGCATGGGGGATCGGACGGCACGTCCTCGGCAGTCAGATCTTCGACTACTGGCGCGATCCGTGGGGGGACAAGGTCGAGCACTTCTGTGACAGTGATCTGTTCACCGCCGACCACCCGACCGAGGTCTCACCATTCTCCATGGCATCGCTCTATCAGTGGGGGCCCTCGGTGCCACGCGACTTCGAGGCTCCAAAACCGACTCCGAGATTCATCCGCCAGGCCGTCGAGAACGTGCGTAACAGCGATGAGATGACCTTCGATCGGACGTTTCGTCTGTTGAAAGCGGTGAGTCAGAAGTCTCGGAGCTGGGGTAGGTAGCCGTGGGCGCACAGCTGGTCAGGTTTCGCTATCAGGGAGAGCTCGGTTGGGGTCTGGTCGACGGTGACGAGGTTCGCGTCTTGGCCGACAGGACCGACACGTTGGCTGCCGTGCTGGAGTCGGCGAGGGACGGTCGCCCCGGCCCGGGGCGGTTGAGCCTGAACGATCTGCAGCTCATGAGCCCCGTCACTCGCGACGGCGACTTCGTCTGCCAGGCGACGAACTACCGCAGCCACCTGGCCGAAATCGGCCGTGATCCCGACCACGTGCCCTTCAATGTCTTCTTCCACAAGGCGTCGTCGTCGATCTGCGGCCCGACCGATGACATCGTCAAACCGGCACATGTGACGTTGCTCGATTATGAGGTCGAGTTGGCGCTGGTCATCGGGCGTGACATCAGCGGGCCAATCGATGCCACCGAGGACACCCTCGGCCAGTGGGTGTGCGGCCTGGTCATCACCAACGACGTCAGCGCCCGTGACATTCAGATCAGTCACGAGCAGTTCAACAAGGCCAAGTCCTATCGCACGTTCGGTCCGACCGGCCCCTGGCTTTGGCTGGCCGAAGGAGATGAGCTCACCCGGTGGCGGGAGCTCCGCCTCACCCTGAAGGTCAACGGCGAGGAGCGGCAGAACTCGCTGGCATCGGACATGGTGTTCGGACCGGTCGAGACGTTGAACGAACTGTCGCGTATTCGCGATCTGAAACCGGGGGACATGATCGCCACCGGAACGCCATCCGGTGTTGCGCTCACCCTGCCCTCGAAAGAAGTGATGGCTGCGAGCCGCACCGCGACTCCAGCCGAGCGATACGCCATGTTCCTCGAGAGTCAACAGGCCGTGTCGAAGTACCTCAAACCCGGGGACATCATCGAAGCGGCCATCCGCACCGACGACGGAAGAATCGACCTCGGCGTCCAGCGCAACCGGGTCGTGGACGCCTGAGTCCGGACGATTGGAGTCCGAGTTGCTTGCCGGGGTGGCGGCGGCCGTCCCCGATGTGATCTGGAGCCAGCTCAACCCCCATCCCGGCCTCTGGTTCTAGCCGGCTGATCGGCACGAGCGCCCGATCAGCAGTCAGGCATTCGATCTCCGCCACGGGCACGCTGGAACGCACCGGAACTCGCTGGCATGGAACCGAACTCCCGAACCCGCTTCCTGTCAGGCGGCGATGGGGATGACGGTGTCGGGTTCGAGTCGGTCCGCTCAGGGTCTCGTCCCGCGATCGCAAGGCCGATGACGACGAGCGCCATGCCAACCCATCCGTACCACTGCAGCCGTTCGCCGAGAACAGTCACCGCAGCGACGGCTGCCGTCACGGGCTCGACGAGCGTGAGGGTCACTGCGGTCGAGGTGGTGACCGAACGAAGACCCCACCCGTAGAGGACGTAGGCGACGCCGGTCGCCAGGATCCCGAGATGGGGGCCAGCGCGAGGCCCGGCCCGGTGGCGAGCCACCCGAGGGGCTGGCCGGCGAGGAACGGTACCAAGACCAGCGCTCCGATCGTGAACTGCCAGGCCAGCGCCTCGGTCGAGTCCATCCCCCGGTCGATCAGTCGTTTGGTCGTCAGGGCAAACAGTGCGTAGCCGAGGCCGGCGGTCAGCGATCCGATTGTTCCGATCAGGCTGAACATGGACTCGCCCCCACGACCGAGTACCAGAATCACACCCCCGGTGATCATGGTCGCCGTAGCCGCCGCCCAGACCGACGACGGACGTCGCTTCAGCCAGCCCCATTGGAGCGCTCCGGCGAACACGGGCGCGCTGCCGAGCGCGACAATAGTGCCGAGCGCGACACCGGAGCGTTGCGTGCCAACGAAGAATCCAGGCTGGTAGGCGGCCACACCGATGGCGCCGACCGCGAGTTCGGCGAGGCTGGTCCGGGCCCGGGCCAGGCTCGGGCGACGGAAGACGAAAAGCCAGAGGACTCCCGCACCGACGAGAATCCGCATCGCTCCCACGCCGAGTGGCGTTGTACCGTCAGGACCGAGCGCCTGAGCAGTCCCGGTCGACCCGAAAAGCATCGCAGCTCCGACAATCGAGAGCATGTCCAACCGACGGAGCATGGACCGACGAGGATGTCCATCGGCGTCGGGAGACCATGACGTTCACTGGTGACGCGACGTGAGGCCGCTGCCGGCGATTACACCGCGGCGGGTTGACCGGGAGATCCGGCTGGGCTAGGCATGGGCTCGATGGCGGTCACCAGTGAGGCAGCCGAGCACGTCAGGATCGGTTTGAGCGGAGACGTGATGCTGGGCCGCGGTGTTGATCAGATCCAGCGTCATCCCGGCGACCCCACCATCCACGAGCCGTGGGCCACGTCCGCCTTGCGGTACGTGGAGCTGGCCGAGGCAGTCTCAGGACCGATCCCGCGTGCGGTTGACCCTGCCTACGTATGGGGGGACCTGCTGACCGATCTTTCGAACGCCGGGCTCGATGGGTTGATTGTCAATCTCGAGACGGCGGTGACCGACCGGGGTCGCCCGTGGCCGGGGAAGCGGATCCAGTACCGGATGCACCCGGCGACTGCGGAGTGCCTGACTGCGGCAGCGATAGATGTCGCGGTGTTGGCCAACAACCACGTGCTGGACTGGTCGGAGCCGGGTCTGAGGCAGACATTGGAGGTTGTGGCCGGGTTAGGAGTGCGCCCGGTAGGGGCCGGGTGTAACGAGGCCGAGGCCTGGGAGCCTGCGGTGGTCGACGTGGCCTCCGGCTCCCGGCTGGTGGTGGTCGCGGCCGGGTCGACATCGAGTGGGATCCCGTCCGCCTGGGCCGCCGGGGCGGATCGGGCCGGGGTGGCGCTGCTGGACGGCTTGCAGGGCGAGTCGGTAGACCAGGTTGCCCGGCTGGTCAGATCGCGAACCGACCAGGCCGGTGATCTGGTGGTGATGTCGCTCCACTGGGGCGGCAACTGGGGGTACCGGATCCCGGTCGCCCATCGCCGCTTCGCCCATCAGCTCATCGATGAGGCCGGGGTCCAGGTGGTGCACGGCCATTCGTCCCATCATCCGTTGGGAATCGAGGTGTACCGTGGACATCTGATCCTCTATGGCTGTGGTGACCTGATCACCGACTACGAGGGCATTTCCGGCCACGAGGAGTACCGGGGCGAGCTAGGCGGACTCTACGTTGCCGACGTCGAACCCGGATCGGGCCTGCTCCGGCGGCTACGGGTGATTCCGACCAGGATGCGAGGACTGCGCCTGAGCCGACCGTCGTTCGACGACGTGGCCTGGTTCGCCGCCATGCTCGACCGGGAGGGGGCCAAGCTGGGGACCGCTGCGACCGTCGACGAAGATGGCTACTTGACCGTGCACTGGTGACGGGGACACACAGTCGGGCATCTGCCGACCAGTAGTCTTACGCCCCGTCCGCCACCGAGGTCGGCTCGCAGGTAGGGCATTTCGCCCTTCATACCGACCGGGCGCCGGTTCCCGAGTTCGAGACTGCCGGCGCCGATGTGGTGTACTTCCGTCACCGGCCGGCTCCGGGTCGCCGGCCTGTCACACGCCCACCTTCGAACGAGGAGTGTCGACCATGTCGAAAACGATGCCCCTTGCCATCGGTCCGGCCGTGACCCCGGCCGAGCTGCTGGCGGCCCTCCAACCGCCGCCCCCTGACGGCCCGCTGGCCGGGACCAGCTGGGACGTCATCGTCGTGGGTGGCGGGCACAACGGCCTCACCGCCGCCGCCTATCTGGCCCGCTCCGGCAGAAGGGTCCTGGTTCTCGAGCGACGGGATCGACTCGGTGGCGCCGCCACCTTGGAGGAACTGTGGCCGGGTTATGTCATCTCACCGTGTGCCTATCTGGCCGGGCTGTTCCACCAGCAGGTCATCGACGACCTGGGGCTTCGGTCCCACGGTCTCGAAATCGTCATGGGCGATCCAACGTATTTCGCCCCGTTCGAAGACGGTCACTCGTTCACCGCCTGGATGGACCCTGCCAGGACCGCCGAGTCGATCCGGACGTTCGCGCCGCAGGATGTCGAGGGCCACCTCGCCCGGGAGGCACTGTTCGATCGCATCCGCGACGCCCTCCGTCCGGTCGGCGACCGGGACCTCTGGCTCGATCACGCCCCCACCCGCGACGAGATCGAAGGACGACTGGGTGGCGACGAGGAGATGCTGTCCACGATGTTCACCGACAGCCAGATCGATCACCTCCGCCGCTACTACACGGATGAGCGCATGGTGACCGCCTACGCCGGGCAGGGCATCATCGGCACCAACGCCTCACCGTTCGATCCCGGTACCGCCTCCATCGACTTCCATCACGCCTCGGGCCGCCAGGAGGGCCAGCCCGGCGAGTGGGGTTTCGTCATGGGCGGCGTGGGAGCTGTCTCCCACGCCCTGCACCGGGCGGCGGTCGAGGCCGGGGCCGTGGTGGCCGTGAAACACCCGGTGGCCCGCATCATCCCGACCGAGGGCGTCGAGCTGGCCGACGGCGGGATGGTCCACGCACCGCTGATCATCGCCAACGCCGATCCGGCCGTCACCTGCCGGCTGCTGGGCTCGGACGCCCCATCGGACTTCGTCACGGCCGTGGGGGCGGTTCCCCGGGAGAGCGCAACCGTCAAGGCGACCTTCGCCCTCTCGGCCCTCCCCGACTTCGGCCAACCACACGCCACCATGGCCCAGGTGGAGATCGCCCGCTCGGCCGAGGCCTTGCACGAGTCGTACCTTGCCGCCCGTCGGGGCGAGGTGTCGGACGAGCTGTGGTGCGAGCTGTACTTCCAGACCCCATACGACCCGTCGATCGCACCTCCCGGGTGCCATGTCCTCTCGGCCTTCTGCCAGTACGTGCCCTTCACCTGGGCCGACGGGCGAAGCTGGGACGAGCGCCGCAGCGAGGTGGGCAATCGGGTGATCGCCTCCATCGAGCGGTTTGCGCCCGGTTTCGGCGACCTGATCGAACACGTCCACATCGACGGGCCACCGGACCTCGAGGAACGCGTCGGGCTGACCGGGGGCCACATCTTCCACGGCTCATGCCTGCCGGCGCACATGTGGGACAGGCGCCTCCCGTACCGGACCGGTGCCCCCGGGGTGTACCTGTGCGGCGCCGGCACACATCCCGGCGGCTCGGTCATCGGTGCCAACGGCCGCAACGCGGCCAGGGTGGTGATGACCGATACATCCTCCGACCCGGTGGGACGGGGATGATCTGATGTGGGCCATTGTCGCCATCGACGCCGGCCCGTAGTGTTTAGCGGCATGGATCGTATCGCCCGGGTCATCGTCGAACGTTCACGGCCGATCCTGGGGGTCACCGCCCTCATCAGTCTGGTGGCCGCGCTCATGCTGTTCCGGATGGACTTCAACGCCGACATCGCCGCAGTCGTGCTGGAGGGGAACGAGCAGGGCGATGCGTTCAAAGCCCTCCAGGCCGAGTACACCACGGCTGATCCCATCAACGTGGTGGCCACCGCCACCGACGGCACCTTCCGCGACCCGGAATCGGCTGCCGCCCTCGTCGAGCTACGGGATCTGCTGGCCGGCACCGAAGGGGTGGCGCAGGTGGCATCACTCGTGCCCGAGACCAACCCCCTCACCGGTCAGCCGCTCACCCCTGCGGTGATTCGGACCCTACCCCCGGGCGCCGTCGGGGCGCTGCTGGCCCAGAACCCGCTGGCTGACCTTCTCCTCGACGACGGCGCGACCAACACCCTCCTCCTCGTGACCCCGTCCGACGACGGCCTGTCGGTTGCCCGCTCGCTCGACGACCTAGACGCTCCGGAGGGGATCGAGCTCACGCTGTCGGGCAATCCGGTGGTGTTCGCCACCGTGCTCGACGTGCTGTCGTTCGTGCTCTTGTTCATTCCACCACTGGTGGTCGTGCTGTTGATCGGCACGTTCTATGCCACCATCGGCGACCGGCGGCTCAGCGCCCTGGCCATCTTCCCGGCCGTGCTCGGATCGTTGTGGACGTTCGGGCTGATCTTCGGGCTGGGCCGTCAGGTCGACATCGTCACCGTCATCGTGCCGATCTTCGTCATCGTCATGGGCTCGGCCGACGGGCTTCACTTCGTCACCCACTTCCAGGAGGAAGCCGAGAGCACTCCCGACCCGGTGGCCCGGGTCAGCTCGGCCCTTTCGCACGTGGGTGTGCCGATGATCCTCACCACCATCTCCACCGCCGCCGGGTTCCTCTCCCTGCTGGCCACCGACGTGCAGCCCATCCAACAGCTCGGGTTGTTCGCCGCCATCGGGATCACCTTCGCCGGGTCCATCTCGTTCTTCTCCCTCCCGGCCCTCATCAGCCGCCTCACCATCGAGCCCCGCCACCACGACGCCCTGATCGGCCCCAGCGTCACCGCCGGGCTCAAACGTCTGGTCCGGACCCGGGTCCCGGCGCTCGTGCTCGGCGTTGCGCTGCTTGTGTTCGCCGGGATCTTCGTCCCTCGGCTCGAGGTCAACAGCGACCAGCTGTTCTTCTTCAAAGACGACGACCCGGTACGGCTGGCGTTCGAAAAGACCGAGGAGCTGTTCGGCGGTGCCACCCCCCTGGCCGGGGAGTTCGCCTACGACCCGGCCACGGGGGTGGCCGGATTGGCCGAGGTCCGGGCTGCGGCCGAGGTCCTCGAAGCCCAGCCGGGGGTGCGACGGGTGTTCTCGGTCGCCGACCTCGCCGGCCCCACAGGCTCCCCCGAGCTGGCAGCGGGTGTTCTGGCCGGGCAGGTGACCGTGCCCCTCGGCGACCTGGTGAGCGACGACGGCCTCCGGTTCGTGCTGTTCCCGGGCGAGTTCGATTCCGACGATCTTCAAGGGTGGCTCGAGGTCGTCGAACAAGACGACCGGATCAACGTGTTGACCGGCATGCCGGTGGTGTGGGACGAGATCGCCCGGCTCGTCCTGCGGGCCCAGGTTGTGTCGGTGGCCGTGGCGTTCGTACTGGTGGCCATCATGCTCTTCGCCGCTTACCGCCGGGTGCGGGAGACGCTGGTGTCGCTGGTGCCCATCGCGTTGACGGTCCTCGTCCTGCTCGGCTTCATCGCCGCCTCGGGCATACAGCTCAACCTGCTCACCGCGGTCATCTCCAGCATCGTGATCGGGGTCGGTATCGACTACGCCATCCACTACGTGGCCGCCATCGACCACGCCCGCCGCGACGGCAACGGCTATGTGCTCCGGGCCATCGACCGGGCCGGACGCCCCATCGTGGCCAACGCCTTGGGAATCGCCATCGCCCTCACCGCCCTCTGGCTGTCACCGCTCAAGATCCACGCCCAGGTGTCCATGATCATGTGGGTGGCCATGACCGTCGCCGCCGCCAGCGCACTCCTCCTCATCCCGGCCCTGTTACCCCGCCGGGGCGTTCAAGCCGAGCCGTAAACCACGCCGGCTCGCCTACGGCCGACTCGCTCCCGGGCCCGACCACATCTAGCATCGGCCCATGGAGCCATCGCACCGTCGGATTCGCCTTCACCCGAATGACAACGTGGCGGTGGCCGTCGCCGATGAGGATCCGATGCGTGGTCACAAGTTCGCCGTGTCGCCGATCCCACGGGGTGAAGCGATCCGCAAGCTGGGGGAACAGATCGGCCGGGCCTCCACCGATATCGCCGTTGGCGATCACGTCCACAGTCACAATGTGGAGCCGGCCCGCCGGCCGGCAACGGCTGACGACGCCGCCACCAATCTGATTTCCCGGCCCGAAATCGGCGAGGCGGTCGGACGCACCTTTGACGGCTACCACCGTCCCGACGGTCGAGTCGGGACCCGCAATCATCTGCTCGTCCTGACCTCGGTCAACTGTTCGGCGTCGGTGGCCAAGGTGATCGCCCGGATGGCCCGCGATCGGGGCCTGGCCGAACGGGCCAACGTCGATGGAATCACCGCCCTGACCCATCACGGCGGCTGCGGCATAGGGGTCGACAGTGAGGGGCTCGACAACCTCCGCCGCACACTCGCCGGCTACGCCACCCACGCCAATGTGGGCGGCGTCCTTCTCGTCGGCTTGGGCTGTGAGGCCAACCAGATCGACGCGTTGCTCGAACGGCATGGTCTGGTGCCCGGGGATCGACTTCGAACGCTGCTGATTCAAGACGAGGGTGGTTCAGCGGCCACCATCACCCGCGGCGTGGAACTCCTCGGTGAGCTGGCCGAACAGGCGGAGACCGACCGGCGAGCCCCGGCCCCGATCGCCAAGCTGGCTCTGGCCCTCCAGTGCGGCGGCAGCGACGGCTACTCGGCCATCACCGCCAATCCGGCGTTGGGTCGGGCCGCCGACCTGCTCGTGGCCCACGGGGCGACCGTGATCCTGGGCGAGACACCGGAGATGCACGGCGCCGAGCACCTCCTGGTGCGGCGAGCCGTCGAACGTGAGGTGGCCCAAGCCCTGCTGGATCGGCTCGAATGGTGGCGGGCTCACAGCGAACCGGAGGACAATCCCACCCCGGGCAACAAGAAGGGCGGCCTGACCACGATCGCCGAGAAATCCCTCGGTGCGGTGGCCAAAGCCGGCACATCACCGCTGGTCGATGTGCTGCGCTACGCCGAACCACTTCGTCCTAACCGGCCCGGGTTCGTGATCATGGACTCACCCGGCTACGACCCGTGCTCGGTGACCGGAGAGATTGCTTCCGGCGCCAACCTCGTCTGCTTCACCACCGGCCGCGGCAGCGTGTCGGGGTTCGCCCCGGCACCGTCGATCAAGGTGTCGACCAACACACCCCTGTACGAGAAGATGACGGGCGACATCGACCTCGACGCCGGCACCATCGCCACCGGCCGCGAGACGGTCGACGAGGTCGGTCGACGGCTCTTCGATCTGCTGGTGGCCACTGCCGGCGGTCGGGCCACCGCCAGTGAACGTCTCGGCTTCGGTGAGGAGGAGTTCGTGCCCTGGCAGATGGGCGTTGTGACATAGCCACCCACTGGCTCGGTCAGGCACCCGGTTTCGACACCAGCCGAGGCCCCTCGGTTGGGCTGTCCGGAGACGCTAGGAGGACCGCCCGGAGAGCCCATCACGGAGCGCTCGGCTGACCTCGGCGAGGGAATTCACCCGATCTGCCCCCAAGGAGGCCACCAGATGGCGATCGATGCTTTCGAGATGGGCCGGGAGCGCCGACCCCAGCACCGCGTGGCCGCGCTCGGTCAAGGCAACTCGAACGATCCGACGATCCCGTTCGTCGGCACGACGCTGGATCAACCCGTCGTGCTCCAGCCGGTCGACGAGGCGCGTGGCACCCCCGCTCGACAGCACAACGGCCCGCGCCAGGTCGGATGCTGTGAGGCTCTGCCCCGGACTCCGAGCCAGCCGGATCAGCACCTCGAGCCACTTCAGGCGGAGCCCGCAGGCGGCCCGCAGCTCCCGATCGAGGACGCCAACGAGCTCGGCGTGAGCCTCCAGAAACAGACCGACCGCAGTGATACGTTCATCCTCGAGGCTTGCTGACATCGTGGGATCCACCGTGAGTAGGGACGGAAGTCTCTCTTCCTCCGCAATAGTTGCATTGTAAGATGTCTTCTGAGGTGATTTCCATGCCGTCGACGCTGTCCCGATCGTTCGCCCTGGCCGTCTCGGTCCTCGTGCCGGTTGGTGCCGCCTGTTCCGGCGGCGATGAGACGGTGACCGCGCTCGACCTTCCGGATGCCACGATCGGCTCGGCGTCCGTGGACATGGTCGATGAGGACGACAGCAGGAATCCGGTCCCGTCGACCGATGATGCGGCCGCCGCTGATTCGGCTCCGGATCAGGGGCGTGACGAGGAGCCGATGGAAGGCCACATGGACGACGGATCCATGGGCAACGACCCCGATGCCGGATCGACGGGGGATACGGACGGCAACGAGTTCGTCGTTCGCGTGGAGATGAACGAGTTCGGGTACGAACTGGCCGAGACTACGATCCCGGCGGGGTCGACCGTGCGGTTCGATTTCGTGAACGTGGGTTTCATCGAGCACGAGGCCATGTTCGGGACCGTCCATGAGCAGGAGGAGTTCGCCGACAGCGCTGCCCACGGTGAGCACGGTGAGGATGGTCATCACGGGACCGTCCCGGCTATCACCCTCGACGCCGGTGAGGCGGGAAGCCTGGTCGTTGAATTCGACGAGCCTGGCGAGATGATGATCGGCTGCCATCTGCCCGGTCATTGGGATGCCGGCATGGTCACAACCCTCGTTGTCAGCTAACGGGGACTCAAAGCCTCGGGTCGACCCAAACCGGGTAGCTCGGCCCCGTGTCGACGCAATCCGGCCTCAGCCGAGCGCTGCTCTTCGCAGCATTTCGGTCTCAGCATGCGCACGACCTGACCGTCGGAGGGGGATTGTAGGATGTGGCCATGGGCACTTCTGATGCCGTCAAGGACCTCCGGTTGAAGGCCATCAACATGGTGCACCGAAGCCTGCTCACCGTGTCGGGCGGCCGGATCGGCGGCACATTGGGCAACATGCCGGTTTACAGGGTCACCACCACAGGTAGGGCCTCGGGACAGCCGCGGACGGTGATGCTGACCGTCCCGATCCGCAAGGGCGACTCCTTCGTCTTCGTGGCATCGAAAGGCGGTGACGACCGTGATCCTGACTGGTATCGCAACCTCGTCGCCAATCCCGAGATCATCGTCGAACCCGTCGACGGCAGCGGTCCGATGACCCTCGTCGCTCGGACCGCATCGACCCAGGAGAAGGCCGAACTGTGGCCACAGATCGTCGAGGCCTACAAAGGCTATGGCGGTTACCAGCGCAAGACCGAGCGCGACATTCCGATTGTGGTGGCTGAGCCAGTAGGGGGCTGAACGCCGCGTCCACCCGATACCGGACCGGTGTGTTCAATCGGTGTCTCCCGGCCGGATTCTCGTGTGGGTCTCGCGCTGCCAGGTGTTCATCGGTGGATTGGAGACGGTGCGAAAGGTCTGATGGTGCGGAGAAGGTCGATGAGGACTTCGTCGTGGCCAACTGGTGCCTGGAGTTGAACTCCAACCGGTAGTCCCCGGTGCACAGTGGGGATGACCGTCGAGGGCTGACCGGAGAAGTTGGCAAGGCTGCACACCACGCCCCCGAGATGGCTGTTGGGGCCCGGCGTGCCGTTCGGCCAGGGGACCACGTCGAGGATGGGTAGCAGTACGGCATCGAAGCGGTCAGTCCACGATGTGGCGGCCTGCGCTGCCTCGCTGAACGCTCTTCGGGCGTTGGCGACGGCCTGGGGTTCGAGCTGTCGGCCTCGATGAGCTGATTCGAGGATCGGCGTCGAGAGATCCTCGAAGGTCACCGGTCGTCTGATTTGGGTCTCGATCCAGTCGACCACGGCTGCTCGATGGGCGTCGGCAATCGTCGGGGCCGCGCCGTCCACGACGGTCCCATAGTCCTCCAGGAACCTGGGCGGGAGGTGGTCGATGTCGAGGCCGGCGTGGGCGAGTTCGCCTGCGACGTCATCCAATGCCTGCTCAATGGCGGGGTCGACCGAGAGCCCGGACGGGATTGCCTCCAGTACGGCTATTCGCTTGATCGGGCCCACTGCGTGGTTCGGCGGTGAGGCGAGGGAGGTGAAGGTTCGGTGAAGGTCACGGGCAGATCGAGCCAACACGAAGTCGGTATGCCTGTTGCTGGGGTCGGGGACGCCGCCGGGGAAACGACAGGAGATCCGTCCGACCGACGGTTTGAGGGTGAGCACGCCACAACAGCTCGCCGGGAACCGCAGGGAACCGGTCGAGTCCGAGCCGTGGGCGACCGCCACCATTCCGGCTGCCACCGCCGCGGCGGAACCACCGCTGGAACCACCAACGGTGCGATCCTTGGCCCAGGGGTTCTGAGTTGGCGGCCCGATGGGCGGCTCGGTCGTGATCCCACTCATCAACTCAGGGACTGCAGCCTTGCCGATGACGACAAAGCCAAGGGGCTTCGAGTTGCCCGGCCAGTACAGTCGTCGCCGTCGAGACATAGCCGGCCTCCTTCAGCACCGTCGAACCCATCCACATGGGTGTGCCCACCAGTTCCTGACCGGCATCCTTCAACAAGATCGGCACCCCGGCGAACGGTCCGGACACATGGGCCGCCTTGCTCAACGCCCGATCACCGAACAACGTGGTCACCGCATGAAGCTCGGCGAGCTCATCCGCCCTGGCAAGTGCAGCTTCCACCAACTTGACAGCGGTCACTGCTCGGGTCCGAACCAGCTCCGCCTGTGCCGTGGCGTCAAACTGCCAAATCGCGTCATCCACCCACCGATTATCACCGCGCCGGCCGAACACCCGATGGCGGACGCCTAGAATCTTCTACGACACGGACCCGTCACCGGCGACACCGGGCCGGCCGGATTGCACCATCCTGCCCGGCTTCCGGGCCGGGGGAGTGCTGCCGTGAGTCGATTCCTGGGTGATGGTAGCCGTTCATGGCCACGTGTCGGGCTTCCGGCCTCGATGGCGGCCCGCGCCTCCGATGCCCTACGATGATCGCCGCTTGATCATCTCATCGATATCGAGGAGGTGCTGTTGCAGGTAGTCCTCGACATTGATCCCACCTGCGTTGGCGGCCTGCTCGGTGATGGTTGCGAGTGCACCGACGAGACCGATGACGAGGTCGAACCGAGTCTCGTCGGCGAGGTTGTCGAGGTCAGCGGTGACGATGGTTCGTAGTTCGTCGAATCGCTGGTCGAGCGCGAGCGTGAGGTAGGTGTTGATCCGTGATCGGTGCTGGTCGTGGGCGGACCAGAAGTCATCGTGGGGGGTCATCGGCCATTCGCTGGTGGGTTGGGCTCTTCACGACAGTACCTTGCAGGCCGGCGTTGCCGGCGACCCGGCGCGAGAACGGGGAAACCCGACGTCGACTCAGCGTGGCTTCGGGTCAGCGAAGGCTGAGAACGATGAGCAACGCCTCGTCGATGCCGCGGCGGTGGTAGGGCGGATCGACGTAGAACCACGACAGATAGCCGCTCCCGCGCCACTCGCCACGAGCGCGCTGTTCAGCTGCAGGAAGGTGTCCAGGTCCCCCTCGGCCGGCATCGGTCGAAACGCCCGCGGATCCGTTCCGGACAACGTGAGCTCCAACCTCGCCGCCGGCTCGTCGAGGTCACAGATTGCACTCCAGCAACTCGGAGAGAACCGTGGGACCAGGCGGTTAGTCGACGAGTCGCGACAGATTCGAGGATGGTGCTGCGAGAGGGTGAGCAAGAACCACAGGGAAGGAACTGTCATGCCTCATCCAGTTGCGCCGATCGGACGGCGCCACGGCGTCGCCGTTGTCGCCGTTGTCGCTGTTGCTGCGCTGCTTGCCGCGGGCTGCGGATCGTCCGGGTCTGAAAATCGGTCGTCGGCCGTATCGACCGAACCCGCTGCGTCCGCGACATCGACGTCTCTGTCATCAGACACAGCCGAAACCTCCTCCACGACCGACGACTCCACAACCGACGACCCCGAAGGCGGCGATGCCGGAGCCACCACCGGCCCAGCCGGCGACACCGACTTGCCAAACCTGGCCATGGGCGGAAGAACCCTTCAGGAGGGTGCCTACAGTTTGGAGTTGAACGGTGCCGGTCTGGAGGTGGAGATCGATGAGTCGACCGCCGGTCTGCAACTGGAGGGCCTCAACCCGGACACCCTGGCCGTTACGAGTGACTCGACCTACTTCGCCATCGGGTCGGTAATGGGTCTTGTCCCTGCTGAGCTGGCGGCTGGGGAGATGGCCGGTCCACCTCCGGCTGACCAGTTGGCTGCCTTCGGAACGCCCGACGAGGTGGCGGACCATCTCGACACGCTGCCCGGTATCGCGGTTGTCGGCGAAGGGGAACGGACTCTCGCTGGAGAGCCGTTGTTCTCGTGGGATATCGAGCTCGACCCCGACCGGCCCGACGGTAGCACGGCCACTTGCCCGAGGTTCGTGCCTCGAGGTTCGGAGTGTGTTCTTGTCGTCGCCGCCGAGGATTGGGGCGGTTTCGTCACCGAGGTCGATCGGCTGCGACTGTACTGGAGCCCCAACCTGGAGATCGGCGGCATCGCGGAGGCTCAACAGGAGGGCTTCGACGAGTGGATGGAGGCGGTCAATGGTCTGCTCGACGGTATCTCGGCGGCGCAGGTGTGAACGGCCACGCCGAATTGGATCGGCCGCACCCGGCCACCGCCGGTGGCGACATGGCCTGCCGGAACATACCCTCGTTTCATGGTGGATCGTAGGACGATCGTGATAGCGAGTGCCTTGCTCGTCGGTCTGGTTGCCTGCGTTGGCGAGCCGGACGCGTCGAGTTCAACCGACCGTGACTCGGATCAAGGAGGGGGCGTTGTCATCGAATCCGGGACCGCGGAGCAGGTTGCAGCCGCCGGAGACCTCTCCGGACAGGAGGGCTCGATCTCGGTGCTCGACCTCAAGAATGACGCGGTGGCGGAGGTCCTTCGGCAGGACCGACGCCACCGCTATCCCGACCCGTTGACCGACCTTGAGTTGCGCCACGGAATCGCTCCGCAACTGGTGGAACGGGGTGAGCTGACGACGGACAGTCTCGGGATCGAGTTGACGCTGAGCCTGGACCGGCACTGGGTCATCCAGGAGTCGCGACCCGGTTGGCTGGTGTTCGCCCCACCGTCGAATCCCCTGGGGGCGCTTCGACCGGTCATTGTGTTTCAGCGCCCGGTCGGGTTCTTCGACGCCGAACAGGCACCGAAGGAGGAGGTCATTCCCGGCGATCAGTCGATGCCGGCCGACGCTCTCGAGGAGTGGATCGAATCTCTGCCCCAGGTCGAGTTACAGCGCCGACTCGAATTGGAGATCGACGGCCGGACCGTCCGTCGCTATGACGTCGATCTCGTCCCCGCCAAAGGCCCGATCAACCCTGAATGCCGACCGGTCGGCTGTCTGAACATGATGTGGTCCGGGGGGAGCGACTGGATTGTGCTGCGGGGCGGTGAGCGGCTCCGCTACTACGAGATCGACGATGAGCAGGGCCCGATCGTCGTCATCGCCATCGCCATCGCCACGGCCGGTGACCCTTCGTTCCACGATCTGGCCGACCGGTTCATTCGGACCGCCCGCCTCGGGCCGTCCCACCCCCATCCATTACCCGACGGCACGATCTGGTCGAGTTGGGTCCGGATGCCGGCCGGCACGTACTTGGCCGCCGGGGTCCCCGGTCTCCAGCTCACGTTCAGCCGTGATCGTGTCGTCGACCAACAGGCCGGTTCGGTGACCGTCGGTGATCACATCTGGAAAGGGACCCGCGGTCTGGTGGGTGAGCTGGTCGGTACGCCCGAAGGCCCGATCGCCACGGTCGAGGAGGCGGTTGCGGCACTCCTGAACGACCCCGACTGGGAGACCGCGGATCTGGGAACCATCGAGCTGGCCGACCATGTCGGCACCGTCCACCAAGCTCGCCTCGTGAGTGTAGTGAGTGTCGAACGGGACGGTCACAGACGCGAACGCACGCCTCCGTTGGTCACTGCTCCGCTCGAAGTCGGCGACGATCCCCGCCTTGCCGGATGGCCAACGATGCCAGGAGTTCTGATCGGGGTCATCGAGCTCGACGACGGTCGGCTTTTCGGCCTCGGCGCCAGCGTTCGATCGTCGGAGGAGCCCGAAGACCTGACCGACGAGCTGATCGAATGGGTCGCAACGATCCAATTCGTCGAGTGAAGGCGAATGACGAGTGGTCACGATCGAGTTGTCGGCATGAACTCGACGCATCCAACGATCGACCAGAGCCAGTTGGCTCTCCAGGAGTTGTTTCGCAGCCAGGTCTCACGGGTCCACGGATTTGTCCTGGTCCGATGCGGCTCGACCGCCGTGGCGGAGGACGTCACCAGCCAGGTATTCGTGGAGGCCGCCCGTCGCTTTGCCCAGGGTCAGACCGACGAGGTGACGCCCTCCTGGCTGCTGACCGTGGCTCGCCGCCGCCTCATCGACTTCTGGCGGCGGGACCGCACCCGATCCCGCACGATGGAACTGTTGCGGACCGAGAGACTGACAGCGGGATCCAACGACAGTGATGACCCACACGAACAAGCCGTCATGGCCGCCTTGTCATCGCTCCCCGACCGGCAACGAGCCGCCCTCGCTCTGCGCTACCTCGACGACTTCTCGGTGAGTGAGGTGGCCGCAGCCCTCGACATGTCCTACCAAGCGGCCGAGTCCTTGTTGGCCCGCGCCCGTCGATCGTTTTCGACCGCCTACGGTGAGATGCAATGACGGAACGATCGGACCGAGACGGCGAAGAGCAGTTCGTCCGGGCAGCGCTGGAGTCCGTCGATGGCGAGCACCTGCCGAGCTCCGAGGCACTGGCCCGGATGGAGTCGGCCATGATCGAGGCCTACCACGCCGAGCGAACCGGTTTCGGCGCGACGGGCCGCGAATACGCCGATGACGATCGACGTGCGGCCGGCGTGGGTCTTGAAGGAAGCCGGCAACGCCGATGGGGGCGCCTTTCCCTGGTGGCTGCCTGCGTCGCCGTGGCGGTCGGGTCGGTCTTCGCCTTCCGTGCGCTGGCTTCCGAATCGAACGACCCGACGACACCGGCCGTACCGGCGCCGGCCACCGTCGACGCCTGGTGCCGGCAGGAACTGGCCCGCCTTGTGGCCACCGTTCCCGCCGCCATCGCCGAGGACGGCTTTTCCGAAGACGTCCAGATCACACTCGACGAGTTCTCGCTGGTGCTGCGACGCACCGACCTCCTGCCCGGCATCACCGCCGAGCAAAGCGGTGCGCTGCAGACCGAGTTCAGTGATCGCCTGGCCTCGGTCAAAGCCGAACTCATTCTCGACAGCGAGTCCCAGGCCAGTCGCCAAGCTGTAGCCGAGATGATGGTCGACTTCGGCGACGCTCTCGTCGAGCTCGGGGGATCGGCCGAGGCGTGCGCCATCGTCGACCGGTGAGCGATGGCTGTCGGCGGCTGTCGCTTGGCTGCCGTCGCGGCTAGCCGGTCGCCTACCTAGGACGCTGGGCTCGGCGTTCCGACCAATCCTTCCCAGGTGTACGGGTCATCATCGGTCACCGAGCCCCAACCGGCGCCCGAGCGCGGCACCTTTTGCCCGTACCAGGAGTAGCAGATCTACCCGAGATCGGTTCGGAGATGGATATCGCCGCCACCGCCGATCTGATAGTGAATGTGCTCCTCGCCGTACAGGCCGTCGGTGATCGTTTCCCACGAGCCCACAAACGGGTTGCCTGGTGGTGTCGCCGCAACCGGTACCACTAGAACCAAGACGAGTACCAGCACCGCCCCCAACGTGACACCCGGGATTTGCTTTCGAGGTGAGCATCGCACCCCTCCTTTCGCCTCCACTGCGGCCCACCATCTCAGGACCAACCAAGAGCCAAGTCCCTTGGTCGAGATGAAGAGATTTGAACTCCCGACCCCCTTGCTCCCAAATCGTGATCGGGTGTGCTGTGGCGTGCCGAACTCAGCCAACGAGCGGGAATCGGTTGCCACGAAGCGCCGAGACGCGCTGGGTGCTGCTCGTCCTCATGGCTTGTTGGGCCACCGTCACCGAAGTCAGCTCGACACCGCTTCGAGGTTCGCGCTCGTGTTCCTCGTGTCGGTGGTCGCGCTGGCTCGGATCTTGCCTCGTCGCTCGAATCGGATTGTCAACGTCGTGGCTGCAACGATGATGGCCGCTGGTGTGCTGGCAAGTTGGCCGAAGGACCCCGATGACCTCGTATTCGGGGCGTTCCAGCTCATCGGGGTGGCGTTGATAGTGGCGGTCTGTGCTCGCTGGCGTGACGACGTCAGTGTGTGACCCGAACACGCAACATCCCGACTCGGGATCTGACCGACTCCGGAACCCACGCATTGCCGGCGTTACCGAGTGTGTGGAGCGGGCGATGATCGCCGCCCGCAGTTTGAGCACTCCGGCTGCGCCCGGGCCTGGTCAGATGGGGTCATCGAGAGCTGGACCTGGTGTGTCCTACGCGCACGCGGCGCCCACAGAGTAATCTCGGTCGTTCCGGAAGGAGTAGCGTCATTCGGAGTGAAGGGCCTGATTGAACCGGAAGACCGAGTGCGCGGATGTGGGCGTCAGAGATCGATGAGGTCGGACGGCTTCGGCTTATTCCTGATCTGCTCGATCCGATAGTGGGTGTCGGGCTGGTCCAGGTATGACGGCCGGAACGGAGGAGGCACAAGGACTTGTCTTCTCTGAAGCTCTTCGATAACCGAAGCGTGCTCGGTGGCGATCTTGCCGATGAAGAGGGTGTCAAGTCGACCGCCCTTGGCCAGGTATGCGATCACCGACTCGAGTCCGCGTAGATAGACGGCGTCCTTGGTCAGTCCGCCACCGCGATAGACACGCATCGTCACCAGAAACGCAATACGTTCCGACAGACCGAAGTCGTCGCGAAGGAGTCGGAACGTTTCCACGAAACTCGCACCGTCGAGGAGTGCTCCGACCGCGAGGACGCGTGCTGCGAGAGTCCGCAGACGGGCTCCCGTGAGACCGCCCACGAGGTACTCGACGAAGACGGCCAATCCCTCTTGGAGCTCGTCGTGACCGGCTAGTCCTGTGGCTAGGAGCTTAAATGGTTGCGCGCGGCCATTCCAGTATGTGAGAACGTGGGTTCCTATCTCGTGTTGGATCAGAGGTTCGACTCGATTGGCTGGAAACGACATGTCGGCGCCGACGTAGAGGTTTCCTGATGAAACCATGAGGGACGAGATGTCCTTCTGGACGATGACTCGGCCTTCCATGGTCCCGGTGGCGTGTCGCATTCGGTCGAGCTCTTCCTCGGCGCGGGCAATGAGGTGCGCGGCAGGAACGCTCCGCGGGCTTTTGCTTCCGTTTCTTGCTGGAACGTCGGCAATGATGTCGAGCGCTGATCGTTTCAGGTCGTCACCGATCCGGCCGTAAAGCGCCATGCTCGTGTGAACGAATCTTGATCGCTCCCGCTCGGCCAGAAGCGTGAGCTTGAGGTCGAGCTCCCGTCGCTTCTCCCGGAAGAGTTGATCGAGCACTGGGTCCTCGACCCGCTCGATCTTGATGTTCCAGAGCTGGCGTTTCAACAGATCGGGGTCAACGGCAATGGGGCGATAGTGAAACCGCGGCGCCCGCTCGAACTTGGAGCGCCGGAACGTCTTGTAGGCGCCATCGGAATTGATCGGCGTTACCGAGAGTAAGAGATCGAATGACTCGGCGACAGCAGTGAGCTGCGAGTCAACTCGACTGGCTGCGGCGACGAAGGTCCGACGACCCAGGGCGTGAAAGTGCATGGACCGGTCGCTCGTTTCCGCCTGTGCGAACTCGAACGCCGTTCGTTGAAGTGATCGAGCCAAGAGCCGGGCCAACGTTCGTCCAACGATCGGCAGCGTCTCGCCGGTTTCCTCATCCAGGTAGATCGGTGCCACCTCGATTCCCAAAATAGTGGCGTCGATGTCGTTGGCACGTGCTGTCGGAAGCAATCGAGGCAGACCGGGACGGCCGAGGTTCGGACCAACAACCCGCTCGACCGCAGCACGTTGTTTCATGATGGTCATTCGATCAAGCGAGGACACAAGACGGTCGACGGTTGCCGCGCTCCGCTCGTTGCGGTGACAGTGGACGCGAAATCCCGGCTTGATCGCTGCCGGTGATCCGTTGGCGCCCTCGGCCTTTCTGCTCGGCCATAGTTCGATGATCAAGACGGCGCTGAAGGCCTCAGACAGTACCGTTGCGATTTCGCTTACGAGGCGGCTGGTCCAGGCCTTGGATCGACCGGTCGCCGGTGCCAGAACATAGGAGGCCCCCCCTATAAGGATCTTCGAGAACAAGGCATCGAACTCGCCCGCTGGGGGACGATAGACGAACAGGAACGGCAGCTGGCGGTCGATGTTGACGAGCCCGCCGGCTGGCAAAACCTGGCGGATCGGCCGGTTCGTCCTAAGTTGATCAACCAGTGAGTCGATGAGTCGCTGGTCGAGGCTTGTGACCTCCGGTTTAGCCATGCTGCTCCTGTAGCCGGATCGGACCCTTCCGGCTCACTGATGGCGGCCCAGAAACTCTTTGGGCGAGGAGGCGCTGCAGCCGGTTGAGCATCAGCTTACCCGATGCCAGCTGGTGCTGATCGACCCAGTCACGTAAGATCCTGGAGAGCCGGTACGGTTCACCAGGTGGTTGTGGCCATGCTGCCTGTCTGGACTCAAGTGTGAAGGAGACGCTCGTGCGACTCGCATTCGTCGTGAACGACATCAAGACTGAGGAACCTGGTTACACAACGACCCGGCTTGGAGTCCAGGCAACCAATCGCGGCCATGAGGCTTGGGTCATCAGCGTTGGGGACCTGGGTTATGACCCGGACGAGCGCGTCAGGGCGACTGCGACTCGCGTACCGAGAACCCGGTACAAAGATGGAGCTGCCTACATCCGGGATCTCCACAGCCCGAAGGCCATCCGTGAACGAGTCACGGTCGACGATCTCGACGTGTTGTTCTTGCGCAACGTGCCATCGGATGAGAAGGCAAGTCGAGCTTGGGCACAGACGGCTGCGCTGGATTTCGGCCGGGTTGCCATGCGTCATGGTGTGATCGTTCTGAACGACCCGAACGGGTTGGCTAAGGCCCAGAACAAGATGTACTTTCAGATGTTTCCCGAAGAGGTGCGGCCCCGCACGCTGATAAGCCGGGAGCGAAAGCTCATAAGGGAGTTCGTTGAGGACGAAGGTCGGGCGGTTCTCAAGCCGCTCCATGGGTCCGGCGGCGAGAATGTCTTTCTGGTCCGTGCCGATGACCCGGCGAACCTGAACCAGATGATCGATGCCGTGGCCAGGGACGGCTACATCATTGCTCAGGAGTATTTGGAGAAGGCCGAGGAGGGAGACACCCGATTGTTCCTCATGAATGGCGAGCCCCTTCGTCACAAGGGCCGCTACGCTGCGTTCCGTCGGGTCCGCCGGGGTGGTGACATGCGATCGAACCTCCATGCCGGCGGCTCGCTGGCCAAGGCGGTTCTGACCGACACGGACCTGCACTTGGCCGAGATCGTCAGGCCGAAGCTCGTGCAGGATGGGATGTTTCTGGTGGGCCTTGACATCGTCGGTGACAAACTCATGGAGATCAATGTGTTCAGCCCTGGGGGTCTCGGCTCGTCGCAGAAGCTGGAGGGTGTGAATTTCAACGATGCCGTTATCGACAGCCTGGAAGCCAAAGTCAGCTATATGTTCTATTACCGGCGCAACTTCAACAACGTCGAGATGGCGACACTATGACAGCCGGATCGCCATGGACCATCGAGACCGGTGATGACCCGATCATCGCCACCGCAATTCACGCTGGTCACGACCTTCGAGCCGATGTCTCGGAGTTGATGAAGCTGGCCGAGGCCGACCGGTTGCGGGAGGAGGATCCGTTCACCGATCGGTGGGTAGGTGCCGCGGCCAACACCATCGTCGTGCATCGATCTCGGTTCGAACTTGATCTCAACCGACCGCGGGAGAAGGCGATCTACGTTGTCCCCGACGATGCGTGGGGGCTGGACATCTGGCAATCGAAACCCCCCGACGAGATGGTCGCTGGATCCCTACGAATCTATGACGAGTTCTACGACGAACTCGGCGCGCTTTGCGACCAGGTGGTCGACGCTCATGGGCACGTCGTCGTCCTGGACATTCATTCCTACAACCACCGTAGGGGAGGCCCGACTGCACCGGTCGACGACCCGGAACTGAACCCGGAGATCAATCTTGGCACCGAGAGCATCCCCTCATCCTGGCGATCGATCGTGGATGCGTTCGGCGGCACGATGGCCGAGTTGCCGTTCTTCGACGACGTGCTCGACGTTCGTGAGAACGTCAAATTCAAGGGCGGAGCGATGACCCGCTGGATCAATAGCCGGTACCAGGAACGAGGTTGCTCGATCGCCGTGGAGATGAAAAAGATCCACATGGACGAATGGACGGGCGACCTTGATGAGAGCATAACGGCCGCCATCGGCCAGATCATCGATGCAGCTGCAGAGTCGGTGCGGGCTTGTCTCGCTGAACGCTGAACGAACGTCGAACACGTTGGCCCCACAGACTGAACTGTTGATCGGGTATCTCACACAAGAAGCGACTCGACCACATCAGTGGGACATCCAATTCCACTGCCGACATATTGTGAAGAACTCAGCGGAGCCCGCTGACATGCTTTACCAGTACATACGGAATCTCGCCGATCCAAACGATCTCGATGAGTCGGAGCGCCCTCAACTGGAGATCCTATTCAACACCATTCGTCCCTCACCCGAGAGCATCGATTGGCAGACCGTCGTACGGGCTGTTTCTGACGGTCACTCCGATTCTTCGATCGCATCGGGTGAGTAGGCGACCAGAAGAACCTTCCTGCCGACAAGTTCAGCATTCGGAGATACCCAAGCGCCGCCGATGTCCACGAAGAGATCTCCCTTGCGGATAAGCGCCTGCACCAGCGCCAGATCGGCGACCGTGGCGCCTGCGGTTGGCAGCGGCTCCATGTTCAATCATAGCCCTATGCGTCTCCTGGCCACCAATTGGCACTGCGTGCCTTCGCCGGGATTGTCCTGACCCGAAGGCGACCTGTCGATGATCGGTCTATCGACGGCCACAGACTAGTCTCGACGACTGTGACAACTTGCTGTGACAAATCGCCGGTTTCGGTGTGAGATGAGTGATCAGCTCGCTGTCGGACGCGACTGGTGACGACTAGCCCGGATCTTTCATAGGGCTGCCGGTGTCGGGTGTGTTGTGGTCACGGTGAGTGTTTGGAACGCGGCCCGGATCCGGTGGATGGCGTTGAGGAGGTGT